>DYIV01000081.1 GCA_020723435.1 Slackia heliotrinireducens | reverse complement strand
AACGAGTTCGTAGAGGCTTTTTCCAAGAACCTGCGCAAGGGCGACAAGCTCGTCCAGGCGGGATGGGGAGAGGCTCTCGACCTCGTCTCCAAGAAGCTCGGCGAGGCGAAAGAGCAGGCCGGAGCCGAGGCAATGGCCGTTCTCGGGTCATCCCACAACACCAACGAAGAGAACTATCAGCTGCAGAAGGTGGCTCGCTGCGTACTCGGGACCAACAACATCGATTTCAGCGACAGAGCGGTCCACGCCGACACGCTCTCGGGCGTGGCGGACGTGCTCGGTGTCGCGACGGCCGCCACCAACAGCTTGGCCGAGACGGCCCACTGTGACGCGATCCTGGTTATCGACGCCGACGTGTCCGAGATGAATCCGATGTTCTCGCTGCACATACAGCGAGCCGTACGGGAGCGGGGCGCCAAGCTCATAGTGATAGACGCCCGGCGCACGAAGCTGGCGCGTTTTGCGACGACGTGGCTTCCGGTCGCCGCGGGCAGCGAATCCGTCGTCTTGGGCGCGATCGTCAGGCGTATCTGCGAGGCCGCCAACGGGAAGTCGGGGGCGCCGCAGGGCATGGATGAGATGATTGCCTCGTTGGATTCCTGCACGCTGGAGGAGGCCGCATCGGCTTCGGGTGTGGATGGCGAATCCATGGCCGCCGCCGCCGACCTCTTCGCGGCGGCTCGCGCCGGAGCCGTGATCGTAGCCGGCTGGGCAGGTTGTGACATGGGTAGGCTCGCGGCCGACCTGGGAGTCGTCACGTCAAACGTCGGAGACAGCGGCGGCGTGTACGTCGCGGGGCTGGCGAGCAACTGGCAGGGAGCTCTCGACGTGGGTGTAGCGCCGTCGGTGCTGCCCGGTGGCGTGGACGTCTCCGACGCGGGGGCTCGCGACCGCCTGGGCGAAGTGTGGGGTTGCGAGATTCCCCAGTGCGAAGGGCTCGATCTGGGCGGAGTGCTCGAGGCGGCCGCGGCCGGCAAGATCAAGGCCGCATACGTGATGGGCGACGACCCATCCGCCACGCACCCGGGCGCCGTCGAAGCCTTCAAGAATGTTGACTTCCTTGTCGTGCAAGACGCCGTGGACGGTCCGCTGACCGAAATAGCCGACGTCGTTCTGCCCGGTTTGAGTTTCGCCGAGAAGCGCGGGACGTTCACCAGCATGGAGAGAGCGATTCAGCGGGTGCGGCCGGCGCTCAAGCCGCAAGGCGGCGCGCGGCGCGATCTGGAGATACTCTCCGAGCTCGCCGATCGAATGGGGAGCACGCTGGAGTCGGGCGCGGCGACCGTCATGGAGGAGATCGCCCTGGTGAATCCCTCCTACTCACACGTCAGCTATGAGGCTCTCGAGGACGGGGCGATGCGTTGGCCGGCCTCGGATTCACAACCGCGCGGCGCGGCGTCCTTCTCGGACGGAGGATTTCCATCCGGATACCCGACACTCGCGCCGGTTTCGGCCGCCCCGGCGGCACTCTCCGTCGACGAGAACGAAATGCGCATCCTCACCGGGCAGAGGCGGTTCCATTCAGGCCACCTCAGTCGGATGGCGAAGGGTCTGACCGAGGCCTACGCGGAGCCGCTGGCCGAAGTGAGCCCGCAGGATGCAGAGCGGCTGGGAGTCAAGGATGGGATGATCGTCAAACTCGCGTCTTCGAAGGGTGAAGTGAAGGCGAAGGTCAAGGTGACCGGCAAGTCCCTGCCTGGGACGGTCTTCTTGCCGTTCGGCTTCGCGGAGGCGTCGGCAGCCGAGCTGCTTGGCTGGAACGGCGAGGCCCGAATCGTCAAAGCCGGCGTCAGCGTCGAGAAGGCATAGGTGAAAGGGTCGAGATGTTTCCATCGATAATACTCGCGGGGCTCCTGACCCTGGTCTTCATGCTCCTGAACGTGCTCTTCCTGACGTGGCTCGAGCGGAAGATCTTGGGGCACATTCAGATCAGAATGGGACCGATGCGCACGGGTTGGCACGGCTTGGCGCAGCCGGTCGTCGACGCGCTCAAGTTGTTGACGAAGGAGGACATACAGGCGGCCAAGGTCGACAAGTGGTTGTTCCGCCTGGCGCCGGTCGTGGTCTTCGTGCCCGCCTACCTCATCTATCTGGCGGTACCGGTTACCGACACGCTTGTGGCGCGGGACTTCGATCTGTCGCTGTTCTACGTCTTCGCCGTGGCCGCCCTGTTCCCAATCGGCATCCTGATGGCCGGCTGGTCGTCGAATAACAAGTACTCGCTGCTCGGCGGATTGCGCGCCGCGGCACAGCAGATCAGCTACGAGGTCCCGATGCTCCTTTCGGTGCTCGGCGTCGTCATGCTTGCCGGCTCGCTCTCGATCGTTGAGATCGTAAAGGCGCAGACGAATGGACCGCTGTTCGTGGGCGGATGGTACATCTTCCGCCAGCCGATCGGCTTCCTGCTCTTTTTGGTCACTCTATCGGCCGAGCTGAATCGTACGCCGTTCGACATGCCGGAGGCGGAGTCGGAGCTGGTGGCGGGCTATCAGACCGAGTACGCGGGGATGAAGTTCGCTCTGTTCATGCTGGCGGAGTATTCCAATCTCTTCATTCTCTCGGCGCTGGGTGTCGCGCTGTTCTTCGGCGGCTGGTCCGGCCCGCTGCTTCCGCCGATCGCGTGGTTCTTCATCAAGACGTACCTGTTTGTTATCGGCATGCTGTGGATTCGCGGGTCGCTTCCCAGGGTTAGGGTCGACCAGCTGATGGATCTTGGCTGGAAGGTCCTGCTGCCGATCGGGTTGATCAACATACTTTTGACCGGCGTGGTGATCGCGGGTATTCCGCTGCTCGGCGGCGCGTAGCATAAGAAAGGAACAGGCACAGGCATGGGTCTCGGATTCTATGGCGGATTCAAAACGACGCTGAAGCACCTGCTCGGCAAGTCGATCACGCGCCAATACCCGTACGAGAAGCGCCAGCTGCCGCCGCGTACTCGCGGCGCGGTTGTGATGAACACCGATGAGGACGGCAAGCCGAAGTGCGTCGCGTGCGGCTTGTGCGTCGCCGCCTGTCCAGACAGGCTGATTACGATGGTTACCGGTCCTGCTCCCGAGGGGGACGGCAAGGTCGTCGAGTATTTCCACGTGGACCTCGGCCGCTGCATGTATTGCGGCTTCTGCGTGGCAGCATGCGCATTCGACGCCCTGGACATGAGCAGCGCCTTTGAACTCGCTACACAGAACAAAGAGAAGCTCATCGAACGGGACATGTTGAGGGAATTGCGCAGGCCGGACGAACGGCCCCTCGAGGAGGAGACGGGATAGCACAGTGAGCGAGACAGTAGGCTTCTACATCCTCGCGGCACTCGTTGTGGGCGGTGCGGCGATGATGCTTCGCACCACCAACATCGTCCACTCAGCCTTCTACCTGCTCGGATCGTTGCTGGCGACGGCGGGCGTGTACGCGCTGCTGTCCGCGGGGTTCCTTGCCATCATGCAGATATTCATCTACGCGGGCGCCGTCACCGTTCTGCTGCTTTTCGTGATCATGCTGACCGGAACCGGCGTGGCCGATGTCGAGGCGCCGGGCACGCACGCGCTCGCCGCCGGCCTAGTGGCTCTCGCGCTCGCCGCGATCCTCGTTCCTCTTCAGATACGGGCGCCATGGGTGCTGCCAAAGGCCGCCGTCGTGACCGACACGTCCGTGCTGGGCCGTCTTCTCTTCTCTCAGTACCTGCTGCCCTTCGAGCTTGCCTCGATCGTACTGCTGGTGGCGCTGGTCGGGGCGATATTCCTGGCAAGGGAGGAGCAGTAGCCGTGGAACTGACACTCAACCACTACCTGACGTTCTCGGCGGTGCTGTTCTGCATGGGTCTGTACGGCGCGCTGTCGAAGCGCAGCGCCATCGCCGTGATGATGTGCTTGGAGCTCATGGCCAACGCGGTGAACATCAACCTGATCGCTCTGGCGAGGTACGTGACGCCCGGGACGATCAAGGGGCAGTTCTTCGCCATCTTCGTGATGGTCGTGGCCGCGGCCGAGGTGGGGCTGGGACTGGCGATCGTTCTGTCGATCTACCGGCAGAAATCGACTATAGAGCTCAATCAAGTCAACTTGATGAAATGGTAATGTAGGGGGCACGAGGAGCGACAATGCTGCAACTAGCACTCATACCGCTGCTCTGCGTCGCCAGCTTCATAGTGCTGGTGACCGCAGGCCGGCGCGCGCGGGAGTGGGCGCACTACGTTGGGATTGTCACGGTGCTCGGCAGCTTCGGGCTGTCGGTCGCCACGTTCGCGAGGGTCATGTCGGGCGGGCCGTTCAGCCACACGTTCGCGTGGGTGAAGCTCGGCTCCAAGACGATACAGCTCGGACTGCAGGCCGATCCTCTTACCGCCGTCATGCTGCTGGTGATCTCCATCGTCAGCCTGATGGTGAATGTCTACTCGATCGGCTACATGCACGGCGACGAGCGGTACCACTGGTACTACGCGGTCCTGTCGCTGTTCACGGCGGCCATGCTGTCGCTAGTGCTGGCCAACAACTACCTTCTGATGTACATGTCCTGGGAGATCATGGGGCTCTGCTCGTATTTGCTGATCGGCTTCTGGTTCGAGAAGGAAGAGGCCTACAACGCCTCAAAGAAGGCCTTCCTGGTCACGCGCGTCGGCGACGTCGGTTTCGGGCTGGGGATCATCGCGATCTTCGCCACGACCGGCACGTTCGTCTTCCGCGACGTGTTTCACGCCGCCGAGGGGATGGCCCCGGCACTCATCACGCTCATAACGCTCTTCCTGTTCTGCGGCGCGATCGGCAAGAGCGCGCAGTTCCCGCTGCACGTGTGGCTGCCCGACGCCATGGCCGGTCCCACGCCGGCCAGCGCCCTGATCCACGCGGCAACCATGGTCGCCGCGGGCGTCTATCTGGTCGCGCGCAGCTTTCCTCTCTTTGAGCTTTCCGAGACGTCGCTGGCGGTGGTGGCGACGATAGGGGCGATCACGGCGCTGGGCGCCGCGCTCATAGCCGTGGTGCAGCTGGACATCAAGAAGGTCCTGGCGTACTCCACGATCAGCCAGCTCGGCTACATGATGATGGGTCTGGGCGCCGGGAGCTACGTCGCCGGCATGTGGCACCTGACGACGCACGCCTTCTTCAAGGCCCTTCTGTTCTTGGGATCGGGAAGCGTCATTCACGCGGTGCACAGCCAGGACATTCGAGACATGGGCGGGCTGTCGAAGAAGATGCCCATCACGACCTGGACGTTCATTATCGGATCGCTGGCCCTGGCGGGGATCTTCCCGCTCTCGGGCTTCTTCTCAAAGGATGAGATACTAGCCGCGCTCTACCACAAACACATGTGGCCGATCCTGGGCGCCGCGATCCTGGGCGCCTTCTTGACCGCCTTCTATATGGCCCGGGTCTGTTTCGTCGTTTTCTTCGGCCGCGAGAAGGGCCATCACGCGCACGAATCACCACTCGTGATGACAGTGCCGCTGGTCATCTTGACGGCCATCACCGTCGGGCTTGGCCTCGACGCGCGGCTGGGCGCGCACTTCTTCACGGAATTCCTGGGCGAGCATCCCGAGCCCATCAATCTGATGATCGCGCTGGGCTCGACGGCTGTGGCGCTGAGCGGCATTGCCGTCGGGTGGCTTGTCTATCACAGGCGCGCCATTCCGTTGGGAACCGTCAAGAAGCAGAGGCTGGTCATGTACGCGACCACGGTGCTGCGCAACAAGTTCGGTCTCGACGAGCTGTACGAGCACTACGTCGTGGGCGCGTTCATCAAATTCTGCGACTTTTGCGCCTGGTTCGACCGGACGGTCGTGGACGGCATCGTCAACGGGGCCGCAAGCGTGACTCTCGTGGCCGCGAGGGCGGCCGGGTGGTTCGACACCCACATCGTCGACGGCATCGTCAACGGTCTTGGATTCGTGGTAATGGGCGCAGGCAAACGCCTGCGCTATGCACAGACAGGCAGGCTCCAGAGCTACGCGCAGTGGATGTACGGCACGCTGATTGTCATCATCCTCTTCATTCTCTGGCTCACCCTACGAGGAGGTCTCTAGATGAAGTTCCCGCTACTGACGGCCGCGGTCTTCCTGCCGCTGGCCGGCTCTATCCTGATCGCCGCGTTGCCGGACCAAGAGGGTCGGCCGCGCCGCATGGCGGCGCTCTTCACCGGGGCGACGTTCATAATCACGGCCCTGCTCTATTTGGGATTCGACCGGGGCGCCTCCGGGATGCAGTTCGTCGAGCGCGTGCCGTGGGTCCCGTCCCTGGGTATGACCTACCATCTCGGCATTGACGGCATCAGCCTCCCGCTCGTGCTGCTGACGGGGCTGCTCTCCTTCCTGGCCGTCATCGCTTCGTGGAAGATCGACCTGCGCCCCAAGCACTACTTCGCGCTGCTGTTGCTGCTCGAGGTGGGCATGATGGGCGTCTTCTGCGCGCTTGATTTCGTCCTCTTCTACGTCTTCTGGGAAGTCGTGCTCGTGCCCATGTATTTCTTGATTGGAATCTGGGGCGGACCGCGCCGGGAGTATGCGGCGATCAAGTTCTTCCTCTACACGCTGCTGGGCAGCGTCATCATGCTGCTGGGCATCCTGATGCTGTATTTCGCGCCGGGCGTGCGCACGTTCGACATGCTGGAGGTGGCGCGCCACACGTTCCCGATCGGGTTGCAGTCCTGGATCTTCCTGGCGTTCTTCGCCGGCTTCGCGGTGAAGGTGCCGCTCTTTCCGTTCCACACGTGGCTGCCGGACGCTCATGTTGAGGCTCCCACGGCCGTTTCGGTCATTCTGGCGGGCGTGCTGCTGAAGATGGGAAGCTACGGCTTCATACGTGTGACGATGCCCATCACTCCCGACGCCTTTGCCAACTACGCCCCGATGCTCGCGGTTCTTGGGGTGATAGGTATCGTGTACGGGGCGTGCTGCGCCATGGTGCAGAAAGACATGAAGAAGCTGGTTGCATATTCGTCCGTAAGCCACATGGGATACGTCATGCTGGGTACGGCGGCGGGCACCGCGGCATCGGTCAACGGCGCCGTTATTCAGATGTTCAACCACGGCTGTATCACGGGGATGCTCTTCCTGCTGGTCGGCCTCGTCTACGAGCGAACCCACACGAGAATGATCGACGACCTGGGCGGGCTCTCACTGAAGGTTCCCGTCCTCGGCGGCATCCTGGCCTTCGCATCGTTCGCCTCGCTCGGTTTGCCCGGTCTCTCCGGTTTCATCGGCGAGTTCTTCATCCTGCTGGGAACCTACGAGTCGGTGCTTGCCAAGAGCTTCGTCTATATCTCCACGGCGGCGATAGTCCTGACGGCCGGGTATCTCTTGTGGATGCTTCAGCGGGTCGCATTGGGCAAGTTGCCTGAGAAGCTGGAGGGGCTTGTCGACATCAACCTGCGAGAAGCTTCGACACTCGTGCCGCTCATGGCGATCATCGTCGTTGTCGGCATCTATCCCACCGTGATGCTGTCGGTCATCAACCCCAGTGTCACTAGCCTCTTGCGCATCGCGGGAGTGGCCTAGGTGGGGACGCTGGCCTACATCGGGCCACAGCTTCTCGTTGGGGGGCTGGGCATCTGCGTGCTCTTCTTCGATGTCGTCTTCGGCAAGCGCATCCGGGCCGCGCTGCTTGCCATAACGGCGACGGTGCTGGCGATCGCCGCCGGCTGGGCCCTGACGCTGCTCGACGCCGACCAGGTGCTGTTTGCGGGGAGCTGGCGGGCGGATTCGCTGTCGATGTTCGTCGCGGTGCTGCTTGCGATCACCAATCTGCTCGTGCTCGTCGCCGCGTACGGCCAGCGCATGATCGAGCATTTCGAGAAGGACTTCTACGCGCTGATGCTCTTCTCGGTCTTCGGCGGGATGGTGATGGCCGGCGCCAACAACTTGCTCATCATCTACCTAGGCATCGAGCTGGTCACGCTGCCCTGCTACGTGCTGGTCGCCTTCAAGAAGGATGACGTCAGGGCGACCGAGGCGGCGCTGAAGTACTTTCTGTTGGCCATCATGACGTCGGTGATTATGACCTACGGGATGTCGCTGGTCTACGGCCTCACCGGCGAGCTGGGATTCGCGGAGATCGCGGCGGCCGTGACGGCCAGAGGCCTGCTCTCCAACGAGCTCTTCGTGCTGGCCGTCATCCTTGTTTAAGCCGGTTTCTGCTTCAAGCTGGCAGCGGCGCCGTTTCTGGGTGCCCGACGCCTACGAGGGCGCTCCGACCGCGGTCACGGCGTTCATATCCGCGGTTCCCAAGTTCGCCGCGCTGGCCGGGGTAATCAGGGTGTTCTCGGTCGCGCTGGGCGGCGCTCAGGCGGAATGGACCGTGCTCTTCGCCATCATCGCGGTCCTCTCCATGCTCGTGGGCAATCTGCTTGCCTATCAGCAGAAGAACGTAAAGAGGCTGCTCGCGTACTCCTCGGTGGCGCACGCCGGATACCTGTTCGTCGCGCTGGCCGCGGGGACGAAGCTGGCCTCGGCGAGCGTGCTCTTCTACATCGCGGTCTACGCGGCGGCGAATCTGGGCGCCTTCTTCGTAGTGATCGCTGCCTCCGGCGAGAATCTTGACGACTTGTCCGGGCTGGCGAAGCGATCCCCATTCCTCGCCCTGGCGATGCTTGTCTTCCTGCTATCGCTGACCGGGATTCCTCCACTCGCGGGCTTTATGGGCAAGCTCTTCATCTTCGGTGCGGCGATCGAGGGAGGGCTCTTGTGGCTCGCGGTCATCGGGGTGATCAACAGCGTGATCAGCCTCGGGTACTACGCCATGATCATCAAGGAAATGTTCATGGGAGAAGGGGAGCGCCAGGTCCGCGCGGACATCGGCGCGATGACGGCGACAAGCGCCTGTCTGGGCGTCGTGGGGGTTCTGGGGGTCTTCCCCAACGCGGTGATGGGCTTCTTGCAGACGGCGATCAGGTAGGACGGCCGCCGGTCAACATCTCCATCAAGCGCCATCCCTCTTTGAGCAGCATGCCGGTGGATTCTGCCTGAGCCTCCGTGAAGGCTGACGCCCCGTTTGGCTCAATGCCGGGCCCGAACAGCACAAACGGCACCGGAGCCGAGATGTGAGTCCGCTTTGCGATGGGCGTGGGATGATCGGGCATCGCCAGGACTCTCAGCTCGCCGTCGTATGCCTTCAGAAGAGGCACGATCTCGGCGTCTATGCGCTCGATCGCCTCGATCTTGGCCTTCCAGTCGCCTCCGTGCGCCGCCTCGTCCGGCGATTCGACGTGGATGACGACCAGGTCGTGATCGTCCAGCGCCGCCAGGGCGCCCGATGCCTGTGCCTCGTAGTCGTTGTCGGAGCCGTCTGTCACTCCGGGGATAGCCAACGGAGTGAGGCCGAACAGCTTCGCAAGCCCCCGCAGCAAGTCGACGCCGGAGGTGATCGCGGCGCGGAGCCGGTAGCTTTCTTCGAAGCCGGCCAGTCCTGTCGGCTTGGAGCCGCCCCAGAAGAGCCAGATCATGTTGGCGGGTACCTCGCCCCTGGCCACGCGCTCGGCGTTGGTCGGATCGGTCTCGAGGATGGGCTTGGCGCGCTCCATGAGCTCCAGGAGGCGTCTCGAGCCCGGCCCGTGGGGTAGGTGGCCGTCGATAGGCCGGTCGGGGATGTCGTGGGGAGGCGTGCAGACGGCGTCAAGCGCCTCCTTGGCGTCGTCGAGTATGAGGATGTGACGATATGCCACGCCGGGGAAGAACCGGGCGCCACCGTCGCCCAGCGTTTCATCAAGGCGGTTGATGATGCGATGCGACTCCTCGCTTGAGATGTGGCCCGCGCTGTAGTCTCGCATGACGCCGCCGGCGACGTAGACCAGATTGCACCTGAAGGCCGCCTGGCCGTCGGCCAGGTCAATCCCCAGGGCAGCGGCCTCGATGGCGCCCCGGCCGACGTAGTTGGCCGCGGGGTCGAAGCCGAGTATCGACGTGCACGCCGCGGCGCTGGATGGCTCCATCCCGTCCGGCACCGTGGAGGCCATTCCCACCATGCCGCCACGAGCCATCTCATCCAGGTTCGGCGTGCGGGCCGCTTCCAGGCAGGTCCGACCGTCCAGTTCGTCGACTGGAAGGCCCGAAGCGCCGTCGAGCACGAGTATGCAGAACTTCACGGACGTCTCCTTCAACCGGCCGCGCGGTTTGGCGGTGTTCGTAGGATACTACAGACGGGCGTTGGGTCTCATCCGCGTGGGGCGACACGGGATGATAAGACTACAGATGAGGTATACTGATGTCTCGAATCGCAGGCCGGTACTCACGGCGGTTGATGCGTGTGATGCGAGCAGACGGCGCTTTATGAGGGTCTGCGTAATACGCCTCGATAACGAGCACGTGGTGGCGAAACAGCCACTCGACGGGCGCGTTTGGTGTGGTCTCGAGGCTGTCTTTGTGGTGTGTTACGCGGAA
>DYIV01000080.1 GCA_020723435.1 Slackia heliotrinireducens | reverse complement strand
GTTCGTATCAAGACGTAGTGGGTGCCTCTTGAAAGCGGGTTCTCCTTGCCGTGGAACACGAGCCAGACTGCGTCGTGGATGTCGGTCCTGACCCATTGGGAGAGAGCGCCGTTGAACTCAATCTCAAGGGACTCGCCAGGAAGTACTCCAAGCGCGGCCGGGGCATCTACGACGAGGTAGTTTGCCAGAATTGGGTGGAGCCGGCACGTTGACACCCGATCGACGACAACCTCTGGCTGGTAGCCATCGACGAGTAGGATGTGTTGGTTCTTCTCGGACCTATAGACCTGGATGAGACACAATTGGGCATCGTATCTGAGAAGCCGCGCGGGCCACGTTGGGCAAGGGGAGTTGACAACGACGAGAACCCTGGGCTGTGCGCCCTTCATTAGGTCCTCAAGTGCCCGAGGCTCGAGTGCGCCCCGCGATTCCCGCAGTAGGGCATTCGCGGCGTCCGAACCATAGTAGGCTCTCGAGAGTGTGCGGACCTGAGGAAGCACGTGCCGCTCCAGAGAGTGGATTCCCAGCTCTGTCTCGCCCACCCACCATTGTCGGTAACCCCGGTCGACAAGGGCAAAATCCGGCTTTGCTGATCCGGACTCATCGGCCACGGTCACCTTGAATGGGACGAATTCGAAACCGGTGAAGAGCTCCGGCGAGTGCTGACGCATAATGCTCTCGAACTCGAGCTCGTACAGGACGGTCGGGGCGATCTGGGAGAAGCTCTCGCCGTTGACGAAGATCCTTGCCATCCTACCCGGTCCCCTTCGCGTCAGCGTTCAGCCACAGAACAGAAGAGATGTCTTCAATAGTCCCAGCTTCTTTCTCCAATCGTTGCCTCTCAGCATCAGTCGCATAGATGGTGAAGATGGTTGCAGAAGCCTTGCCTGGAGCTGGTCGAAGAACACGTCCGAGCCTCTGTATGCGTTGACGCTGGCTTGCAGTTGAGCTCGCGATGACCGCGATGCGAGTTTCGGGGACGTTGGTGCCCTCGTCCAGCGCTCGGCAAGTTACAAGGACGTCGAAGATGCCATGCCGGTACAGGCGGAGATTGTCCCGCCGGGTGTGTGGACCTATTCTCGAATGGTATAGGGTAGCACGGTGGCCCCTTGCTGCGAGATTGCGGGCTATCAGATTGGCGCTCGCGACCCGCTCGTGGAAGACGATTGCCCGAGTGCCTCTTTCTTGCTCAATCACCTTCGCTGCGACGGGGATACGCATTGACGCCTGAGACGACACCCCGGCCCGCAGACCGAGCAGCCGCTTCAGCCTCTCCGGAGAGCCCGATCCCTTCTCGACGCGGTGCAGTTCCTGAGCTGCAGCTCGCGTGAGATCGCGATACTTCTCTTCCTCGTCGGGCAAGAGATCCACTTTGATATTGACGAGATTGAACGGCGATATCACGTTATCGCGAAGGGCCGCACGGTACTCATAGGTGAAGATCAAGTCGCCGAGGATGGGTCGCAGGTAATCGTCGTATCCCGTGTCATACTCGCGCTCGGGTGTGGCGGAGAGACCCAAAGCTGCGCGGTAGTTGCCGCCCAGGGCGGTGGAATTGACGGGAGTGCCCAGGCGGTGACATTCGTCAACGATGAGCAAGCAGGGAGGGCCGCTAGACAGGGCGGGGGCAACTGACCTTGCGGTGTTCACCACAAGTATGTTCACCATGCAGGGCCGTGATGGTCTCTCTCGGCCGGAGTAACATCCGATCAGCTCTTCCTTGACGGCGAGATCTTCGCGCAATGCGAGGAACCACTGGTCCATCAGGGCGATTGTGGGGACCAAGATGACTGTGCGTGCATTGGGAGTCTGATGGTGGAAGCGCTCCATGCACATGAGGGCAAGCAGAGTCTTTCCGGCGCCAGTGACCACCTGCACAACTCCGCGTTGTGCAGGCAGCCAGGCCTGAAAAGCCCTCTGCTGCCAATCGCGGGGGGAGACCTGCAGCCTCCAATCGACACGAGGCAATGGCATCTGCCCTCGAACTAGGGGTCGGTTAGGTCGCTCCGAAACCAGCCCTTGGAACCAGACACGTAGGATTCATTTGGTTCGATTGACAGCCATCTGCGGCCCAGGCGCTGTGCGGCTGCGCCGGTCGTGTTGCTGCCGGCAAAAGGATCGAGCACCAGATCCCGTGGTTGAGTGAGGAGCTTGATGAAGAACTCGGCAATGTCCACTGGCATCCTCGCCGGGTGGGGGGGGATGCCGCGTTCCCGGCAATACCTTAGGTATGCAGTGTTGGGGGAAGTATTCGAGGATGAGAGAACATTGGAGGGGATCGCTCCCTTGTTGTCCTTGAGGAATGAAGTGGGCTTGATGTTGTGCTCCGAGGGACGAGTCCCCGAATTGTAGCGGCCGCTTGCTATGAGAGCCTTCATCGACTTGCTGTAGGGAACTAGGACACGCCTGTTGCTCGCCTTGGGCCGGGCAGTCGGGGCAAGCCACCATATATGCGTGAAGGCATCTTTGACCCGGATCCTCTCGACCGTGACCCACTGAGCAGGTGTGGGAAGCTTGGCGGTGTTGTGCCATACGAACTGCTGGCAGAGATTGAACTTGCCCTCCTCCATGAATGAGAGCAGGGAACGGAGGGCGAGCGTCGACATCACGGGGCGACCAGGCTCCCAAGAGTTGCCCATCTCGATGACGATAGAGCCAGAGGGTCGCAGGACAGAGCGGAAGAGGGGGGCAAAAGAGCGCAGCCACTCAACGTACTCTTCGCCCTGCTGGTTGCCATAGCGCTTCTTGCGGTTTAGGGGAAAGGGGGGAGACGTGAGGATAAGGCTCACGCCTCCAGGGCGCGCGGGATTGCTCGGGGAGAGGAGTTCCTCCGCGAAGGCTTGATAGCACTTGCCTAGTTGCGTTGAGTAGGCGATGCGGGACACCTTCTTGGGAGGCATCAGCGTTTGACGACCTGTGATTGAGTCCGAACGGCCAAGACGATTCTAGACGGATCGATGTCCGGAGACAAGGTGCGGTGCGAGCGAAACCGGAAAGCAGGTGAGCTCGCTATACCGAGACGCAACCGCCTTGGCGTGGGAGTGGAAGACGCCGGGAGGCTGGGGCGGGACCGCAAGAGAGTGCAGGGGATTGCCGGCGGTCTAGTCTTCAAACAGGACAGACTTGAGCTCAATGACATCAAGGGGACAGTCGGGCCAGTCATTCTCCCAGCAGACTATCATGTCGCAGCCGGCGGCCGAGTGCCCATGGATCTTGAAAGAGCTTGCGCGGTACTCGAACTCGATCCTGACGCGCTTGAACCTCTTGGCGTCTAGACGCTGCATTGCGACGGCGTCTGGGAAGGTCGGCCTGATCTCCTCGACATGTGAGAAACCGAGGTCCTGCATGTAGTATCCGAAGAGGAGGATGACGCCCATTTCGTTGAGCGGGGCGTAATTCAGGACGGGTAGGTCAATCCTCGCGCCTACCACGCCGATCCTGTCCCGCGGGGCTTGCTCCTCGGTCTTGTCCGGTTGAGGGATCTCGGGGGGGAGTGGCACTGGCGGGGTGATGGGTTCTGAGACGTAGATCTGAGTCTCGAGATTCTCGACAACGTGGTTGAGAAAGGCATCGACTGTTGTGGAGCGGCCGAGTGAGGTTGTCTGGCTCGCGAGTTCAGGCGCCTTCTCGGCCGCGATTGCCTTGAGATAGGCGATTGCCATGGAGGGCTTCAAGGCGACGAGTGACCCAATGATCTGCCGACGAGGTGGCAAAAGCCTCGCTGAAGGGGTCGGCGAACCAAACGAGAGCTGCGCAACGGAGAAGCCAGCTGTATGTGCCGTCTTTCCACGGGATAGGGGTCGTTGCTGCGACTCTTTCTATCGATTGGACCTGCCAGATAGCTTTGACACCGTAGGGTTCGCCGGAGTGTCCGGTGACGCGGAATAGGACAATGTCGCCAACCTCGATGGAGGGTAGGCGAGGGCGTTTGAGCCCAAAGAGCGAGTAGGCGCGGCATGCTTCAAGGTTCTCGTATCTGCAGTTGCCGACGAATACCCTCATCTTGGGACTCCTGACCGGGCGGCTGGGCCATGTCTTGCGGACCAGCCTGTGCGATTCTGGATCGCATACACTGGCTTCCGCCAAACCTAGGTGCGCACGTCGCTGGTATCGGCAACCGAGGATGGAGCGGGTCAGCGCTTCTTTGATTTGGCGGCCGCGAGATCATCATCGATCTCGCGCTGCTTTGCCTTCACGGACATGGCGACCTGTTGCCTGACGTACTCTAGAGCTATGTACTGCTGAGGTTCCGGCAATGCAGCAAGGTTGGTCAGTATCTCCTGCTCGAGGGCGGACAGCTCGCCTTGGACACTGACAGCAGGGGGAAAGAAGTAGCTGATGGGCTTGCCGTAGTGGGCCGCGATTATGGCAAGGTCCGAGGCTGACACGTCTACCCGCCCGCGCTCTAGGTCGGAGACGGCAACACGAGTCTTCTCAAGCTCCCTAGCCAGGTCCTCCTGTGTCTGTTTGGCCTCACGTCTGGCCTGCAGGATCCGCTCGCGTATGTATTTGTTGATCCTGTCCTCGCGGCGGCCCATGTCCCACCTCTAGTAGCAAGGCGCTACACCATTGTAGCACAAGCCGTCATTTGCCCCTTGACAGGGAAGTCGCATTTTGCTACTATAGCGTCGCAAATAGCGACCTTGGCGAGGGCAATGGCCGATCAGCAGCTTGCGGCGGTGGGTAAGGTCGTCGGTGTCAGACGGCTGCTCAGGGATTTGGCCGTGGCAGCCAGCGATGACTACACCCAGGCATTCAAGGTTCTCGGCATGGTCGTTTTCGTGCAGTGCGAAGGTGTTGAACCGCTCTTGGGTGGAAGGCTGATTCGGGAGTCCACGTTCTTCCGATGGGTAGACCAGCTGAGAGCCTCAGGGTGGGGGGATCTGATCTGCGGCGATGAGTACCGCCAGGCGCTCGAGCGGAAGCTGGCATTCAGGGCAAGGATCAGCGAGGCGCTGTCGCCGCAGGCGGCGGGCCCCCAGGCAAGTGGCACAGTCAAGGGTGACCGCGAGGCGCAGCCGAGCACCCTTGACGGGGTCGCGGCTGGTGGCAGCCTGCAAGAGGCGACGGCGCCGGCCGGACCAGTCCCGGGCGAAAGCTGGCGACATGGTTGACGCGGAGAAGCTGCTTGCAGAGCTGCTGGAAGGGTCGGTTGACGCCTCGGAGGTCTGGAACGGGCGGGTGGCAGCTAGGGTCTTGCGGGATACCTACGCGAAGTGGCTGGCGACACTGGCTCCATGGAGCCTATTCGTGACGCTGACGTTCCGGGAGGACCGTACGGAGGATGTGGCAAGAGGACTGTTTCGAAGACTTGTGCGGGTCTTGAACGAGGAAGCCTTCGGCAAGCGGTACCAGAGGATTGTCAAGCACTCCTACTTCTCATACGTCCTTGCGATGGAGTACCAGTTGCGCGAAGTCGTTCATCTCCATTTCATTGCGGATCGGCCGTTGCACTTCCGATTGCTGCACGATGTCTGGAATGTATGGGCGGGCTTTGCTCTCACTGAGATCATCCGGGATCCTGAGGGAGCGCTCAAGTATGTGTCGAAGTACGTGGTCAAGGCAGAGCACCCCGAGATCTGGGTAGCGAAGAAGCAGGTCATGCCTGTCGTCATGCCTTCATGGTGGCAGGAGAGTGAGAGATCCACGGGTGAGGGTAGGGGTGCTGGGGATCCGGGGAGGGCGGGGAACGGCGGAGGCTCCACGGCCTGAGCCGTGGAGGGGCCGGGCCCCGCCACCGGTCGGGGCCCACCGAGGCGGTATCACTTGACGGCCGAGGTGGGCCAATCGGCAGGATTGTGCAGCAGGGCATGATGTCATGGGGATAGCTTTGGAAACAGCAGTTGGGCTGTTCCTGACTGCGAAAAGGGCAGAGGGGGCGAAGGACGCAACCCTTACATGGTATGGGCATCGCCTGCGTCGTTTTGTCGGTCAGTATGGTGGCCAAGACGTGGGGGAGATCAGGCTGGATGAAGTTCGGGCGTACATGGTCAAGATGCTTGAGACGGACTTCTCGGGACATACCAAGTTCACCTTGGTGCGAGTTGTCAGAACGCTCTTCAAGTGGCTCTATGAGGAACGCAGGATCGATGACAACTTCTACCGTCGCATCAAGCTTCCGAAGCTGCCCGACCCGCCTCCCAAGGCCATCGACATGGCAGATGTCAGGGTATTGCTGGGCGCGTGCGGGAATGATCCGGCAGGCTGTCGTGACAGGGCGGTGATGCTCTTCCTGCTTGACACCGGCTGCCGGGCGGGGGGTGTCTGTGGTCTGCGCGTCCGCGACCTGGACTTCGAGCATCTACGAGCGACGGTCTTTGAGA
Source organism: Slackia heliotrinireducens (assembly GCA_020723435.1). GTDB lineage: Bacteria > Actinomycetota > Aquicultoria > DYIV01 > DYIV01 > DYIV01. The sequence goes on along the minus strand of DYIV01000080.1, from coordinate 4,086 downwards.
AGGGGGAGAAGGGTAGGGTGGTGCTCTTCACGCCGAGGACTGCTGATGCCCTCGCGATGTGGATGAACTGTCGCCCGTTTCCGAGTGCTGAGGCAGTATTCACGTCGATGCGTGAAGCGACACCAATGACTCAGAACTCGGTGATCCAGATGATGAAGCGGCACAAGCGGACAACAGGTGTGAGTGGCAGGGTCAATCCGCACGCGTTCCGGCACACTTTCGCAAGGGAGTTCTTGCTGAACGGTGGCGACTTGGCCTCCGTGTCGCATATGATGGGACACACCCAGTTGGCCGTGACGAAGCAGTCATACGCTCGGTTCCTGACGGAGGAGCTGAGAGACAAGCATGACCGATTTAGCCCGGTGAACCACCTGTGACAAAGGCTGACCGGGGCAGGGGACACCGCATGACACGTGTCAATTAGGCACATGGTCACTGTGGAGAACGAAGAAGCCCGCTGGCGAGCGGGCTCTTGAGCGTGGGTCGGGGAGTGGGCCGTGCAGGACTCGAACCTGCAGCCGTGTGCTTAAAAGGCACCTGCTCTGCCATTGAGCTAACGGCCCGTGACGAGATTCTATCACGGGCGAGAGTCTGGGCGCGCACTTGGCGGTGAGCGACTCGCCGGCAGCTGTCGACATTGTGGGCCAGCCATCGGGTCCCGGCAGAGCGCGCCTCCGCCAGGGAGCGCGCAGCGTGTTGGATCGTGCTTTGGCTGGGAAGGTGCCGGGAACACTCCGGCTCAGACCGCGAGCGGGTCTTCCCGCCCGACGTTTCCGGCTGGCAGGTGTGATCGGCAAGGCGCACCAAAGGCGCCTCCTTGCAGGCCGCCCTGGTCGGCGAGGGCGGTCCCGTGCCCTTCCCAGGATGCGCGCCCGCAGGAGGTCACCAAGCCGCGCCGGCTGCCCCTCCGCCCGGCCCGCGCCGGCACCACCGCTATCCCCCGGCGGGGCCTCCAGGCGGCCCTGAGCCCAATTCGCCCACAGCGGCAGCACGCAAAGGCCATCTTAGGTCAATATTGACTAAGTTACCGGGCACCCAACTTGTGGACCTGCGACGCCAGGAAGGGCCCGCGCAGGCCAGCATTGGCGTCTGCCAGAGTTGTGCTTGATTTCGGCCTCCTTCCGCTATAATCCCTGCAATGGCGCTGCATATCTACCTGGCGCCCCATCTGGACGACGCCGTCTTCTCCTGCGGCGGCCTGATGGCCCGGCAGGCGGCGAACGATGAGGGCGTAACGGTCGTCACCGTGTGCGCCGGCGACACCCCGGTCGGCGAACTGACCGCGTTCGCCGTCGAACTGCACCGACGCTGGGGCGGCGCCGGATCGCCAATCGCCGCCCGGCGGGCGGAAGACCGCATGGCCTGCGGCCGGCTGGGCGCCTCGGCCGTCCACCTCGAAGTCCCCGACGCCGTCTACCGCCGATCGCACGTCGAGCCGCTCTACCCGGATGAAGGCTCCATCTTCGGCTCGCTCCACCCGGCTGACGAGGCGCTGGTCGCACGTCTGGCGGCTCTGCTGGAGGAGAAGTGCCCGCCGCAGGCGCGCCTCTACTGCCCGTCGGTCGTCGGCGGGCATGTCGACCATCGCCTGACGCGTGTGGCCGCCGAACGCCTTGGCCGCCCGCTGTGGTACTACCAGGACATGCCGTATGCGGCGCGGGGCGGAGTGATCCCGGCCGACCTGCCGCTTCCCACGGGCATCACCGTCTCCATCCCGCTGGCAGACGAAGAAGTCCAGCAGTGGATCGACGCCATCAGCGAGTACCGCTCGCAGCTCTCGACCTTCTGGGGCGACGACCACGCCGTCTACGGGGAACTGAGCGAGATGCTCGAGCGAACAGGCGGGCTCCGCATGCTGCGGCCCGCCGGCCTCGAGCACGCCGGCGAGCCGGCGTAGCATGGGACTCGAGTCCTACGCCACCCGTGGCCGACGCCGCCACAGGGGCTCCAGGTTCCCCATCCATGGGCACTCCCTGTCGACAGCCACTTGGCTAGACAGGCCCCGGTGGATGTGCTATCATGAAGTCGGTGCCACCGAATGGGCTGAGAGGTCTCTCTCAGTCCATTTGTCTAATCCGAACTGCCAAAGGTTGAGGTCGGGATGAGCATGCATGCCGTCTACGTCACTGCCGAGGGGCTGAAGAAGCTCGAAGACGAGCTCGAACACCTGCGCACGGTCAAGCGGCAGGAGGTCGCCACACGTCTGCACGAGGCGATGGAAGACGGCGAGCTGATCGAGAACGCCGAGTACGAAGCCGCCAAGAACGAGCAGGCCTTCGTCGAAGGGCGCATCCTCGAGCTCGAACACATGCTGGCGCAGGCCAAGATCATCGAGCCGGGCGGCTCGACGGACGTGGTCAAGATCGGCAGCACGGTCATCGTGCAGGAAGCCTCCAGCAAGCCCGAGACCTACACCATCGTCGGCGCCGCCGAGGCCAATCCCAAGCAGGGGCTGATCTCAAACGAGTCGCCGCTCGGGCAGGCGCTGCTCGACCACCGGATTGGCGATGAGGTCGAGGTGCATGCCCCGGCCGGCAAGCTGCGCTTCAAGGTGGTCAAGATCAAGTAGGGTTCGGGTCCGGGATGGTGCCCCGCGCCAGCCTGGCTAGCGCGGGGCTTTTTTTGTAGCATTTGAGTTTGGCCGCCGCCCGGCAGCCGCCGGGCTGACGCCCGGCGCCGGCCGGGCAGCGGGACCAAGGCCCGCAGCCGAGAGTGCAACCATGGCAGAGTTGAACGATCTGGAGCGACTCCGACTGGAGAAGGCCGAGGCGCTGCGGCGGGCTGGGCTCGAGCCCTACCCGACGACCGCCCGGCGCACGCACACGACGGTCGAGGCGGTGCAGGCCTTCGAGGCCGCGCCCGAAGGGGCGGAGATCACCGCCGCGATCGTCGGCCGCCTGCGCTCGGTGCGCCACATGGGCAAGGTCACCTTCGCCCACGTCGAGGACGGGCACGGCCGCCTGCAGCTCTACCTGCGCGCCGACGAGCTGGGCGCGGAGAGCACTTCGCTCTTCGCCGATCAGTTTGACCTGGGCGACTTCGTCGAAGCGGAGGGGAAGCTCTTCCGCACCCGAACCGGCGAGGTCTCACTGCACGTCCGCGGCTTCCGCATGCTGGCCAAGGCCGTCTCGCCGCTTCCGGCAGGCAAAGAGGAGCTCGTCGACGGTCAGCGTGTCGTGCACTCGGCCTTCGCCAACCCGGAGGCGCGCTACCGCCAGCGCTATGCCGACCTGGCGGTCAACCCCGAGGTGCGCGACGTGTTCCGCGCCCGGGCGCGTGTGATCCAGGCCGTGCGCCGCTTCCTGGACGAGCGGGGCTTTGTCGAGGTCGAAACGCCGATCCTGCAGCCGATCTACGGCGGCGCGGCGGCGCGCCCCTTCGTCACCCACCACAACCAGCTGCACCAGGACCTGTACCTGCGCATCTCGTTCGAGCTCTACCTCAAGCGCCTGCTGGTCGGCGGCTTGGAGCGCGTCTACGAGATCGGGCGCGACTTCCGCAACGAGGGTGTGTCCTTCAAGCACAATCCCGAGTTCACCCAGCTCGAGTTCTACATGGCCTACGCCGACTACCGGCAGGTAATGTCGCTGACGGAGGAAATGGTGGCCGAGGTTGCCCGCGCCGCCGTGGGCAAGACGGTCATAGAGTATGACGGGCACACCATCGACCTGGCGCCGCCGTGGAGGCGGGAGGACCTGCGCTCCGCCATCGCCGAACGTTCGGGCATCGACATCGCCGCGCACGCCACGGCCGAGTCGCTGCGCGCCGCCATGCAGGCCAAGGGGCACACACCGGCCGAGGGCTCGACGCGCGGCAAGCTCATTGAGTCGCTGCTCTCGCACTACGTCGAGCCGGCCCTGATCCAGCCGACGTTCATCTACGACTACCCGCGCGACATCTCGCCGCTGGCCAAGAGCAAGCCGGGGGATCCGGGAACGGTCGAGCGCTTCGAGGGCTACGCCGCCGGCATGGAGCTGTGCAACGCCTTCACCGAGCTGAACGATCCGGTGGATCAGGAGGCGCGCTTCTTGGAAATGGGCCGGGACTACGCCGCGGAGGAGGAGGAGCGGCACCCGATGGACGAAG
>DYIV01000079.1:9609-10779 GCA_020723435.1 Slackia heliotrinireducens | reverse complement strand
AGCTTGCGGTCGTCCATGTCAACGAGGGCTCGCATGCATCGAACGTGAGCTCGCTCGCGGGCAAGTCGGCTGACCGCGCTGGCGCAGTTTTCCTGTCGGCTGCGCCAGCAATCCAGAATACGGATTCTGCGACGGATCAAGCGCTCTGCCGGCTCGCTAAAGAATAGTCTCGAGCGCCAACGACGAATAGTCTTCGCCGCGCTCTTGGATGATCGTTTGTCGGCGAAACGAGAGGGGGAGGGCAACCGTGGACGCCTGTCAATCTCGCGGGTAATGCCTGCCCGCGTTCGCAAACGCTCCTCGGATAACGTGGCACACGCGATGCAGCCGTATTCCTTGTCGTCCTGGCAGGGAAGGACGAGAGGAGATGACCGCCATGACTCTCCATACCGACCAGATCGAAACGCCATGCGTGAATCTCCAACCGCCGGATCGGCCCAAGTGGGTGGCACCGCGACGTCGGGCGCGCCTGGTTGTCGCCGACGACGACGCGGATGTTCGGGGCGGCATCGCCAGCTACTTCCGCCGCGCCGGCTACGAGGTGATCGAGGCCGCCGACGGTGCAGAGCTGATCCGGACCGTGGTCGGCGAGCTCCTCGATCCCGAGCGCAACCCTCGCGTCGACGCGGTGGTGACCGACCTCTACATGCCCCACGCAGGAGGGCTCATCGCCCTGAGCGCCCTGCACGACATCGATCCGCAGCTTCCCTGCATCGTCATCTCAGGCCTGGCCGAACGGCCGATGCTAGACGAAGCGCGGCGGCTCGGCGCCGTGGCCTGCCTCGAGAAGCCCTTCGGGCTGGAGAAGCTGGCAGCACTGGTCGAGGGGCTGGTCGCGAGGTGAGGACGCCAGGGGTGACGGGAACGGAACACCGCTCATCGTCGATGCCGGTCAGGCGAGACCACGGACAGGCTGGCGCGGCGGATGAAGATCAGAAAGGAGCGAAGACATCATGGCTCGAGCAGCAACTGCTTTGAGAAAGAACATCGCCGGGGAGATGGAGCCCAAGAAGGCGCGGGTGCTTCTGGCCGAGGATGACGAGGAGCTGCGCCACATTCTTGCCAAAGCCCTCGCCAAGGACGGTTACGCGATCATCCAGGTGCCCGACGGCTCCGCGTTGCTCGAGTACCTGGGGACCGTGCATCTGCATGAGGGATCGGCCGAGCCGA
>DYIV01000079.1:1257-9599 GCA_020723435.1 Slackia heliotrinireducens | reverse complement strand
TGCAGATGCCGGGCTTCACGGGTCTGCAGATCCTCCACGGGATCCGGAGGAGTGACTGGTCCACGCCGGTCATCCTGATCACGGGCTACGGCACGGAGGAGGTGCAGAAGGAGGCGCGACGGCTGGGAGCCCTCGCCTTCTTCAACAAGCCCTTCGACGTGGATGACCTCCGCACGGCGATCCTCAACGCGCTGCCGATGACCCCCGGCGCCGGACCTCCGCGGTGGCTGGGGTACTGATCGGTTGGCTGTCGCTGACGGCAAGCCGTCGTTTGACGCGGCGTGGATGCGAGTCAAGCTTCTACGTCCTGGATGGAATCGGATCTGGACCAGACAAGGAGAACTGAAATGAAGAACCTGGCACTGATGGTGGCGACGGCCTCGACGGTCCTCGCTCTGGCAGCTTGCGGTGACGACATGGGGCACACGAGCGCCTCGATCGACCAGCAGTTCATCGACATGATGGTCCCGCACCACGAGGGTGCGGTGGCGATGGGGCGGATCGCTCAGCAGCGAGCGGAGCATCCAGAGGTTCGCACCATGGCCAACGACGTGGTCAAAGCACAATCGGCCGAGATGGCGCAGATGAAGAGCTGGCGGATGATGTGGTACGGAAACGACCAGACGCCCGGCATGGGGTCGATGCCGATGATGGACGGGATGGACATGGGGCAGAGCCGCGACATGATGGCCTCCATCGAGCGGCTCAAGACGGCGACGCCCTTCGACAAGGCCTTCATCGAGGAGATGGTCCCTCACCACCAGACGGCCATCGCTGGAGCCCGGATCGCCCGGGACAAGGGCCAGCGCGCCGAGATCCGCAAGGTCGCCGAGGACGTCATCCGCGTACAGACCGAGGAGATCGGGAAGATGCAGGGCTGGTATGCGAGCTGGTACCCGGGCTCGGCGGTCCCTGGATTGGCGCCGTGATGTTTGGTTGATCTGCACGTTGATCTGCACTCAGTTGATCTGCACTCACTTGCCGGGATATCGGTCAGATGGCAGACTGCGCGCTTACATTCAAGCTAGGGCTCGAGGAGGTGGGTCATGCCAGACAGACCGCCGACGGATCCGGCGCAGGAGCAACCCACTTCGGTGCACGGCGCCGCAGCGGCCCATCCATTGCGGAGTCGCTGGGCATCCCACGTGGGAGTCGCCATCATCGCCCTGGCTCTCGGCGTCGGCGGCACCTGGCTGCTCAAGGGCCGAGGCTCATCGGTTCCGGCTGCAGCGGGCGGCGAAGGCCATAGTTCGCACGCCAAGAGCGAGGGGACTGCAGCGCAGGCCGGCGGGCCGCAACGGGTCAAGATCTCGCCGGAGCGCCAGCAGCTCATCGGCGTTCGCACGGGCGTCATCGCGCCCCGCGATCTGGTGCTCAACATCCGCACCGTCGGCGTCATCGCCTTCGACCAGACCAAGGTCGCCGAGGTCCACACCCGGGTCCAGGGCTGGGTCGAGCGGCTCTTCGTCAACTACGAGGGCAAGGCCGTGCGTCGGGGTCAGCCGCTCCTCTCCGTCTACAGCCCGGAGCTCCTCGCCAGCCAGGTGGACTACCTCCTGGGGGTCCAGATTGGCCGGAACCTGAGCCGGACCGCCGGCGAGCCCGCCCTGGCCGGGTCGCTGGAGGAGGCCGCCCGCCGCCGCCTCAGGCTGCGGGACATCAGCGAGGCTCAGATCGAGCAGCTCAAACGCAGCGGCAAGCCGAGCCGGACCCTCACCCTCTACTCGCCGACGGACGGGGTCCTCGTCGAGCGCAAGACCTACGTTGGCCAGTACATCAGCCCCGAGCTGACCGCGTTCAAGATCGCCGATCTCTCGACCATCTGGGTCATCGCTCAGGTCTTCGAGTCCGAGCTCCGCGGCCTCGAGCTCGGCCAGACCGCCGAGGTTCTGTTCCCGAACGATCCCAGCGCTCGTCCGATCAAGAGCACGATCTCCTTCATCTCCCCCCAGGTGGATGTCGTGACCCGCCGCATCTCGGTGCGGCTCGAGTTCAAGAATCCTGGCAAGGTATTCAAGCCCGACACCTACGTCACCGTGGTGATCCGCTCCTCGCTCGGCCGCGAGCTCTCCGTCCCCAAGGAAGCCGTGATCGACACGGGAGCGCGCCAGTACGTGCTCCTTGCCCTCCCTGGTGGGTACTTCGAGCCGCGCGATGTCCAGGTCGGCGCCCCGGTCGACGAGTACTACCCCGTCATCGGCGGGCTCAAGAGCGGCGATAGGGTGGTGACCTCGGCGCAGTTTCTGGTCGATTCGGAGACCAACCTCCAGGCGGCGATGCAGTCGATGTCGCTCAGCATGCCGGGGATGAAAATGGACGAGGGCGGCGCGAAGGGAACGCCCACGCCCGCACCCGCGAAGGGAAGCCGCAAAGCGGAGGGCGGCGGGGGCGGCATGGAGGGCATGTCCATGCCGGCCACGGACAGCGGCGTGAACGGCAAGCGACTGGACAGCGGAACCAAGCCAGCGCCGGCTCACCAGCACTGACCTCCCACCTCGACGCAAGGAGCCGGGCCATGATCGAGCGTCTCATCGCCTTCAGCGCTCGCAACGCTTTCGTCGTGGTGCTGCTCGTGCTCGCCATTGTCGGTGGCGGTTACTGGGCATTGAAGAACACCCCGATCGACGCCGTCCCCGACATGTCCGACGTGCAGGTAATCATCACCGCCAACTGGGAGGGCCGCAGCCCGACGCTGATCGAGGACCAGGTCACCTACCCCATCGTCACGGCGCTCATCTCCGCGCCGAAGGTGAAGGTCGTCCGCGGCTTCTCTTACTTCGACGTGGCCTTTGTCTACGTCATCTTCGAGGACGGGACCGACCCCTACTGGGCGCGGAGCCGCGTCCTCGAGTACCTGAGCGGGCTGCAAGGGCGCCTCCCTCAAGGCGTGCAGCCGACCCTCGGCCCAGACGCGACCGGAGTGGGCTGGGGTTTCGAGTATGCGCTCGTCGATCGCAGCGGAAAGCACGACCTCTCTCAGCTCCGGACCCTCAACGACTGGTACGTCCGCTACTGGCTGCGCGCCGTCTCCGGAGTCGCCGACGTCGCCACGGTCGGCGGCTTCGTCAAGCAGTACCAGGTGGAGATCGATCCCAACGCGCTCCTCGCCTACAACATGCCCCTCGACCGCGTGATCGCCGCCATGCGCAAGAGCAACAATGACGTCGGTGGTCGCGTCGTCGAGTGGACCGGCCGCGAGTACATGGTGCGGGGGAGGGGCTACTTCAAGAAGATCTCCGACATCGAGGAGGTGAGCCTGGGCGCCAAGCCCGACGGGACCCCCATCCAGGTGCGGGACGTGGGCCGGGTCCACCTCGGGCCAGAGATGCGGCGAGGGGTGGTGGACCTCAACGGCGAGGGGGATGCCGGGGCGGGATCGTCGTCATCCGCTACGGCGCGGACACCTACAGCGTCATCGCGGACATCAAGAAGACGATCAAGGATAAGGTCCAGCCGGCTCTGCCCAAGGGCGTCGAGCTCGTGACCACCTACGACCGCTCGGGGCTCATCGAGCGCTCAATCGAGAACCTGCGGAACAAGCTCCTCGAGGAGATGGCGATCGTCTCTCTGGTCTGCATCATCTTCCTCTGGCACTTCCGCAGCGCGCTGGTCGCCATCATCACCCTGCCGCTCTCGATCCTGCTCGCCTTCGTCGCCATGCGGGCCATCGGCCTCGGCTCCAACATCATGAGCCTGGGCGGCATCGCCATCGCCATCGGCGCCATGATCGACGCGGCGATCATCATGATCGAGAATGCCCACAAGCACCTCGAGCACGCACCGGGGGCCAAGTCGCGGCGAGAGATCCTGATCGAGGCCGCCCAGGAGGTCGGCCGTCCGCTCTTCTTCTCGTTGCTCATCATCACCGTCTCCTTTCTCCCCATCTTCACGCTGCAGGCCCAGGAGGGGCGGCTCTTCCAGCCACTCGCCTTCACCAAGACCTTCGCCATGGGCTTCGCCGCGCTGACCTCGGTGTTGATCGTGCCCTTCCTGATGGTGCTCTTCATCCGCGGCAAGATCATCCCCGAGCACAAGAACCCCATCAACCGTTTCCTGATCTGGGCCTATCACCCCTTCGTCAAGCTCGTCCTCCGGCATCGAGTCGCGACGCTCCTCTGCGCCGCGCTGCTCCTCGGCAGCACCGTCCCGGTGGTCCTCCGCCTGGGCTCCGAGTTCATGCCTCCCCTCTACGAGGGGACCTTCCTCTACATGCCGATCACCCTCCCCGGTGCCTCGGTCCAGACGGCCCAGCAGGTGCTCACCCTCCAGGACAAACTCATCCGCAGCGTGCCCGAGGTGGCGTCCGTCTTCGGCAAGGCCGGTCGGGCGCTCACCGCTACCGACCCCGCACCGCTCGAGATGATCGAGACCATCATCAACCTCAAGCCGGAGAAGGAGTGGCGGCCCGGGATGAGCCCCGAGAAGCTCGAGGCCGAGCTCGACCGGCTGGTGCGCCTGCCTGGGGTGGCGAACGCCTGGACCATGCCGATCAAGGCGCGCACCGACATGCTCTCGACCGGCATCCGGACGCCCGTCGGCATCAAGATCTTCGGACCGAAGCTCGAGGTGATCAACGACATCGGGACCCAGATCGAGGGAGCCATCGGCAGCGTCCGCGGCACGCGCAACGTCTTCTCCGAGCGAGTCACCGGCGGCTACTACCTCGACTTCACGATCCGGCGCGACCAGATCGCCCGGCATGGCCTCAACGTCGAGGACGTGGAGATGGTCATCGAGTCGGCGATCGGCGGCGCCAACGTCACCACCACCGTCGAGGGGCGCGAGCGATTCCCGGTCAACGTGCGCTACCAGCGCGGCTACCGTGGCGATCTCAACACCCTGAAGCGGACACTGGTCTCGACGCCGAGCGGGCATCAGATCCCGATCGAGCAGGTGGCCGACATCTCGCTCACGACCGGGCCGACCGTGGTCCGGACCGAGCAGGGGCAGCTCCTCGGCTACGTTTACGTGGACGTCGCCGGCCGCGACATTGGCGGCTACGTCGAGGAAGCGAAGCGAGTCGTGGGCCAGATGGTGAAGCTCCCCGAGGGCTACACCCTGGAGTGGAGCGGGCAGTACGAGTACATGGAGCGGGCGAGCCAGCGGCTCAAGATCGTCATCCCCGTCACCCTCCTTCTGGTTATTGTCCTGCTCTACTTCAGCACCAAGAGCGTGACCAAGATCGGCATCGTGCTCCTCGCCGTCCCCTTCTCGCTGATCGGCGCGTTCTGGCTTCTTTTCCTCCTCGGTTACAACCTCTCGGTCGCCGTCTGGGTCGGGATCATCGCTCTCGCCGGCGTGGACGCCGAGACCGGCGTTGTGATGCTCCTCTACCTCGACCACGCCTACGACAAGTACAAGGCCGAGGGCCGCATGCGAAACCTCCGAGACCTCCAGGATGCGGTGGAGGATGGAGCGGTCAAGCGGATCCGGCCGAAGATGATGACCGTGATGGCGATCCTGATGGGACTCCTGCCCATCATGTGGAGCTCGGGCGCCGGCGCTGACGTGATGAAGCGCATCGCCGCGCCGATGGTCGGGGGCGTGATCACGTCGTTCGCCCTCGAGCTCCTCATCTACCCGGTTATCTACACCATCTGGAAGTGGCGTCGCGAGGTGAAGCCCGCGCTTGCCGCCGGCTCGGGAGGCGGGGCGACGGACGGGAGTGACTCATGAAGAACGTATGGCCTGACCGTCGTGGCGACTCCGCGCCGCCCTGGTGGGTCCTCCAATGCGTCGTGTTGCTGTGGGCTGGGGTCTCGGCAGCCGAGCCCCCGCCGCTCACTCTTGCCTGGGCGCTCAAGACGGCACGGGCGGCGAACCCCGAGCTTCATGCGCTCGTGGCCGAGCGCACCGCCGCCTGGGAACGGGTCCCGCAGGCGCAGGCTCTTGACGACCCGAGCGTCGCGGTGCAGCTCTGGAACTTCCCCTTCACCCGCCGGCCCGGCGCGGGGTCCATGGTGATGGTCCAGATCTCCCAGCCGCTGCCCTTCCCCGGCAAGCGGGCCCTCCGCGCGGAGGTGGCTGGAGCGAGCGCCCGCGTGGCCGGCGAGGCCGTGCGCACCCGCCAGGTCGAGCTCGTGGCCGAGGTCAAGCGCCTCTACTACCAGCTCTGGATCAACCGGGCCGCTCGCGACATCAACGGACGCAACCGGGAGCTCCTCCAGCAGATGAGGAAGGCCGCGCTCGCCCATCTGGCAACGAGCACCGGCAGCGTCACCGATGTGCTGCGCATCGAGACCGAGCTGGCGCGCCTTCACACCGATCTCGCCAATCTCAAACGCGACCGTCAGATCGCCGCCGCCGCCCTCAACGCTCGTCTCGGCCACGAGGCGGCGACGCCTCTCGGCGAGCCGGTCGACGATTTCGCGCCGCCGCTATCCTTGAAGTACTCGGCGCTCCTCGCCGCCGCGGAGCGACAGCGCCCGGACCTTCGCGCCTTTGGGATAGAGGTCGGGCGGTCCGAGAGCCAGGTCGCGCTGGCCCGCCGCAATCGCTATCCCGATTTCATGCCGATGGTGATGTTCATGCAGGACATCGAGATGGGATCCGCCTGGGGCGCGACCCTCGGGATCGGCATCCCGATCTGGTCGGGGCAGAAGCAGGGGCGCGCCGTGCGCGAGATGTCAGCCGCGGCCGTCGCCGCGCGCGAGCGCCAGCGCGCCGCGCGCCTGGAGATCGAGCGGCATGTGCGGCAGGCGCAGGCCGGCTTCGAGAGCGCGGCGGAGAGGCTCCGCCTCCTGCGTGACCAGGTCATCCCCAAGGCGCGCGCCTCGCTCGCGTCCATCCGCGCCGACTACGTGGCCAGCCGCGAGAACCTGACCGCGCTCCTGGACGGCCGCCGCGTGCTCCAGGATCTGGAGCTCGAGGAGAAGCGTGCCCGAGCCGAGGTGGAGCAGGCTCGCGCCGAGCTTGAGCGCGCCGTGGGCGGCAAGTTGCCATGAGCGGGTGGCGTCGATTCATAAAGCCCTCCACGGGCATTACTCACAACCCGCAGCGCCCGACGCGCACGGCCTTGCAAAGGAGAATATCCATGGTTCGAACGATGCTATTTCCATTGGTGGGGGCGATGGTCTTGGGAGGATGTGCCACGACGACGCCTGGAGCTCGCCCCGGTGACATGAGCGAGGCCGCGCATCAGCGGGAGGCCCAGAAGCTTTCCACGACGGCTGCCCAGCACCAAGCAGAGTATGACCCCTCCGCGAAGGCGACTCGAGAGCGGTGCAGGGCGGCTGGCGGTCACAGTCGCCATGGCGGTCTGGACGCCGGCGACGTGTGCTGGACTTCGATCACCAACCCGACCGAGACTCACCTGCGACAGGCCGCGGAGCACCGACGCATGGCAGCGGATCACCGCGCGGCCTCCAGCGCTCTCCGCGATGCCGAGGCGCGCGCCTGCGTGGGGATCAAGCTGGCCGACCGTGACATCAGTCCGCTCGAGCACGTCGAGGACATCAGCAGTGTCGAGCCCCTCAAGGATCGCATCGGGATGGGTAAGTCTTCGTCGGAACGAATGGCTGGAGTGGTCGTTACCCTTCGCGCAGTCCCAGGGATGACTGCGGAGTGGCTACAGCGTGTCGCCGACTGCCATCTTGCCCGCAATGCCTCGCTTGGTCATGTCGCGCCCGAGATGCCCAACTGCCCGCTTGTTCCCAAGGGTGTCACGGCGCGAGTGACCTCGACGGGAAACGGCTTCGCGGTGGCCATCCGGTCGAACGAAGACGAAGCCGCAAAGGAGATCCTTGCGCGCGCTCGACGGTTGCGGTCTGCGCCGACCCAGTCCCCAACGTCGGCGGTCCCATAAGGAGCGGCTTGCGGATATGAGCGAACAGATCCTCTTCGTCGATGACGATCTCACCGGGCGGGAGCTCAGCATCTTCAACCTGACCGAGGCGGGCTACGCCGTGGACGCGGCCTGCGACGGCAAAGAGGCCCTCGCGCTCTTCTCGCCCGAGCGGCATCAGCTCGTCATCACCGACCTTCGCATGCCCAAGCTCTCGGGCATGGAGCTGGTGGCGGAGGTCAAGCGCCAGGCCCCGGAGGTGCCGATCATCGTCATCACTGCCCACGGCAGCATCGAGACGGCAGTGGAGGCGATGAAGGCCGGCGCTTACGACTTTTTGCAGAAGCCCTTTGGCCGGGAGGAACTCCTGCTCGCCGCGAGCCGGGCGCTCGAGCGGCGGCGCCTCGGCCTCGAGGTCCGGGCGCTGCGCCGCAAGGCCGCTGGCATCGAGCGCGAGATCGTCGCGGCCTCCGAGGCCATGCAGGAGCTCCTCCGCACTGTCGATCGGGTGGCGGCGAGCGAGGCCTCGGTGCTCATCACCGGTGAGAGCGGGACGGGC
>DYIV01000079.1:0-1247 GCA_020723435.1 Slackia heliotrinireducens | reverse complement strand
CGTCGCACGGCGCATCCATGCCCGCAGCCCGCGCGCCGAGAACCCCTTCGTCGCCGTGAACTGCGCGGCCATGCCGGCCGAGCTCCTCGAGTCGGAGCTCTTCGGCCACGAGAAGGGCGCCTACACCGGCGCCGTTCGCGCGCGGGCCGGCCGCTTCCGCAAGGCCGAGGGCGGCACGCTCCTTCTCGACGAGATCGGAGAGATGTCCCCGGCCCTCCAGAGCAAGCTCCTCCGCGTCCTGCAGGAGCGGGTGATCGACGTGGTCGGCTCGGACCAGCCGGTGCCGGTTGACGTGCGTGTGGTGGCCGCGACGCACCAGGAGCTGCCCAAGCTCATCGAGGCGGGAACTTTTCGGGAGGACCTCTACTACCGGCTCAATGTGGTGGAGCTGAAGGTCCCACCGCTCCGCAGCCACCCCGAGGACATCGAGCTCCTCGCACGCCACTTCCTCCAGCGCATAGCGCAAGACCGCGATCTGGTCCTGCCGGCCGAGCTGCTCCGCGAGCTCCGCCGCTATCCCTGGCCGGGCAATGTCCGCGAGCTCGAGAATGTCTGCGAGCGCCTTATCATTCTCAACGAGGGCGAGTCGCTGAGGCTCAGGGACCTGCCGCCGGCCTTCGCCGCCGCACCGGCCGCCTCGGCCGACGCCTCGACCTCGCTCGAGACGTGGCCTCCCTTTCCCCCTGAGGGGATCTCGCTCATCGATCTCGAGCGGCGGGTCATCGAGCGAGCCCTGGAGGTCAAGAACGGGAACATCTCGCAGGCCGCCGTGTTTCTGCACATCCCTCGTCACATCCTGGTCTACCGCCTCGAGAAATTCGGGATCCGCCGTGGCAAGACCGATCGCCCGTGAGCGCGAGCCGGTCGCAGGTCTCGCCCGCCGGGGGCTCTTATCGCCCTCCATGCTGCTTGCGGCCTGGGCACCGGCCCTCCTCATCACCGTCTTTCACTACCTGACCGGCGCCGAGCACCACTGGTTCCACGACATCCTGCGCCGGTCCTACTACCTCCCCATCATCTTCGCTTCCTTCGCCGGCGGCCTGCGGGGCGGGCTGCTCGTGGCCGCGCTCGTCGCCGCCGCCTATAGCCCGCACGCCTTCACCCATCTCGGTCACATGGACCCGGCGGCCACCCTGGAGAAGAGCCTCGAGCTCCTCCTCTATCTGATCGTCGGCGGAGTGACCGGCCACCTCGTCGACCGGGAGCGCGCGCGGCAGCGGGAGCTCGGCGAGGCGCTCGCCGAGCAG
>DYIV01000078.1 GCA_020723435.1 Slackia heliotrinireducens | reverse complement strand
TTGCTGTAGAGAAGCACCATGTCCGCGTCGATCCCCTCGTCCGTAACGTACTTGGCTATGCTGCGGATAGGCGTAATACCGATCCCTCCCGAGAGGAATGCGATCTTGCCGGCGCCTTCTCTCAGCGTGAACCGGCCGAACGGTCCCTCCACCACCACCGCCGCTCCGGTGGGCAGCGACTCCAACGTCTTCTTGAAATCGGAATCGCTCGGCCTCGTCGTCAGCTCGAGGAAGTTTTCCGTCGGAGAACTCGAGAAGGAGAACGGTTTGCGCAAACCGGCGTCAGCGGGCAGGGTGATGAAGAAGAACTGTCCCGCCTGATAGCTGAAGCCTGCCGGTCGCTCGAAGCGATAGCTCACGCAGTCGGGAGTCCTCGGTATCTTGCGAGTCAGAACTGTCTCGAATCGATTCTCCATCCGTGCCACCCTCGCTGAGCCGACTCTCCAACGTCTTGTATCCGCCACGTGAGCCGGCCAAGCTCACATCTACTTCTCGATATCCGCGAAGTGTCGCTTGTACCGGCCGCCCCGCCCGTTTGCCAGCTTCTTGTAGGGCGGTATCTCGTAGACGTGCACCCGCCCGTCCAGGAAATCCGAGAATGCCAGGTAGCGACCATCGTCGGAGACGTCCAGACCCGTACATTGATTCCCGCCGACGATCGCGTCGAGCGGCCTTCCCGTCCGCGCGTCGAGGGCCAGGATCGAACCCCATTCGGGCCCGGGTATGTAGTAGCTCGCGCTGTTGTTTTCCCCTCGGTTCGAGACGTATAGTACCTTCCCGTCAGGCGTCAGATCGATCGTGTTCGGCTTGTGGTCCGTTGCCGCCAGAGTCCGCGCCTTTTCGGTCTTGAGGTTGATGACGAAGACGCGCTCTTTGCTCATGTCGTCGGCGTAGAGCAGGTGCTTTCTCTCATCCGCGACAAGGTGTCGCATCGCTCCGCCGGTCTCAAGGAGCATCTTGCTCTTGCCCGTGCGCAAGTTGATTCTTTCGATGTCGCCTCGCTCGAAGCCGGCCACAAAGAGCCTCTTGCCGTCAGGTGTGACGTACAGACCCCGAGGCGTCGCGGCAGTCGGAATCTGCCTGAGCACGCGGCCCGTCTTCAGTTCTATCTCGCTCACGTTGCTACCCGACCAGTTCGCCGCGTAGAGCCGCTTCTCGTCCGGCGAGAGCGCCATGACCTTCGTCCACGAGCTCTTGGTCGGGTAGCGCCTGCCCAGTCTGCGGGTGCGCGCGTCTATCGCGTACACCGAGGCCGTCTGCATTTGGCTCGCGTAGACCTTCTTGCCGGCGCGCGTGAAGAGGACCTCGACGGCCCCGTTGGGCCCCATGTCGACCCGCCCGAGCAGCCTCCCCGTCCGCCAGTTGTAGACCTCGACTCCGGTCGCCCCCATCGTCGAGACCCATAGCTGCCGGCCGTCACGAGAGAAGGCAACCTGCTTGGGAGAGGGACCACAGCCAAAGACGTTGACGCAGTGGTGAAGCAGCCCCTTCGGATCCATCCAGATCTCGAACTTTCTGGGAGCGTCGAGGAAGACGCTGCGCCGGATCGTGTTGAACCCGGCGGCCCTCAGTGTCACGACAAGCTCTCCGGCTGGCATCAGACGACTGGCCGGCGTCAGACCCGCGAAGCCGCTGCCCGTCTCCGGTTGTAGCTTCAGCTTCACACCATCGGGACGACTCCGTACGCTGACGGCGAGCTGCTTCGGCTTGAGACGAACCCTGCGGCTGAAGACGGCACCCTCGGTCAGCCGCACCTCCTCGGTGTGCGTAACAAAGCCCCTCCGGGAGACGATGAGGCGATAGACCCCCGGCTTCACGTTCGTGAGCGACAGCTCGGATGCCGATCGTGAGCGCCCCATCCTAATCACAGCGTCTCGGGGTGCGGCCGACACGCTCACGCGAATCGGCTTCGGCTTCAGGAGCACGGCCGCGCCGCGCCCGAGCAGAGGAAGCACGCCAACCACGCCAATCGCGGCGACGGCGATTGCGCCTCCGACTGCGAGGGCCGCCAGGGTCCTTCGGCGACGATATGTCGCTGCCCGGCTCCGCGGACGAGCGCGCCCCCTATTCCTGCGAGGAGTCGTCGATGACATGGTGTGATGATAGCGCAATGAGGGCCTCCTCGGCTTCCGCCGCGTACAGCGTGGCGCCCTCACTCTCGAAGTAGCGCATGGCGTCGACCAAGTGCTCGCGAGCCTTCCGGGTGCGCCCCTTCAAGGCGTGCAGTCGGCCGAGCGCGAGATTGGCTTGGGCCACCATTCCTCTCGCCCCGATCGACAACGCCGCGGCCCGCGCGGCTTCCAGGTGCGTCTTGGCGTGCGCCGCGGCGCGCCACGCTCGCCGGAGAATGAACAGCGCGTTGCGCAGCACGAAACGCATCGTGACGGGCTCCTTCCCTTCGGCAACTCCCAGGTAGAAACGCCCGAGCAGGTATTCCGCATTGGCGTGAGCCCAGACAAACCCTTCCTCCAGCGCCGTCGCCTCCGCCTCTTCCATGAGCCGCAGACCGCCGCCAAGCTGACCCTTCACGGCCTGCACGATCCCAAGGAGTCCCTGCGCCACAAGACCGATGATTCGCGCGCCTCGTCTCTCGCTGAAGGCCAGCACTTCCCTCGCAAGGCCCTCGGCGCGTTCGAACTGCCCGCCCTGAACGTATGCGATGGCCAGAAACGCCCGTGGGAACTCCGACTGATACGGGTCGGCCGATATCCTGATCGCCCTGCGGTACCACCGCGCCGCCGACTCCGTGTCGCCCTCCATCAGACAAGCGTGGCCCAGCACGCAGAAGCCTGTCACGTGAGCGCGAAGGCTCGATCGTGCCCGCCCTATGGCGAGAAGCTCCTCGCCCATCTCTCGGGTCTTGCGGATATCGCCCGTCGCCCAGTAGGCATACCCAAGTGAGTAGTGAAGGAGATTGTCCTCCTCGACGCGGCGGGCGATCGTCCTGCCTCGACAGCCGTGCGAGACCGCCTCTTCCAGACGCCCAAGATCGACGCAGACGTTCGCAAGCCAGCTCGAGGCATGGCCGATCACCGATTCGCTGCCTGCCGCCCTCCCGCGCTCGAGAGCGCCCGTGAGGTGGTCGTAGGCCTCGCGCAGTTCCGCCCGGTGGTAGTAGGCGATGCCGGTCCACACTTCCACCATGGCCGGCTGCTCGGCATCGTCGCTTCTTGCCGAGATCACGCCGTCCGATGTGATCAGCGCGACAAGACCGTCGAAGTCGCCCCGGAAGTAGAAGACCGGCGCCCACATGATGACCAGCGCCAATAGCAGCTCACCCTCGTCGCCGCGTTCGGCCGGCAGTCGCCGCGCCAGCTCGACGGCCCGTGCGTAGTGCGTGTCCGCTTCCTCAACCGCGTGCCGGTTCAGCGCCTTCTCTCCCGATTTGGCCAGGTAATCGATGGCCTTTCGAGGCTGGTGGGCCAGCTCGTAGTGGTGGGCGAGCGCCTCGTAGTGCTCCGGCAATCGGCCGGAGTAGACCGATTCAATGGCCCGCGCGGTCACCTTGTGCATCTCCTCGCGATCCTTGAGCAGGATTCCCTCATAGGCAACCTGATGCGTCAACGCGTGTCGAAACGCGTGCTCCGGCTGCGACCCGGCCGGACTCGGCTGAAGGAAGCCGAGCCTTTCGAGATCCCGAAGATAGTCCTGGAGCCTCCCCGGCACGCACGTCGTGCGAGCCAGCACATCCGCGCTGAAGACCCGGCCGATGACCGACGCGTCCCTGAGAACCTGGCGCGCGCCGCTCTCCAGACGATCGAGCCCCGCCGCGATGACCCCGCTCACCGTAGGTGGAACGTCCACGCAGCCAAGCGGCGTCGTCAGGCGCCATTCGTCATCTTCCCGAACGAGCGCCTCGGAATCGATCAGCGAGCCAACGATTTCCTCCAAGTAGAACGGATTCCCCTCCGCCCGTCGCTGGACAAAGCGGAGCACCTCGTCGGGTACCCGCGCACTGTCAAGCAGCGACTTGGTCATCTCCTGGGCCTGCGGCGGCGCCAGCTCTCTCAGGTCGATCCGATAGCATGTCTGCGCGCCCTCGAGGGAATGCAAGTCGGGCAGCAGATCGCCGGAGGAACGGTAAGTGAGGAAGAAAGCCACGGGCCAGTCTCGCCGTTCAAGAAGTGTGCGGAGCAGCCTCAGGGAAGAGGGATCGACCCAGTGCAGATTCCCCAGCGACACCACAGCCGGCCCTTCCTTGACGATGGCGGCAAGGCCCGTCTCCAGAATAGACTCCAGGCCGCTCTGCCAGGACTCAGGAGCATCCCGGCCATGCCCGCCGGCCAATCCGTACAGATTCTTGAGGTAGTCGGCGGCGCCGGTCTCCGGGCCAAGCCAGCGTTGGGCCCCGGCCTCGATCTTGCGTTCCACTTCCTTCGGCGAGTCCCCGTCTCCGACGCCCCAGGCGTTACTTAGCAGGTTCATCAGCAAGTAGTAGGGTACGGTTCTCGTATAGGCCTGGCAGCGGCCCTCCCACCAGAGAACGCCCTCCGTTTGCGGGGACACTCGTACCTCCTCGACCAGGCGGCTCTTGCCGATGCCGGCCTCGCCGGTTACGTGGACGATCGAGCCCTCGCCGCATCGAACCCTGTCGACGGCCTCCGAGAGAAGCCCGAGCTCGCGCTCGCGTCCGACAAAACGGCTTCGCGACCTCCAAGCGCCGTGAAGCGCCCACGGCCGATCGAGAATGCCCACTACTCGCCACGGAACGACAGGATCCGACTTGCCTTTCAGCCGCACCGGCGCGAGGCGCTCGTACTCAAAGAATCTGTCCGTCAGCGAGACCGTCGGACCGCCCACCAGCACCTCACCGGGGGGAGCGATATCGCACAGCCGAGAGGCAAGGTTGACAGTGTCGCCCTGGGCACGGCCGATGCCCCTGACGACCTGGTCTCCGCTCGTGACCACGAGTCCGCTCGCCACGCCGGCGTGCACCGACAGCGGTCTGCCGATTCGAGGCTCGATCTGCGCATTCATCTTCTCGACGAGCGCTCTGATCTCCAGGGCGGCCCGCACGGCACGCACAGGGTCGTCCTCGTGCGCCTTCACCGCTCCGAAGGTCGCCATCACCGCGTCTCCAACGAACCTCTCGATGTGTCCCCCGTACTTGGCGACCACGAGGGCGGCCTCGCCGAAGATCCTGCTCATGATCTCTTTCGTCTCTTCAGCATCGAGGAGATCGGAAAGGTCGGTGTAGGCCGCCACATCGCAGAAGAGAGCGCTCACGATCTTCCTCTCCCCCGCCGGAGAGCCAACGACCGGCTCCGGGGATGGCTCCCGCGCCAGCCCGGTGCCACATGCTGTGCAGTACACGTGCTCCCGGACGACCTCGCGGCCGCACGACGGGCAGCAAGATGCGAGGTCCGCCCCCTGACCGCGGCGGACCTCGTGTGCGCCCCTGTCGCTCCCCTGTTGAGGGTTGTGCGCCATCGTGTGCCCGCTCCTATTCAAGCTGTTGGTAGAGCTTGTCCAAGTGGAGTACCCACAGCTTCCGGTTGCCCAACCGTACCAGACCTATGTCGCCCAGCTGGCTCAGCACCTTCGAGGCGGTCTCGCGTGACACGCCGGAGATCTTGGCTATCTCCGCGTGAGTCAGCGGCAGGCAGACTTCTTCGCCTTCGCTGTCTCCGTGCGCCTCCGCAAGCCGACACAGGTTGCAGATGACCCGGCCGCGGGAGTTCATGAAGGTCAGTTCCTGCACCCGTTGATTGGACTCGCGCAGTCTCGCCGAGAGCACATCGATAATGCGCATGGCGAGCTTGGGAACCTCGAGAAGGATGTTGGGGATGCCGGCTCGAGGCAAGAAGAGCAACGTGGCGCCCTCGGGCGTCTCAGCGCTTGCCGACCGAAGCTCGCCGCCGAAGAGGGTCATCTCGCCCAGGACTTCTCCCGGACCGAGCAGGGCGACGGTGCGCTCGCGTCCGTCATCGTGGAGCCGGTAGACCCTCACCAGGCCCCGGGCCACGACATACAGCCCGTCGGATTCCTGGCCCTCACGCACAACGGTGGAGTTCTTTCGATAGTTGCGCTCGGTCAGCTGCTCGCCGATCCGCGCCAACTCTTCGTCGCCAAGCCCCTCAAAGAATGAAAGTCCCGAGATGTCCGCCACGCTCGTGCTCCTCGCATCCGGCCACTACGGTCGAGAAACTGCGCATAGCATACACAAATGTTACACGAGGTTACGCGCTCTGTCAGGTCCGGGGGTACGCCATGCGGGGGTTGGACTCAGCGGACGAGCTCCTCGTATCCGCGCCACAGACCCGCGGATACGAGTCGGCCGAGCGCCGACTGCGCCCGGCCTCCCCACGCTGCTCGCCAAAACAGCTTCTTTCAGCTGCTCTCGTCTGCTGACTTGGAGGTTGCCCCTCCATTCCAGGTCACCCTACGCACCTATCAATAGCACATCAGCAAACGGCTATTCTGTGACGGCGGTCACATTTCGGGGACTTCTTTGCCGCCGGGATGCCGCAAGCCGCCCCTCAGCAGCCGCCCGCGACCACACGACGCTACATTCTCTCCGGCGCCGAGACCCCGAGCAGACCAAGCGTGTTGGCGAGCACTTGCCGGGAGCACTTGACTAGAAACAGCCGAGCCGCCGTCAGATTCGGCTCTTCGGGAGCGATGACCCTGCACTTCTCGTAGAAGTTGTGGAACCGACGGGCCGTTTCGTAGGCGTAGGTGGTCAGTTTGAATGGTGCGAGGAAAGCGGCCGCTTCCTCAAGCTCTTCCGGCAGACGAGACAGATGGGAGACGAGGTCATACTCGGCCTCGCCGCGCAGGAGCGCCAACTGCTCGTCCGTCGCGGCGATCTTGGCCGCCAGCTCCGCGACGGGCAGATCCGCGTCCGAGGGCTCCCCAATCAGACCGTCAGTCGCCGCCTTGCGCAGGATCGAGCAAATCCGGGCGTGACCATACTGCACATAGAAGACCGGATTCTTGTTCGACTGCTCCTTGGCCAAGTCGATGTCGAAATCGAGCGCGGAGTCCGTGTTTCTCATGAGAAAGTAGTAGCGCGCCGCGTCCGGGCCGACCTCATCCAGCAATTCTTCGAAGGTGATCATCTCTCCGGTGCGCTTGCTCATGCGCACCGGCTCGCCCGCGCGCAGCACGTTGACCAGCTGGCCGATGATGACCTTCAGCCGCCCCTTCTCGCCGGAGAGCGCCTCCACGGCCGCCTCCATGCGCTTGACGTAGCCGTGGTGGTCGGCGCCCCAGATGTCGATGATCGTATCGAATCCGCGCGCCAGCTTGTCGGCATGGTAGGCGACGTCGGCCGCCAGGTACGTCGGCTCGCCGTTCTCGCGGATGAGCACTCGGTCTTTGTCGTCGCCGAACTCGGTCGACTTGAGCCAGACGGCCCCCTCCGCGTCATGGACGTGCCCTTTTTGGCGCAGCACGGCAATGGCCTTCTCGATCGCGCCGCTCTCGTGAAGCGTTCTCTCGGAGAACCACACGTCGAAGATGACCCCCATGCCTGCAAGGGTCTTCTTGATGTGCTCCAGCACCTGCGCGTAGGCACGCTCGGTGAAGAGCTCGATTCGCTCCTCGCGGCTCAAGGCAAGGTGTTTGTCCCCGTCGGCCGCGACGATCTCTTGGGCTATCTCGGTAATGTAGGCGCCGCCGTATCCGTCCTCAGGGAATTCGTGCGCCGCACCGAGCAGTTCGCAGTAGCGCGCCTCGACCGAGGCGCCGAAGATCTTCATCTGATTGCCGTAGTCGTTTATGTAGAACTCGCGCTCGACGTCGTAGCCGGCCGCGGCCAGAACATTCGCCAGCGCGTCGCCGAGGGCGGCCCACCTGCCGTGGCCGACGTGCATCGGCCCTACCGGGTTGGCGCTCACGAATTCGACTTGCCGTCTCTTTCTCTGCGGTTCCCAGCTGGATCTGCCGTACTCCGCGCCCCGCTCATCTATCTCCAATAGTACGTCGCGCACCACGGCGGACTGGTTGAGATAGAAGTTGATGAAACCGGGTCCGGCAACCTCGACACGTTCGATCAGGGGGTCGGCCGGCATTGAGTCGACGATCGCTTGGGCGTAGTCGCGTGGCTTCAGGCCGAAGACACGGGCTCGCGACATAGCGAAGCTGGTCGAGAAGTCCCCGTGCTCCTTGCGCTTGGGACGCTCGAACGGCAGCCCCTCGTCACCGACAGCCTCGAATGTCTCCTCGGGCCGGTCCGCTGTCGCGCCGGGCCGGCCACCGAGACGCCCCGCCTCCCGAGCGGTCCGCTCCGCCTGCGCAACGAGCTTCCCCAGCCTGTCCGTGATCGTCCTCACTAGAGATACTTCTCCATCCACTCAAAGACGGCTTCTCGCCAGCCCGTAAGCACGACGTGGCCCTCATCCTTGCGAAGAAGCATCTCCCGGGGCCCCTTCAGGCGCTTGTATGTCTTCAGAATCCCCTGGTAAGGGCATATGTAGTCGGCCATGCCCACACCGACCAGCACCGGCACCTTCACCTTGGGTGCGAAGCGACAGGCGTCGACGTAGGACAGAGTCTCCATCACGCGCTTCTCGTCCTGCGGCCGCCGCTCCAGGTAGCGGGTCACCTCGAGGTACGGATCCGCCCTGGCCAGGCGAATGCTGTCGGGGATGTCGCACAGATACGGCACGCCCGCCGCCGCCGCTTTCACTCGCTTGTCCAGCGCCGGCAGGATGATGCTCATCGCCCCGCCCATGCTTCCGCCCGTTACACCGATGCGGTTCGGGTCGACCTCCGGCCGGGAGACCAGGAAGTCGATCGCACGGTCGCTGTCGGCGACGATGCCCACCATGCTATAGGTGCGTGGACTCCTGATGCCGTCGACCATAAGTCCGGGGAACCCAGGCTGATAGAGCTTCGTGGCGCCACCGCCGGTCGTCCGGTAGATGCTCTTGCCATGGCCCCGCTCGTCGATCGAGACGGCCGCGAATCCCCTGTCGGCGAATCGCACCGCCCACTCCGAATAGGCGTGATCTCCGTATCCGTGCAAGAGCGCGACCGCAGGTAGGCTCCTCTCGCCCGCCGTGCGCCTCGGCCGCGCATAGAAGCCGTGAATCCGCAGTCCATCCAGACTCGAGTAGGCGATTTCGTAGACGGCGGACGTGGCGGTTCCCAGGTCCGTTCTGGGCTTGACCATCGGACGAAGAGGAACGCTGCGTGCCTCGGCGAGCACGCCTTGCCAGAAGGCGTCCAAGGCCGAGAGCGTCGGCTCCACGCTGAGGGTCGGCTCGATCGTTGCCGTGGCCGTCGCCGTCGTGGTGTCGGTCCGCGCCGGAGCCGTAGTCTCGGCGGGCCTGCCCTCTTCATCCACGGCAACCGGAGGAGCCGTGCCCCGGCAGCCCGCCAGGTGGACGGAGACGATGGCCGCCGCGATGAGCGCCACCGGCGCGATGAGCTTCACGCTCCTCTCGCGCCGCGCAACAGACCGGCTAGTGATGGTACTTCTCTCCCCGCATGATCGTGAACGCCCGATAGACCTGCTCCAACAAGACGACCCGCGCCAACTGGTGCGCGAGGGTCATCTGAGAGAAGGATACCGTTTCGTCGGCGCGCGCGCGAACCTTTTCGCCGACTCCCAGCGTTCCGCCCACCACGAAGGTGATGTTGCTCTTGCCGGAGAGAAGAAGATGCTCGATCAGTCGCGCGAACTCCTCGGATGTGAACCGCTTGCCGCGAGCGTCGGCGAGTATGACGTGGTGGGATTTGGGGGTTGCCGCCAGGATGCGCTCGTCCTCCGCGCGCCGAACTTCATCCGCGACACGCTTGGAGAGCCGTTCCTCCGCCACTTCGACGACGTCGATGGGGATGTATCGCGCGATTCGCCTAAGGTAGTCGTCTGCGGCCTCACGGAAGCGCCCCTTCGCCAGCTTCCCGACGGCGACAACCCTGATGGCCATCTAGCGCGGAGTGCCGGCTTCAGGAGGAGTCGTCGCCTCAGGCCGCTCGGCAAGCGTGACCGTCACGGTCTTGCGAGACCCGTCGCGAATCAAGGTCACTTCGACCTTCTCGCCGGGCTGATGCGACCGCACGGTGGCGAACAGATCCTCGAACGTCTTGATGGGAGCATCGCCCACCTTCACGATTACGTCGCCCACTTTGATGCCGGCCTTGGCGGCCGGGCCGTCGGGCAGGACTCTGCTCACCAGCGCGCCTTGACTTATTCTCCCGGCGCCGCCATCCGTGGTGGATCCGCTCTGGGCTGGTACGACGCCGATGTAGGCGTGCCCCACCGCCTTGCCGGCCTGCAGCTGCTCAACGACGGTCTCAACGAAGCTGATAGGAATGGCGAAGCCGATGCCCGCCGACGAGCCCGATGTCGATCTGATTAGAGTGTTGATCCCAACGACCTCGCCGCGGGAATTCGCGAGTGCCCCGCCGCTGTTGCCGGGGTTGATCGCAGCGTCCGTTTGGATCAGATTGGCGTACGTCACGGTCTGGCCGACCTCGTTCTGCGCAACCGTGTTCCGATGCAGCGCGCTGATCACGCCCTCGGTCACTGATTTCTGAAGACCGAATGGGGCGCCAACCGCCACCGCCAACTCTCCAACCACAAGCTTGCTCGAATCGCCGAAGTCCGCGGCCGTCAGACCCTTCCTATTGACCTTGACGATGGCCAGATCGGACTCGGGATCGGTCCCTTTCACTTGTCCCGCGATCGGCGCCTCCCCGTCAATCGACACGAAGACCTGCTGCGCGTCCGCGACGACATGGTTGTTGGTGACGATGTAGCCGTCCGAGCGGTAGATGACGCCGGACCCCTCGCCTTCGACCGTCTGCTGTCCGAAGAAGCCGTCGGCTGTCTGTCGCGTGCGAATATAGACCACCGACGGGCTCACCTTCGCGGCCACCGCAACCACGGG
>DYIV01000077.1 GCA_020723435.1 Slackia heliotrinireducens | reverse complement strand
GTGCCCACGATCTGGCTGGTGGGCGTGACGAGCGGCGGGTATCCCATCTCGGCGCGCACGCGGGGCACCTCGGCGAGCACCGCGTCCATCCTGTCAAGCGCGTCCTGTTCGCGAAGCTGGTTGGCAAGGTTCGAGATCATCCCGCCCGGAATCTGATTTTGCAGAACGCGCGAATCGACGCCCGTGTACGCGCTTTCGAACTTCGCGTACTTCTTTCGGACATCCTTGAAGTACGCCGCGACCTCCTCGAGAAGATCGAGGCGGATTCCGGTGGCGTGGGGCGTGCGGTCGAGCGCGGCGACCATCGATTCGGTCGGCGGCTGTGATGTGCCCCCGCCCATGGGCGAGATCGCCACGTCGAGGATCGAGGCTCCGGCCTCGGCGGCCTTGAGATACACCATCTCGGCCTGTCCCGACGTGCAATGGCTGTGGACGTGGATCGGCACCGGCACCGCCTTGACGAGGGCCGAGACGAGCTCGGCCGCCGCGTAAGGCGTGAGAAGCCCCGCCATGTCCTTGATGCAGATCGAGTCCGCCCCCATCTCCACGAGCTTCATCGCGGTCTCGACGTAGTGATCGAGCGTGTGGACCGGCGAAATCGTGTAGACGACGGCGCCCTGCGCGTGCTTGCCCGCCTCCTTGACCGACGCCATCGCCACTTCGAGATTGCGCGTGTCGTTCAGGGCGTCGAAGCACCGAAAGACGTCGATGCCGTTCTTCGCGGCCGCCAAGACGAACCGGTGAACTATGTCGTCTGAATAGTGGCGGTAACCGACGATGTTCTGGCCTCGCAGGAGCATCTGCAGCGGAGTCTTCGGGGCGTGCTGCTTGATGACGCGCAGCCGGTCCCACGGGTTCTCGTCGAGGAACCTCAGGCAGGAGTCGAATGTCGCGCCGCCCCAGACTTCGAGCGACCAGTAACCGACATCATCGATCTTGGGCAAGATCGAGAGCATGTCGCCCATCTTCATGCGCGTCGCCCACAGAGACTGGTGCGCGTCGCGCAGCGTCGTATCACAGATCTTGATCGGCTTTATCTCCATTTTCTCCACCTACCTGCACTAAAACGCCGCACGGTTCGCGGCCCGGGCATTCATTATACGCGATTGGCCTGAAGGCGGACCACGGCGCGGGATCGGTCTGCCGCGCTAGACGCGCTCGATGTACGTGCCGGTGCGCGTGTCGACCTTGAGCGTATCTCCGGGGTTGATGAAGAGCGGCACTTGAATCACGGCGCCGGTCTCCAGGGTCGCCGGCTTCGTCCCCGAGGTCGCGCTGTCGCCCTTCAACCCGGGGTCCGCCTGGGCAACTCCCAGCTCTACGAAGTTGGGCGCCTCGACTCCGGTCGGCTCGCCGTCGATCGTCATCATCTGCACGATCATGTTGTCCTTGATGTACTGCATGGCGTCTCCCGCCAGCGAAACATCCAGTTCGATCTGCTCGTAGTTCTGCGTGTCCATCAGATGGATTGTCGAGCCGTCTCTGTACAAGAACTGCATGGGCCGCCGCTCGACCATCGCCTGGTCGAACTTCTCGCCGGCCCTGAATGTCTTGTCTACCACGCCGCCTGTCTTGAGATTCTTGAGCTTCGTGCGCACGAAAGCGCCGCCTTTGCCGGGCTTGACATGCTGAAACTCCACAATCGTGTAGAGCACCTCGTCCACTACGATCGTCATCCCGTTCTTGAACTGGTTTGTTGATATCACAATCTCATACCTCCGGACCCGTCTTCAGTCGCCGTGGGCATCTTACACCAAAGACCTGCGACGCCTCCAAGCCTAGACGACGAGAAGCTCCTTCGGCGTCGCCGTGAAGTTCCTAGCGCCCTCGTCTTCGACGACAACCAGATCCTCGATGCGCACTCCACCGAAGCCGGGCACGTAGACTCCCGGCTCGATAGTGACCACCATGCCGGTCCGAAGCACGTCGTCGCTGGTGCGCGCCAGTCGCGGCCGCTCGTGCACCTCCAGTCCCACGCCGTGGCCCAGGCCGTGCCCGAACTCATCTCCGAAGCCGCGCTCGGTGAGAGAACCTCGCGCCACGGCGTCGGCTTCCCGGCCGCTCATCCCCGGACGAAGGCCGCCGAGGGCACTCCTCTGCGCATCGAGCACCGCTTCGTAGATCCTGCGGTGCTCTGCGCTCGCCTCTCCGGCAATCACCGTGCGCGTCATGTCGGAACAGTAGTCATCGACGACCGCGCCGATGTCGATGGTGACAAAGTCGCCCGCCTCGATCGTCTGCTCTTGCGTCACCGCGTGAGGCATGGACGACCTCTTCCCGGCCGCGACAATCAGCTCGAAAGCGGTCGCCGTCGCACCGTGAGTTCGCATGTGCCACTCGATTTCCAGCGCTATCGTCCGCGTCGAAGCCCCGACGCGCACGAGCTCAACAGCGTGCTTGAACGCATCATCCGCCGCGGCGGCGGCCCTCGCGATGGCGGCGATCTCCGGCTCCTCTTTGCATACTCGCAGCGATTCCACTATTCCCGCGGCCGTCGCCAGGCTGCGCCCGCATGCCTTGTCGACGGACTTCTTCGTGGTGACTGACACCGTGTCTTCGATGGCCGTCCTGGCGAGACCGGGACCCGCGACGATCGTCGCCAACGCCTCCACATACTCCCCTGAAGTGCTCTCTATGAGGATCGGCGAATCGGCGGCGCACGCCGTAAGTTGCTGCTCGTAACGGAAATCGGTGATCAGCGTGGCGGTCTCGGCGGAAACGGCCAGATAGCCGGCGAAGCCTGAATCGAACACGCCGGAGAAACCCGTCAGGTAGCGGATGTTGACGGCACGGGCCACGATCAGCGCGTCGAGCCCCTCCTCATCGAGACGCCCGCGAAGCCGCTCGAGACGACTCATGGCCTCCAGGTGCCCTTCGCCAGCTTGAGAATGTGGTCGGCCGCGGTCAGTGCGGCAAGGTAGCTTCCCACTCCGAAACCGGAAATCTGCCCCACCGCCGCGGGGGCGGTGACGGACTTGTGGCGCAGCTCCTCGCGTGCGTAGATGTTGGACAGGTGCACCTCGATCGACGGCACCTGCACGGAGGCCATCGCGTCGCGGATGGCTATCGAATAGTGGGTGAACGCCCCCGGATTGACGATGATGACTTCGGCATCGCCTTCGGCGGCGTGTATCTTCTCCACGATGTCTCCCTCGTGGTTCGACTGATACGTCTCCACCTGCATCCCGTACTCCAGACCCTTCGCCCTGACGGCGGTGTTGATCTCCTCGAGTGTCAGAGTGCCGTAGATGTCAGTCTCGCGCTTGCCAAGCAGGTTGAGGTTTGGTCCGTGAATCACGAGTACTCTGTGCACCGCTTCCCTCCCGCGACGTCCTACAGCATACGATCGATGAGGTGATTGGCCTGCCCTAGCGAACCGACGACGACATCTTCGGGCACGGACGTCACCACCGGCTCCCCTATCTTGCGCAACAGGACAAAGCGCATCTGCCGGTCGCGCGCCTTCTTGTCCAAGAGGATGCTGCCGGCGATCACCTCAGCCGGAACCGAAGGCAATCGCACCGGAAGTCCGGCGCGGCTTAGCAGCCCAACGACCTTCCTCGCGGTCGTCTCGTCAGTGAGACCCGCCTTGAGACCTATCACGGCGGCGGCGGCCATCCCAATGCTGACCGCTTCCCCATGTTCGTATGTGCCGTATCCCTGCAGCGTCTCCAGGGCGTGTCCGACAGTGTGACCGAAGTTCAAGATCGCCCTGCGCCCTTCGTCCCGCTCGTCCTCGGAGACGACGCGCGCCTTGGTCTTGCAGCACCAGGCAACAACTTGGCGCATCTCGCTCGAACGAAGCGCGATCACGTCGGCCAGGTTACCTTCGACGAAAGCAAGCAGGTCCTTCCCCTCAAGGAAGCCGTACTTCAACACCTCAGAAAGGCCTCCGAGTGCGTACTTCGCGGGCAGGCTTGCCAGGACCGCGATGTCGGAGAGCACAAGCCGAGGCTGGTAGAACATCCCGACGAGGTTCTTGCCCGCGGGCAGATTGACGGCCGTCTTACCCCCGATGCTGCTGTCAACCTGCGCAAGAAGAGTGGTCGGCACATGGATCAGGGGCACGCCGCGCATGTAGGTTCCCGCGACGAATCCCCCCAGATCGCCGATGACCCCGCCCCCCAACACCACGACGGGGTCCCAACGCTGCGCCCCAAAGGACGTCAGTTTCTCATAGATGTTGGTCGCGGCCGATAAGCTCTTGTGTCGCTCGCCGTCACCCACGCGAACCACGTCCACGGAGTAGCCCGCCGCTTTGAGAGCCTGGACCACCGCGTCTCCATACAACTCAAAGACAGTGTCATTGCTGATGAGTGTCACCCGCTCTGCCGGGGCTACTCTGCGGACTTGATCGCCCGCCTGCGCGAGCAGTCCTTCACCGACAAGAACGTGGTAGCTGCGCGACCCCAGAGCTACTTCCAGATTGGTGATGTCACTCACTCCAGGCCCAGCCTCTCCACGATCGCGTCGGCTGCCTGCGCCGGCGTCAGCTCGCCGGTATCGATGATCACGTCAGCGGCGTCCTCATACAGGCCTCGGCGCTCCTGAAGAAGCTCGCGCACCCGCTTGCGCCTGTCGTCACCCTCCAGCAACGGTCTTCCTCGAAGGTGTTTCGTCCGTTCCAGAAGCTCCTCCTCGGTCAAGCGCAGATAGACGACCCGGCCGCTGCCCTTCAGGCAGGCCACATTCTCGGGACGTAGCACCACGCCCCCGCCCGCCGCGATGACCTGCCGGTCCCGCGACGCAATCGATCGCACGACGCGAGCCTCAATCTCGCGGAATTGCGCCTCGCCATCCTGGCTGAACAGCTTCTGAATCGACCGGCCCGTCCGCTCCTCTATCAGGCAATCCGTGTCGACGAACTCGCTCTCGAGGCGATCGGCAACGATTCGGCCGACTGTGCTCTTTCCACTACCCATGAAGCCGACGAGGACGATGTTGCTCATTGCCCTATCCTCTCCATGTACAGCCGCACCCCCTGCTCGATATCGATCAGGGTGTCCCCGCCGAACTTCTCTACCAGCGCCCTCGTGAGCTCCAGGCAGAGCATGGCCTCGCCGACCACAGCGGCGGCCGGTACGGCACAGACATCCGAGCGTTCCCTGCATGCCTCCACCGGCTCGCCGGTGCCCAGGTCCACCGAGCGCAACGGCCGGCCAAGCGTGGGTATGGGTTTGACCGCCGCACGCACGACCAGGGGCTCTCCATTCGTCATTCCGCCTTCGCAGCCCCCCGCGTGGTTCGTCGGCCGGCTGATCCGTCCATCGTCGTCCTTGACGATCTCGTCGTGGGTCTCCGCGCCGAGGCGGGCCGCGATGGCAAAGCCGTCACCAATCTCCACACCTTTGACCGCCGGTATGCTCATGATCGCGCCGGCCAGACGGCCGTCGAACCTGCCATCCGCCGTCGCGTAGCTTCCCAGCCCGGGGAGAACGCCTGTTGCCTGCAGTTCGAAGACTCCGCCCAGCGTCTGCCCGTCAGCCCGCGCTGCATCGATCGCCTCGACCATCTTCGCCGCTGCGTTTGGATCGGGACAGCGCACCGGGGAATCGTCGATCGAATCCGCGTCGATTGGCTGAGCGCCGTAGGAGGGATCCATCGCGACTTGGCCGATCGATACCACGCGACTCGCCACACTAATCCCCAGACTGGACAGAAGACTCCTGCACACAGCACCCGCGGCTACTCGTGCCACCGTCTCGCGCGCGCTCGCGCGCTCCAGCACGTCTCGAACGTCCGCACGCCCCATCTTCCAGACCCCAGCGAGGTCGGCGTGTCCGGGCCGTGGCGCTGTCACCGGCTCGGGAGGCGTCCCCCCGGGCTCGGTCCGCATCACGTCGAGCCAGTTCTCCCAGTCCTTGTTTGCGACGGCCAGCGCAATGGGCGAGCCTATTGTCTCGCCCAGGCGAACGCCCGAGAGTATCTGGGCGGCGTCGCGTTCGATCTGCATCCGCCCGCCCCGTCCGTGACCAAGCTGACGTCGCGCGAGATCCCGGTTGATGAGCTCGACTGTCACGGGAACGCCGGCGGGCATGCCTTCGACAATGGCGACGACGGCGCGTCCATGAGACTCCCCGGCACTACTGAATCTGAGCGTCACGCTTGCCTCCGGGTGTAGCTGGGCTAGAGATTGGTGTGATTATACGGCAACGGCACGAGCTTCACAGCTGTTCACGGTGTCGTCGCGCGAGAAGCCGCCAGGCGCCGCCTGGCGGCTAGAGGGAGAGTGTTGCTTGCTGGTCTTCGCCGTACTGGACGGTGACGCTGCTCGACGTGATTGAAAGCACTTTCCACGGCGACGAGTCGACCACTTCGCCCGCGTGCACGGAGTAGCTCTTCCCGCCGTAGACGAGCACCGCGGTCCACTGGCCGTCCTCGTAGCTGATGCTCTTCAGCGTCAGGCTCGTCGTGCTGGTCGACCCGCCGCCGGAGGTTCCGCTGCTCGTCCCGCCGGTTGTGCCGCCCGATGTGGATGTCGTGGTGGTCTCCGCTGTTGAGGTCACCTGCGCGGTGGTGCCCTCCGGCGTCTCCTCCACCTTCACCAGCAAGGGTCGGAACGGGTCCTTTGTCTCGAAGACCTCAAACGCCTCTGGAAGACCCTCTTCCTCTCCGACGTCCTGAGCCGTCATCGTGCCTCCCGCCGATCCGCCTGTACCTGGCGGCGGCGTTCCACTCTGCACGGTCGTAACGACAACGTCCGCCGTGCGCGAGGCGACAAGAAACCCGAATAGCAGGAAGCCGACGATTCCCAGGACGGCGAGGACCCCCACGATGCCCGCGACAACGATCGCGATGCCCTTCGGCGTCGACATCAATGACTTGAGCCTACCCTGTTTCGGCTCGGCGGGAGGCTCGCCCTCGGGACTCCCCGGCTCAGGGCCCAGCTCTCCGCCGGGTCCCATCTCATCCAGTCCAGGCTCCATCCCCGGCATGCCCATCTCCGGCATGCCCATTTCAGAGTCCCCGCCCGGTCCACCGAAGTCGCTCACCGGCGCCGGTCCCGGCCCGGCCGGCTCCGGCTCCATCCCAGGTCCGCCCGGTACGGTCTCGTCAGGCGCGAAGTCGGCCGCACCCATACCTTCCGGGTGCTCTTCCGGCGGCTCGTCTATCGACTTGAACTCATCATCCATCGCACTCACCTGGTGCCAACTGCGGCGTTACTGTCCCTCGGGGGCGCTTCCCGTGCCACCGCCTCCGCCACTCGGCGCGGACGGCAACGTGCCCTCCATGACTCCCATCACGAATACTTTGGCCGTGATCTCCAGCGACAGCTCATCCTCCGGCCTG
The DNA here is from genome assembly GCA_020723435.1 of Slackia heliotrinireducens. Classification (GTDB taxonomy): domain Bacteria; phylum Actinomycetota; class Aquicultoria; order DYIV01; family DYIV01; genus DYIV01. The sequence continues at coordinate 3,840 of DYIV01000077.1, read as the reverse complement.
GTCAGCGTACCACTGGCGCTGTCGGTCTCCGATCCCCCTTCAGCCCGGCGTTTGGCCAGATCGAGCTTGCTCACCCGGACCTCCCTGGTCAAATGCTCCAGCCGATATAGGAAGTCTACCACGTCGAAGAACTGGCCTCTCAGCCGCAGATCGATCGGAATCACCGTGTACTCTCGCGAGCTCGGAATCTCTATGCTGTCGCTCTTCGGCTCGATCGACACGAAGGCGATGCCGGCCTCGTTCGCAAGGTCCTGGATCTCCACGACGAGCGACGGAAGTTGCGGGCCGTCCGGAACTTGGTTGCCGACCTTCACAAGATCTGCCTGCACCTGTAGGGCCTCACCTTTTGCGGCCTTCAGACGCTCCAGGTCCGCCTCGGCACTCCGAACAGCGGTCTCTTCATCCTGGAGCGTCTTCTGCATCGAGGCCAGCTCGTTGATCTGCGGGCGCACGAGTACCATGGCCAGGATCACCACCAGAAGTACGATGGCGACCACGCCCACGATGATTTCGTCCCTCGGCGAGAGCTTCATCACTAACCTCCGGGAGACGATCCGCTAGATGGTGTGGCTGCCGGCGGGGCAGTTGGCGCAGAGGCAGAAGAAGGAGCATGCGAAGTAAGCCACTTCGCGGTGCCTTCGAATTGAATAACGCCTTGCTCCTCGAACTTGGTCTTCTCCGACTTGGTGAGCCAGATGTCCTTGAGGTCTCTGATCATGGACAACCGTACGAGGAATTTGGCGACCGGCTTGTGGCCTTTGGCGTCCAAGACCGGCCCCTCGGTAGTATCCGTAGATGCGGTCCCCGTTGACTCCGCGGTGGGCGTCGAGTCCGGCGTGAAGCCGCGGAACGTCAGTCCCTCATCGCCTTCCTCGCCCAGGATGGACTCGAGCCAGACATCGGACGGGGTAACCATGCTTATCTCATTCAGCAGCTTCGACCACTCGACGCGCTTGTCGATGACGTCGGCCGCGATCTTCTGTCGCTTCTGCAGTTCCTGCTTACGGTCCGCGAACTGCTGCAGTTGGGCCTTGGCGTCGGAGAGCCTCTTCGACTTCTGCTGCGCGGCCTCGACCTCGCTCGACACTCCCGCCACCTGCAGCCTGAAAACGAAGAACACGGCGAGCACGACGCATGCGGCGCCGAAGGCGGCCAGACCCATAAGCGCCCGTCGCCGCTCGGTCTTCCGTTTCTCCGCTATCTCAGGAGGTAGGAGGTTGATGTTCGTCACTGCTGCAGCCCTCTCAGCGCCAGGCCGAGGCACAGAGGCAACGACGCCTCCTCGGCCGCGATTTCGTCTGCCGAGACCGCCGGTGCGACCTTGATGTTGCGCAGCGGCTTACCCAAGACCACCTCGGCCTGCAACCCCTTCTCCAGATACGAATCGAGGTTGGCGAGGTTGGCGCCGCCCCCGCTCAGAACGAGCTTGCGGATCGCCCTCACTTGAGTGGCCTGAGTCAGGTAGTAGTCAAGCGATCTCCGGATCTCGGCGATGAACTTCGACACCTGACGTTCCAGGATTTCCTGCGCGGCGTCGCCCATTTCCTGTTTCTCAACGGGGAACCCGACTGGAAGCCGCTCCTCGCCACCGAGAGGCGGCAGCCCTGCGGCTTGCTTCAGGTCTTCAGCCTCATCGAAGGTCAGGTTGAGCGCGTCTGCGATCGACTGCGTGAAGTCGTTTCCCGCAAGCGATGACACACGCGTGAACCTGGGCCTACCTCTCTCTACTACGACGATGATAGTCAACCCTGCCGACACGTGGATAATCCCGGTTGCCTCCGGCACGTCGCCCTCGGTCTCGGCGGGAAGTACCCCTTCCGGATCGATGAGGGAGCGCACGATGGCGAAGGCTGAAGCGTCAATAATGTTCGTCTTCAGCCCCGCTCGCTCGATCGCCGCCAGGTGGTTGCCGATCATGTCGCGCTGGGCTGCCACGAGTAGTACCTCGAGCATGCGCTCGTCGTTCACATTCGTGTACTCTCCCACCACCTCGAAGTCGAGTATTGCCTCCTCGATGGGTATGGGGATGTAGTCCTGCGCCTGGAATCTGAGAGCGCTGTCGAGCTCCTGCTTGTCCATCGCCGGGAACTCAACCATTCGGACGACCACTTTCTGGTTGGCTACGCCCGTGATCACGTGTTTTTCGGAGAACCCCGCCTTGCGCCACAGCTGGGAGATTGAGTGCCCCACGGCTTCGATGTCGACGACTTCGCCCTCGACGACCGCACCCATGGGGATGCGGATGGTTCCAAAGCGAACCAGCGAGTACTGCCCGCCCGCGGGCTTGAGTTGCACCGCGTGGATGGAATTGCTGCCTATGTCTAGGCCTACGGGGACGCCACCCCGACCAAACGAGAAAATGCCCACCGTCCGGTGCCTCCCATGAAACCTGTCACGACGTATGCTGCGTTCTCTTCGTACAACTGCGATCGGCGGGGCATTCTACGCTATCGTCGGCGTATTGCGTTCGCTCGCGGACGAAGCGATATGTCCAAGCGCGTGCTCTGGTGACCTCTTCCTTCCCACTCGAGACCCTACACGCCCAAGGCTAAACACATAGTACAGCACAAGAGATACATGCACGCAATATTCTTCCCACGCGCGCTCCAATTATCGGCCAAAAACATGGGAAACCTTAGGATTCCCCTCCACCGCGGCCAAGATAGGCTACGGGACTTCACGCCAGCTCGCCACATAGGTGTAGCGCTCCGTCGCTCCCGGCATCGACTTCGGCAGATACGACGGCAGCTGCGGATCGGGATACAGGTGTCCATTCGGATGCGAGAAGGACAGCAGGCCGGTCAGCATGCTCCCTCTAATGCAGTCGTTCGCGTCGACCTGGATCTTGTTGCTCGCGAAGTAGCAGCCCCATATGTCCGCGGCGTTCGGATCGTTGTTGTTGGCGCCGTTCACGGCGAAACGCAGCGTGCCGGGCGTGACCAGCCCGAGGACGTCGTCATTCGGGTAGGGGCCCACAGGCTTGATGTAGCTAGCCGCGTAGATGTCTCCGTTTGCCACGATGGTTCCGTTGCCTTCGTACAGGAAATCCGTGTTGAACGTGACCGGCCCGTCGACGAAGACCGTCCCTTTCACGTATAGAGTCTTTGTCGCCTGCTCCCAAGCGAAGTCCTCACCCGACCCGTGAGATGAGACGCCCCAGCTCGGCGTCGCCGCGCTGAGAGTGAAGCCGTGCGTGCCCGTCCCGACGCCCGTCACGTTCCTGTCGTCGTCGATGATCTTGTAGAAACCCGGAAGCGCTCCCGGGGCATGGCCGTTGGCGTCAGGCTGCGGTTCATTGTTGACTATGTCGGTGTCGCCCATCTTGTCGTCGGCCGATTGCGTCGCCGCGACGTTCTCATAGGCCTGCAGCTCGCCCTGGCGCAGTGGCGGCAGCTTCAGATCGGGCACGTTGTTGGAGAGCCGGACGTCTGTGAAGCCCTTGCTGCCCACCGCCGGCGTGTTCCCGTTGCAGTAGACATCGACGATTCCTCCGGCTTCGCCGATCGTGCCGTTGCCCGAAAGCGAGATGTCCCCATCTCTGACGAAGAGCGGACCCTGTTGCACCTCCGAGCTGCCGGAGAGCGTGATGCCTCCGCGGACGTAGAACGGCCCATACACGGAGGTGTTGCCGACCAAGCCGCCGCCGCCCGCGGTCAGCGACGAGGCCATGATGAAGTTCCACAGCGACATGGAGAAGACGCTGACCTTTACCGCTCTGGTGACGTTGGGCGCGCGGTTCGTCGCCCCCCGCGAGACAATCTCGTATTCGCTGTTCGTCAGAGGAGTTGTCGACACGCTGGCCGTACCTATCGAGGTCGTGACGGTCATGCTTGCTGGCAC
>DYIV01000002.1:53685-67366 GCA_020723435.1 Slackia heliotrinireducens | reverse complement strand
ATACCTTTCGCAGTACTTCGAAGAGGTGGCCGCAAGAGGGGCACTTGTATTCGTAGATTGGCATATCAGTTGCTCCTAGTCACCGGCGGGATTCTACACTGTCTTGAGCCGCTTTGACAAGCCTACACAGTGGTTGATATGCTCTTTAGCAGGGCAAATGAGCTTGAATGTTGCACGCAAGACCGAAAACAAGCAGGGGGGTTTCTCTCCAAGTGCGTCGAGCACACGTAGCCGCCGTCATCGGCGTGCTTTTGCTTCTGGGGACTGTAGTCGCTGCTGGCTGTAGCAGCAGCGTCGAGGTCCCGAACGTACGCCGGCTTTCACTCGCGGAGGCGAAGCGGGCGCTTGCCGAGCGTAACCTCAAAGCCGAAGTCTCCAGCGAGCTCCTCGACGATCAGGTTCCCAAGGGATACGTGGTCGAGCAGAAACCCGCGGCCGGAGAGATCGTCGACGGCGACACCGTTGTGTCGCTGGCGATAAGCGCCGGTTCTTCCGGCGTGACCGTCCCCAGCGTCGTCGGTAAGGACGTAGAGCAGGCGACCTCGGAGCTGAACTCCCTGGGTCTGCAGGTCCGGGTCTTGAAGACGACCTCCAGCGAGCCGTCGGGCACGGTGATCAGCCAGTCTCCGGGCGCGGGGGCGACCGCGACGCCCGACAGCAAGGTCGATCTGACGGTGGCCGCCAACTTGGGCACCACCGAGCCGACGGCGACACCCACTCCGGCTCCAAGCACGTCGTCGCTGGTAAGCGGTTTAGTTGTGATCGATCCCGGGCACCAGGCCAGGGGCAACAACGAGCCGGAGCCGATCGGACCCGGCTCAAGCGAGACGAAACCCAAGGTGGCGTCGGGGGCCACCGGGGTAGTGACGCGCAGGCCGGAATACGCCACCAACTTGGAGATATCGCTAAAGCTGCGCTCCTACCTGCAGTCTCGCAACGTCAAAGTGATGATGGTCAGGACGTCCAACGACGTCAACATCAGCAACTCAGAACGGGCCCAGTTCGCCAATCGGGCGCACGCAGATCTATTCGTGCGCATCCACTGTGACAGCAGCGAAAACTCCGGCGTCAACGGGATTCGCACGTTCTATCCTCCCAACGGAGGCTGGACGACGGCGATCTCGGCCAAGAGTGAGCTGGCGGCGACAATCGTGCAGCAGCGCGCGGCTAGCTCCTCCCATCTGAAGAACCTCGGAACGAACGTCCACACCAATCAAACCGGCTTCAACTGGTCGAAAGTGCCGGTGATCCTCGTCGAGTGCGGCTTCTTCTCCAACCCGTCCGACGATCGTCTCCTCAACAGCCCTTCCTCGCAGCAGGCGATCGCCAAGGGGATAGGGCAGGGCGTCGTGGAGTATTTGCGCCGCACGAAGTAGCGCGCGCTTCCGCCTGTCGCGATTCCCACCACCCGGAACAATCGACGCGAGCGTCGTTGCCGTGCCCGCGCAACCGACCTATCTACCTGCGGCGATTGCCTTCACCGCCCGGCTATGGTAGAAATACCGGCGAGTCTCATACAGGAGATGATGAGAATCAGAGGTACGAAGAGACTTCTGGTTGCAGTCGTAGCAGCGACAATCCTTCTCGCAACCCCGCAAACATTCGCCACGGCCGACAAATACGATGAGGCGCGCGAGCTGAAAGGCACGATAGCGTCTCTTTCTGCTTCCCTGAACAAGGCCGCCGACAAGTACCACGACGCTCAGAACGAGCTCGATGAGATCGCCTCGGAACTCGAACAAACCCGAGATCATCTTGCCGAGACGAAACGGAAGCTGCGCAGGGAGCAGCGCCACCTCAACAAGAGAATGATGGGCATCTACCGCAACGGAGACATCGACTTTGTCGAAGTCGTACTGGGCGCGAAGACCTTCGACCAGTTCTTGGTCCGCTGGGAGCTGCTGCGACGCGTGGGGCTGGCCGACGCGAAGCTGCTAAGACGGATCAAACGTTTGAAGCGAGAACTCGTGCTCACGACGCGCAAGCTCTACGAGCAGAAGAAGCGACAAGCGAAGGTGACTGAGAAGCTCAAGAAGGCCAGAGATGAGATCCAGGCCAAGCTTGACGAGCAGCAGCGCATGTACGATCAGGTCAAGGCTGAGATCGCGCGCATGAGAGAGCAGGCCCGCCAGCGCAGGGCCGCGTCGTTTGCCGACAGCGGCGACGGCGGCAGCGTGAGCGTCAGCGGCGACTGGTGCTTCCCGGTCGCCGGCCCCCACGGGTTCAGCGACGATTTCGGCGATCCCCGCTCGGGTGGGCGCAGCCACAAGGGCTGTGACATCATGGCCTCCCACGGCACGCCGGTTGTGGCGGTCGTCAGCGGCAGCGCCGGCGCCAGCGATAACGGTCTCGGCGGAAAGTGCATCTGGCTGTCGGGGAACGACGGTAACGAGTACTACTACGCGCACCTCTCTGGCTATGCTTCCTTGGGATCGGTTCGGATTGGCCAGGTCATCGGCTACGTCGGCGATAGCGGGAACGCCGCTGGCACGCCGCACCTTCACTTCGAGATCCACCCCGGCGGCGGGGAAGCGATCAATCCCTACCCCATCCTGGCGGCGCACGACAACTAGACCGCTCGCCCGGGCCCTCCATCGGCACCGCACGCCTCTCGCACGACAACCTGCGCCATTCCTCCCGTTCTTAACGAAACCTTAAAGTGGGCCACACGCGTTCTTCATTCTCGCCCGGTATCGTGATGGGTGCGAACAGCGCGAACAGCGCAGGCTGGCTCGAGTGAAGCTGTGTATATGGCTCGAAACGTAGCTGCGAGCGCCCCGCCGATGGGGCGCCGCGATTTTCTCAACCTTCTCATCGGCTCGGCGATGCTTGCCTGGGGCGGTCTGACGACCGCCGCACTGGTCAAGGTCGTGACTCCTCCCGCTCGTCGTCTCGACGGTTCCGCGAAGCTGGAGTGGCTCGAGGTTGGGCCGATCTCGACATTCAGTGAGACGCCGAAGCCCGTGGCGTACGGTGATGAGACGGTCTACGTGTACAGGCTCAACGGCAAGCTCGTGGCAAACTCGGCGACCTGCCCGCACGTGCGTTGCGTTGTGAGGTGGGATCAGGCCAAGAGCGCCTTCCGCTGCCCTTGTCATGCGAGCGCCTTCGACAAGGCGGGTAAACGACTCTACGGACCCGCCACGAGAGACCTGTGGGCCCAGCGCCTTCGCGTACAGGGCGACAAGGTGCTTCTCGGTGGAGGTACGCCGGCCGTCTAGCTCGCCGGACGCCCGAGCGCACAACCGAATAGACATACATCTTGGAAAGCCCTTTGCTGCCGGAGGGCTTTCCATGCTTTTCGGGGTCGGAGTACACTCTAGGCCAACGCTACCAAGGAGCCACCCGTGCAGCGTATGCGCCAGTTGGTGAAGGATCATACCAGCCTGTCTGAGGCGGAGATCGACCGTCTGGCCGAGGTTACGCACACTATGCAGCTCCTGGCCGACCTCAGCTACGCCGACATCCTTCTCTTCTGCCGCACGGAAGGAGGCGCGTTCATGGTCGTCGCCGAGGCGAAGCCGAACACGGCGATATCGCTCTACTCCGAGAACCGCGTCGGCACCATTCTCGACGAACCCGAGAATCCCGCGGTCGTGGAGGTCTTTACCGTCGACTCGTCGCAGGAGGTCGCGAAGCAGTCATTGGACGGGCAGCAGATCGAGATCAAAGCCGTACCGGTCATCTTCGACAAGGAGGCTATCGCGGTCCTCAGCCGGGAGATCAAGCTTCCCGGTCCGACCAGCGAGATGGAGCACATGTACATGTCGATGGCCGACCAGATTCTCAAGATGGTCAGCAACGACGAGCTGGTCGGGATGGGCTCACCATCCTTTTCGACCACCCGAACGGCCGGCGACGGCATCATGAAGATCGAGTCCGATGGGTCGATTGCCTACGCCAGTCCGAACGCGGTCAGCATCTACCGGCGCCTCGGTGTTGAGGGAAACCTGGTCGGGCGGCGCATCCAGGAGATTTCGCGCTATGAAGAGGCCGTCGTCAGGGCGTTGGAGGCCAAGCGTGTGAGGCAGAAGGAGACGACCGAGCGCGGGCGGACGGTTCTGAGGCGCGCCATCCCGCTGCTGGACAACGGCAATCTCACGGGCGCGCTTGCCATCGTGCGCGACGTCACCGACCTGAGGCGTCGCGACCAGGAACTTCGCATCAAAGAGGCGACAATCCGCGAGATCCACCACCGGGTGAAGAACAATCTCCAGACGATCGCGAGCCTCCTGCGTCTCCAGGCACGGCGGCTCAGGTCCGCGGAGGCGAGAGACGCGCTGCTGGAATCGGTCTCGCGTATCAGCTCGATTGCGGTGGTGCACGAGATTCTGGCCGGACAGGAGGCCGAGACGGTCGACTTCGGAGAGCTGGTGGGCAAGATCTCCGACGTCGTGCTGCAGGGAATCGGCACGCACGCTGAACTGAAGGTTGAGGTGAAGGGTAAGAGCGGGATGGTCCCCGCCGACACCGCGACGTCGCTGGCGATGGTCGTCACCGAGCTGATGCAGAACGCCTTCGAACATGCCTTCACCGACGGGCGCGCCGGGACGGTGACGGTGTCGTTGGAGCGAAGGGGGAGGCGCTTGGACGTGGCGGTGGCCGACGACGGGGTGGGCCTGCCCAAGGGCTTCGATCTGGCGTCACAGGCGAACCTGGGACTGCAGATCGTCCAGACGCTCGTGCATGACGAGCTGAACGGGGAGCTGAAGATTTCGAGCAACCGGGGGACGAAGGTTAGAATATCGCTTGGCGTGCCCGAGCGCGAAAAGGAGACCTAGAACGTGCGTGTTGTGGTCGGTGAGGACGAGGCGCTCATACGTCTCGATCTGAAAGAGATGCTCCAGGAGGCCGGCCACGAGGTCGTCGGTGAGGCGGCCGATGGGCGAGAGGCGATCGAGCAGGTGCGCGAGCACGATCCCGATCTGGTGATCCTCGACGTGAAGATGCCGCGCATGGACGGGTTGGCCGCCGCTAGGATCATCGACAAGGAGAAGCTTGCGCCGGTACTGATTGTCACGGCGTTCAGCCAGAAAGAGCTGGTGGAGGAGGCGGCGCAGGCCGGTGCGATGGGGTATGTGGTCAAGCCGTTCGACCGCAGCGACTTGTATCCGGCGATGGAGCTGGCCGCGGCGCGGTATGAGCAGATGCGCCTGCTCGAGGAGCAGGTCGAGGATTTGAAGGGGCAGCTCGACGCGCGCAAGGCCGTGGAGCGCGCGAAGGGGATTCTCATGTCGCGCGATGGGATCACCGAGGCCGAGGCGTTCAAGCGGATGCGCAAGGCGAGCATGGACAAGCGCGTTAGCCTGGCAAAGATCGCCGAGGCCGTGGTGATGACGGAAGAGGTGTAGGGCGACAGGGCTGCCGGATGTCCTTCACTGTCGTCGGAGGGGCAGGCAAGGCGAGTCTGGGGAGGCTGATATGGATGAAGATAGCGATGTTCGAAGCGGTCCGGTCGCCTGGCTGACGCTCCCGCGACTCATTGCCGGCGCGTTCCTGCTTGTGACAACGGTCTCAGGCGCCACGTTTGCTGTGACGAAACTGGCGACCGACAGCCACATCTGTGCGGTGCAGCTTCAGAACGCGATGTTGGACAACCGAGTGCGCGAGTTGGAGGCCGAGCTCGGGCAACTCCAGGCGACTCAAGAGCCTGAGGACGGCAAGGCACAGCCGTACACACAAGAGACCTCCGTCGAGCCAACGCCGAGTCCGGGCGCCGGCGAGGTTGCGGTCACCTTCGAGTCCCCAACCGCAGGCTCGGCCGTACCTCAGTTTGTGGATGTGAAGTACTCGGTCAAGGGCAAGGTCCCAGTGGGATGCCGGGCCATTCTGTTCGTTCGCGATCCACTGGGGCAGTACTGGTCGTGGGGGTCCGCCTCGGGCGGATATCATCCTCGCGTTCAGCTTGGCGTGGCAACTGACGGTGGGCGGCCCTTCGAGTTGGGAGTCCTCGTGACGCGCACGGACGTGCAGCTCGGGAAGCCGCTCACTGCCTTGCCCAGCGGGAATGCCTACGGGTCTATCGTGGTGAAACGTAGGTAATCCACGCCAGGGGTCGGAGGACGGTTCGGCGCGGCGGCCAACTTGTCCAAGTCCTACAGCACACATGCACGGTTGCCGATATCAAAGGCGTACTCACTTAAACCAAGCCGCATACAGCATCGGTCGTGGCGTGAAGCTGGGAGGGGATCGGTCAGGTGCAGTGTCCGAAGTGTGGCGCGACGAACCCGGACGACGTGCAGTTCTGCTCGCTGTGCTATGCGCGCTTCGACGCGTCAGTCTCGGCGACATATTCCGCTGGCGTCGCACCAACGTCGAGTGAGCCCCGAACCGGCAAGAGCGCATCTGTTGCCATCCGCGTCGGCATTGTCACGGCCGTCGTCCTTGGGCTGATCGGCGCCTTCGTAGTGGTCGCACGCCCTCAGGAGCGGGTTGTGACCGTGCCCAAATCATCCCGCCTTCTCAAGAACGTAGACGTGGACGAGCTGCTCAAAGAGGCGCCGGGCGGGGCCGCAGTCTTCGGCGCCGGGCAAGACGTGGGGATGAAGCTCTACGTCACGGCCATGACGCCTCCGCAGGTCGTCCAGTACTACGAGCAAATCGCGTCTTCAGAGGGCTGGAAGATCGAAAAGGGCAGTCAGGTGAGCGGGGACGGCATGGCAACCATCCAACTCACGAAGGAAGGCACCATGGCCTCGGGAGGAGGGACCGTGCTGCAGGTGATGTCGATGCAGCAGGATCCTTCGCAGGTTGCCCGTCTGCGGAACACGCGCTTCTCCAGCGTCGTGCGAGAGCTGGGAGATAAGAGCGCCCTGGGCGGAGAGGCGATGGATCTATACGGACAGGGCCATACGATCATGTTCGTCTGCGTCAACGCCAAGGACTTCAAGGTCAAGCCGAAGTAGCGCGTCCATCTACCGCGGCTTGCGTCCGGCACGGGACTTTCGCTACTTTCACCACACGCGTTCGGACTATTCTTCAATGTGACACGAAGAGAGGGCATGGCGGCATGACGGCATCTCGCGCGAGACTGGCCGGCGACGCGTGCCTGATCACGGCGGGGGCTTTCGGGGTGCTCACGGCCGTGGCGGGTGGGCTTGTGCTTGGTGGTGTGTTGCCGCCCGTCGGCTCGGGTCCTCCGACCGTCGCCGGGGCTCTCATGGCAAGCGTGCTTCTGATCCTCAGCCTTGGCGGTGTGGTCGTCGGACCTGTGGCGGCGTGGCTTCTGCACGGGCGCCGCATCGACGTTGCAGCCGTTGTCGGGGTGGGTTTCGGCCTACCTGCGGGGGCGGGCGTCGTGGTGGGCCTTGTCCTGCTGGGGATGCTCTCAGGCGAGGCGACGAGGCTCGTCGCGAACAGCGAGCTCCTCGGCCCGCTGGCCGTCCTCGTTCTCGTAGGTCTAGGATTCGTCGCCTTGATGGTTTGGCAGAACGTTGACGCCGTGCGCGACCTCTCTCCCTCCCGGAGCGAGCACAGGCGGCTCGACATCGTTCGCATCGTCTGCACCATCCTCTTCGTTCTCTTTGCCGCAACGGTCGTCGGCATCAACGTCGCCAATCCGAACAGCGAGGTCGGGGAAGCCGCCATCTTCGCGATGGCCGGCAGCGTCGTCGCCGGGGTGGTCACGGCGGTCGCTGACATCGTTGTGGGCGTCGCACAGCGGCGCCGGCGGGCTTTTTGATGCGAAACGTGGTATGGTGTATGGCAATCGGGTCGTTGGGGCCCGTAGGATTGCGACGCGACACACCGCATTCTTAAGGTAATCGTCGCGTCGTTTTGTTTGCCCCGGTGGGGTGAGAGGATGGTTTTGCATGGCAGAAGGAAAAGTGAAGTGGTTCAACGCGGACAAGGGTTACGGCTTCATCGAGCGTGAGGATGGCGAAGATCTCTTCGTCCACTTCTCGGAGATCCAGAGTGAGGGCTTCAAGACCCTCGACGAGGGTCAGGCCGTCTCCTTCGAAGAGACCACTGGCCAGAACGGCAAGCAGCAGGCCTCGGGCGTCCGCGTCATCTAGAGCGGTACGCACCCAAGCTATTGCGAGCCGGGCTGTCCCTAAGGGATGGCCCGGCTTCTGCTTTGGGGAAGCGAATCTGCGGTCTCGGGTTGCCGGTCCGCGATCTAGCCTTCTGGAGCGGTATGTGTTACGGGCGTGTTGCACGCCCTTCGAGAACTGGGTATACTAGCAGGGCAATCGAATAGAAGGCACGATGACGTGCCAAGAGAGCAATGGCGCTCCGATGACAGCGTAGGCTGTCCGGAGCGTTTTGTTGTGTAGGGAACGAAAGGGCGAATAAGATGGCTGAACAGGCAATCTTCTGGGGATGCACGATCCCCACGCGATTTCCCTTCATCGAGAAGTCCGTGCGTCTGACCGCTGAGAAGGTCGGGGCGCGGCTGCATGAGATCGACGGCTTCACCTGCTGTCCTGAGTCGACGCTGGTGAAGGCGGCTGACGAGGAGGCGTGGCTGCTCACGGCGGCGCGAAACCTGGCCGTAGCCGAGACGGCGGGCTATGACATCCTTACCCCGTGCAACGGCTGCTACAGCACGTTTCGCGACGCGATGAGTCTGCTGCGCACGACGCCCGGGCTGACGGGCACCGTCAACGAGAAGTTGGCCGGTCAGAACCTTAGCTACAAGGGCACGCTCAAGGTCACGCACCTTCTGGAGTGGCTCTCGGAGGAGCTCGGCCCGGCGGTGATCTCACGCAAGGCCACGAACCCGCTGTGGGGGATGAAGGTCGCCGTCCACTACGGCTGTCACCTGCTTCGTCCGAGCCCTGCGGTGCGCTGGGACGACCCCTTGCATCCCACGAAGCTCGAGGACCTCGTGGCGGCGCTCGGCGCTCGAGTCGTCGATTATCCTTCCAAGATGGCCTGTTGCGGCGGCGCGCTTGACCGCGTCGGCGAGCGCGACGACTCGTTGGCTTTCGCGCGAACCAAGCTGAAGGACATCAAGGAGGCCGGGGCGGACGCGCTAGTCGTCGTCTGCCCGTCCTGTTTCCAGCAGTTCGATCTCAACCAGGCGGCACTCATCCGCCAGGGTGAAGACCTGGGCATCCCCGTCTTCTACTACACCGAACTCCTCGGCCTTGCGCTGGGCTTTCTCCCCGGCGAGATGGGTTTTGAGATGCACCGCGTCGATACCGCGGCCTTCATCGAGAAGTGGGAGGGCGCCAGTGACATCAAGACGCGGCTGGCCGAGTCCTTCACGATCAAGGACCTGGAGACGTGCCGTGACTGCAGCGCCTGCAAGGACGACTGTCCGGTCGCGCAGGTGCAGCCGGACTTCGCGCCCTGCCAGATCATCGGCGACGTGCTCGACGGCAATCTGGAGACGGTGCTGGCCGGCAACGACATCTGGAAGTGCCTTGAGTGCTTCACCTGCTACGAGCTGTGCCATTCGCGCCTGGGAATGGCCGAGACCTTTCGCAAGCTCAAAGAACTGGCGCTGGAGTCGGGAGCGGGGCCCGAGCAGGTCAGATCGGCAATGGAGACGTTTGAGAAGACGGGTTCGCTCGGCGAGCCGAGGGAGTCTGTTCGCGCCAAGCTCGGTTTGGGCAAGCTACCCCAGCGGGGCGGCGAGGACCTGGTGAAGCTCTTGGGGAAGGACGGTGGCGACAGTGAGTAGGGCGTATCGCGGCCACGTCGTTCCGGGAGCCACTCGGTTCGAGATACCGGACTGCGCGGGCAACCCCTACACCGAAGAGGCCCCCTTCAAGATTCACGGCGGTTGCGGACTGGCCGGCATCATGGATGTCACCGGCGAGCGCTTCAGCGGCCGCGAGATTCGCGTGATGATGGAGTATCTCCACGACCGCGGCAACGGCCTGGGTGGCGGGTTCGCCGGCTACGGCATCTATCCCGACTACGCCAAGCACTTCTGCTTGCACATGATGTATGACTCCGAAGGAGCCAACGAGATCACGGAGGAGTACCTGAGGAAGCAGTTCGAGATCGTTCACGCCGAGCCCATCCCGACGGCGGTCGTGCCGAGCGTGCAAGACAATCCCATTCTGCACCGCTACTTCGTCACGCCGATTGGGAGTCTGCTCGAGGAGAGGCAGCTTTCGGAGGCGGACTTCGTCGTCGACATCGTCATGGCGATCAACTCCGGCGTCACCGGCGCCTTCGTCGCCTCCAGCGGCAAGAACATGGGCGCCTTCAAAGGCGTCGGATTCCCGGAAGACATGGCCGACTTCTACCGGATCGAGGAGTACGAAGGGCACACCTGGACCGGCCACGGCCGCTTCCCGACGAACACGCCCGGCTGGTGGGGCGGCGCGCATCCGTTCACGCTCTTGGACTGGTCAATCGTACACAACGGAGAAATCTCCAGCTACGGCATCAACAGCCGCTACCTCGAGGCCTTCGGCTACAAGTGCACGCTGCGAACCGATACCGAGGTCATGGCATACGTCTTCGATCTGCTGCTTCGTCGTCACGGCCTGCCGCTCGAGCTGGCCTGCGCCGCGATCGCGGCTCCGTTCTGGGCCGACATCGATCGGATGGATGAAGACCGGCGCACGCTGATGACGGCCCTGCGGATGGTCTACGGCGGCGCCATGGCCAATGGGCCGTTCGCCATCATCCTTGGCCACGCCGGGGGCATGATCGGACTCAACGACCGCATCAAGCTGCGTCCGCTCATCGTCGCCGAAGACGGCGACAGGCGCTTCATCGCCAGCGAGGAGTCATCGATTCGCGCCGTCTGCGAGAGTCCGGACAAGGTGTGGATGCCCAAGGCGGGCGAGCCGGTCATCTGCAATCTCAACGAGGACGTGCGCCCGGCTGAGAGCAGGGTGATGTAGATGGTGACGACGTTCATTCCGCCCGAGTTTCGGGTGAAGATAGACGACGAGAAGTGCATCAAGTGCGGCCGCTGCGTCTACCAGTGCGGCTGGGGTGTCTACGAGTTCACCGACAAGCCCATTCCCGACGACGCCAAGTGCAGCGCGTGTCACCGCTGCGTGACGTTCTGTCCGGCCGGCGCAATCACCGTGGAGCGCAATCCGCTGGCGTTCAAAGAGAGCGCCAACTGGACCGAGAGTGCGCGCAAAGCGGTATGGCGGCAGGCGGAGACGGGCGGCGTGCTCCTGACCGGCATGGGCAATCCGCGGGACTACGAGTCAGTCTTCGATCATCTCGTGCTCGACGCGTGCCAGGTAACGAATCCGTCTATCGATCCGCTGCGCGAGCCGATGGAGCTGCGCACCTACATCGGGCGCAAGCCTGACGCGGTCAAGGTCGAGTCGGACGGCGGCGGCGGGCTCAAGCTCGCCGAAGAGCTGCCGCCCAATATCTTGCTGGAGACGCCGATCGTTTTCGGCGGTATGAGCTACGGCTCGGTCAGCCTCAACGTTCACAAGTCGCTGGCCATGGCGGCTCACGAGTGCGGCATCCTGATGAATACGGGTGAGGGCGGCCTGCACAAGGATCTCTACCCCTTGAGCGACCGCATCATCGTGCAGTGCGCCTCGGGCCGGTTCGGCGTGCACGACGAGTACCTCAAGGCGGGCGCGGCTGTGGAGATCAAGATCGGCCAGGGCGCCAAGCCGGGCATTGGCGGCCATCTGCCGGGCGAGAAGATCAACCCGGAAGTCGCCACTACTCGAATGATACCGACCGGCACCGACGCGCTGTCACCCGCGCCGCATCACGACATCTATTCGATCGAAGATTTGCGCCAGCTCATCTACGCGCTCAAAGAGACGACGGGCTACAAGCCGGTCTCGGTGAAGATCGCCTGTGTCCACAACGTGGCGGCCATCGCAAGCGGCATCGTGCGCGCCGGCGCCGACATCGTCTATCTCGACGGCTTCAAGGGTGGCACCGGCGTCGCGCCCACCGTCATCCGCGACCACATCGGACTGCCGATCGAGATCGCAACCGCCGTCGTCGACCAGCGGCTGCGCGACGAGGGCATCCGCAACCAAGCCTCTATCATCGCGGCCGGCTCAATCCGCTCCAGCGCCGACATGGCCAAGGCCATCGCGCTCGGCGCCGACGCCGTCGGCATCGGTTCGGCGGCGCTGATCGCGCTGGGATGCCGTGTCTGCCAGAAGTGCCACACGGGCTGTTGCAGCTGGGGAATCACAACGCAGAAGCCCGAGCTGACGCGGCGCATCGACCCGGACTGGGGAGCGGAGCGCGTGTCGAACCTCATCAAGGCATGGAGCCATGAGCTCCAGGAGATCCTGGGTGCCCTCGGAGTCAACGCTGTCGAGAGTCTGCGCGGCAGCCGGGAGCGGCTGCGCGCGATCGGACTCGATCAACAAACCTGCGAGATTCTCGGCGTCAAGCCGGCCGGAGCGTAGGAGGCACACGTGATGCAGATAGACGCGAAGGGTGTGTACTACAAGGAGCTGAACGAGGAGATCCGCTACGCCATAGACAGGGGCGAGACCGAGATCGAGCTGGTCGGCGTCAACGGCCAGCGCTACATCGGCGGCGGCCTTCGCGCCGAGGGGGTGACCATCTCCATCAACGGCGTCCCCGGCAACGATCTGGCGTCGTTTATGAACGGGCCGAGGCTCGTCGTCAACAACAATGCCCAGGACGGCTGCGGAAACACCATGAACGCCGGTAAGATCATCATCCACGGCGATGCCGGCGACGTGCTGGGATACGGCATGCGCGGAGGTCGCCTCTATGTGCGCGGCGATGTTGGCTACCGGGTGGGCATTCACATGAAGGCCTACGAGACGCACAAGCCGATTCTCGTGGCCGGTGGCATCGCCCGCGATTTCCTCGGTGAATACATGGCCGGCGGCGTGCTCGTGGTGCTGGGCATGAACGGCAACGGAACGCCGACCGTCGGCAACTGGTGCGGAACCGGCATGCACGGCGGCAAGGTCTACGTGCGCGGAGGGGTGGAGGACCACCAGCTTGGGCGGGAAGTGCGGCCATTCGAACTCGACGACGAGGACCAGGCGGAGCTCGACGAGATCCTGGAGGATTACTGCGGCGAGATGGGTCTGGACCTTGCCGACGTGAAGAGCAAGCCATTCGTGAAGCTTATCCCGTACAGCCACCGACCGTACGGCAAGATGTACGCGTACTGATGCGCTCGGGCGACGAGCCGTCAGACGCCGACTAGAGACCCGTGCCTCTGGCCGAACGGAAGCCGCCCTCCGGGCGGCTTCCTCTTTCCGGCGACTGACATCGGCGCGGTGGCCGCTCTGCGTGACAGCGTGCTACGATGCGAGTAAGATGTCCTTCGGGAAGGGGCAATTGTGTCGCCGGCTCGTCTTCCTAATGGGCATGAAGCGGTCACAGGTCCGAAGTGCCAGAGACTCCGTGCGATAGCCGGCGAGCACGTATCGTTCTCAGGCTAGGGTGTTTGGCATGGCGATCGGTAGTATCGACAGAGACTGCTCTTCTCGCCTTGGGCCGGGCATCGTCTTCTTCCCACTCCTCTTTCTGGCGGTTCTCGCAGAGTTGGCGCTTGCCGCGACCTACCCACGAAGCACCATGGCTGCGGAGGTCATCTACGTCTCCATCGACGGCTCTGATACTGCTGGGGATGGCAGTCCGGGCAATCCATACATGAGCATTACCAGGGGGATGTCCGAAGCAACGACCGGAAGCACGATTCACGTCGGAGAGGGCACGTACTCCGAGTCGACAAGCGGAGAGGATTTGCCGATTGCGCTAAGGCCGGGTGTGAGTCTCCTGGGAT
>DYIV01000002.1:36957-53675 GCA_020723435.1 Slackia heliotrinireducens | reverse complement strand
GATAGACGGCGAGCATCATGGCCCCATCCTCGAGGCCGAAGGCTTTGAGGAGATGGCGACGATTGACGGTTTCACCATGACTGAGGCCTGGTGGAATGGGGCGCTCCAATGTGCCGACGCTGCGCTCCGCGTCTCTCACAATACGATCCGCGGCAACATGGCGGCGGGGAACGGAGCAGGCCTGCACGTCGAGCGCTCTCGACTCTTCATTGTCGAGAACATAGTCGCCGGCAACACGGCTTATCAGCAGCGCTGGTACCCTCCCACGACCGGGGGCGGCATCTACTGTGCCAACTCCGAGGCGACCATCACCGGGAACGCTATCATCTCGAACTGGGCAGGGCGCTCGGGCGGCGGCATCCGCTGTTCCGGGCGGGCATTCATCAGCGGGAACACGGTTCGATGGAATAATGTCGGGACGCACTCCGTGGGAGGGCATGGCGGCGGCATAGCCTGCACCGCGGAGGCGACAATCGCGAACAATGTGATAGCCAACAACGGCGCCCACAGCTCCAGCGGCTCCACGTACGAGTACTACCCTGGGCTGGGCGGCGGCATCTTCTGTACGAATGCCACGGTTGTCAACAACACGATAGTCGGCAACTCCACCGCGAACAGCTCGGGCCCGGGTGCCGGCGGCGGCATCCATGTAGCAGACGGCGAAGCACACGTCGTCAACTGCATCATCTGGAACAACGGAGACGATCTCGACGGCTGCTCGGCTTCCTACTCCGACATCTCCAACGCGCCCGATGCGGCGGGGGTCGGCAACATCCATTCCGATCCCGGATTCGTCGACGCGGACGGCGGTGACTACCATCTGGCCGCCGAGTCCATATGTGTGGACACGGGGACAAACCCCGGCGCGCCGCAGTCGGATGGGGACGGCGCAACAAGGCCGCAGGACGGCGAGGGCGACGGCGTCGCAGTAGCCGACATCGGCGCCTACGAGCGGGCGGGCGGGGCACAGCCGGCTGACGGTAGAGCGCCCACCGCGCTGGCGCTCTCATGCACACCCTCGATCCTGCGTGCCGGGGAAGAGGCCACACTGTCGGCAACCCTCTCGATGGCGGGAACAGGCTTGGCTGACCGCAGTGTGTCCGTGTGGAAGAAGATTGTCGGGTCGCCGTGGAGCCATGACGGCACGGCCACCTTCGACGCGGTTTCTGGGACGTATGAAGCGACGCGCAGGCCGGACGAGACTATGTACTTCAAGTTCGCTTTCGGCGGCGACGAGAGCCACCAGCCGGCCGCGTCCAACGCTGTCTGCGTCGATGTCCTGAGCGACAGCTATGTCAGTCTCTCGGGGTCGGACGATCGTGGCAATGGTGAGGAGAGCCATCCCTACAGGACGATCACGAAGGGGATCTCGGAAGCGCTGCCGGGGGAGACGGTGCACGTGAGCGCGGGCACGTTTTCGGCTGGCGAGGCCTTTCCGATTCGTCTGGCGTCGGGTGTCATTCTGCAAGGCTCGGGTGCCTCAACGACCGTGATTGAGGCCAATGAAAGAAGCGACGTCGTTGTCGCGGATGGAGCAGACGCACGCGCCACCATCGACGGGTTCACCATTACCGGCGGCGGAAGCCTTGGGGCCGTTCGCGACGTCGGCTCCGGCATTGTGTGCAGTAATGGTGCTTCTCCAGCCGTGTCCAACAACGTCATCACGGGCAATCTCTCGGACGGCAGCGGCGGCGGAATTCGCTGCGAGAGCGAGGCCTGCCCGACGATTCGCGACAATACGATCAGTGGCAATACGACGAATCACTGGGGAGGCGGGGTCTCCTGTGTCCAGTCCTCGAACGCCTTGATTTCCTCGAACCGAATCGCAGACAACACCGGAGGCACCGGGGGAGGTATCGCCAGCGACGGGTCGCATCCTACTATCATCGGCAACACAATCACCGGCAATCGTGGTGGAGGCTGCGGAGGCGGCATGGAGCTGTATTCCTACGGAGGTGTTGTACGGGGCAATACCATCAAGGAGAACACGGCGGGATACGGCGGGGGGATTTCCACGCATGCCGGGACGCCGCAAGTCTTCAACAACGTAATCGCCGGCAACCACGTCGAAGACGTCGGCGGCGGCATTGCGGTGAACTCGGGAACCGGGATCATCTTCAACAACACCATTGTCGGAAACGGCGCTGACTACGTCGGGGGTGGCATCGTGGCGAACCCCGCCTGCGAGGTCTTCAACTGCGTTATTTGGGGTAATGGCGGGGACGATCTGAGCGGTTGTAGCGCCGCGTACTCAGACATATCGAGCGTCGAGGATAGCTCCGGAACCGGCAACATCTGCGCGGATCCGGAGTTCGTCAATCCCACCAGCGGCGACTACCACCTGGGGCCCGCGTCGACGTGCATCGACGCCGGCACAAACACCGACGCTCCTCTGAGCGACAAAGACGGCGTCGCCAGACCCCAGGACGGCGACGCCGACGGCGTGGCCATGACCGACATTGGCGCATACGAAGTGGTTCGAAGCGGGCCGCGCATACCTTCCGAGCTGGCCCTGTCGGCCCAAAACAGCGTCGTGGGCTATTCGGTCTCCACAGTACTGTCGGCGGCGCTTTCAGATTCGTCCGGCCCGATCACGGACCGCGTGAACGTTCGGGTGTGGCGTAGGCCGCTGGCAGGCGGGCCTGAGGTCATGATTGGTGCTGCACGCTACAACTCGGCGATACAGCGGTACGAGGCGACGTGCACGTGCGCGGAGAACACAGTCTTTCGCATGCGCTACGCGGGAGATGCGCGAAACGAGCCCGCAGACTCGAACGAAGTCATGGTCACATGCCGCGCGAAGATGTCGAACCCGTGGACCTATCCAAGAAGAATACGCAGGGGTCGCACGATGTACGTCTTCGGCCACCTGTGGCCGCGAAGCGCTGGCTACACGCGCGTCCGCCTGTACCGGAAGGTCAGGGGGGGATGGCGCCACGTAGCGCTGCGCTATGCACGCAACTACGACCACCGGGGCCACACTCGCTACCGGCTTGGCTACCGCCTGAACCGCGCAGGATGGTACCGTGTTGTGTCGTTCCATGTTGATGCTAGTCACGTCCGGACTCGCAGCCCTGCATGGGGATTCTATGTCCGGTAGTCCCGTTCGGAGCCTGCTGTAGCCCGTGGCGCTCTTTCCGTCCACGCGTCGAACCTCCGGCGATTGCATGCCACTTGCCTGCTTGGTATGGTGTCGAGTGCATTGCGCACGCCCGCCTACAGGACTTTCGCATGATACCCAACGGGGGACTCGAAGGAACCGGTCCACATCGGCCGAGCTTGAGAAGAAGGGCCCTGGCAGCGCTGGCTTCCGTGACCGGGCTGCTGCTGCTGTGTGTTGTCGGAACGTATCTGATGAGGGCTCTTGCCCCACCACGGAGGCTCCTGGGTCGACAGGGCGACGTGTCGGTGTATGTGAGCCCTGCGGATTACGGCCCGGGCGACGGGGTCGATGTGGTGGTGCAGATCAGACAGAAGAATGCCGAGGCCACGGCGATCAGACAACTTGAGTTATCGACACGCGACGGCGAGGAGATCTTTGCCACGGGTCGGATCTTTGAGGTCCCACCGTGGGGCGATACCGTCTGGGGCGAGCAGGGTGACTTCGAGGAATCCTACCCCATCGAGATCCCCCGCGGTGTCCCTCCCAATGGCCTGGAATGCGTGCTCAGGATCGACTACGTCGAGGCGCTCCCCGTTCGCGGTGGGGGGTTCCGCAATGTCGACGTCCCGGTGACGGTGCCACTGAGGCTGGCGGTTCCCGTCGACTAGCCAAGGGTGCGTCCTTGCCGGCTGGGCATCATGCCGCAGGTGGACGTCATTCCACCGCGCTGTCAGTCGACTGCCCTGTCGTTCAACTCGTCTCCCCTTGACCCGTCCCTGACCACGTCCTATAGTTCGCTTCGACAACCCCATACTCACGGGAGCCCGATGTCGGGTCGGAGACGATCCGCGGTCGAGCTGAGAGGTGGGACCGGACATCCCACGACCGTTTGAACCTGGAGCCCCGCGCGTGCGCGGGCCTGGATAATGCCAGCGGAGGGATTGAAGGATAGGAAAGAGCGAAGTCGCAGACTCCACCGGTGGTGCGACTTCTTCTTTTTCCGCAAAGACGAAGGAGTTTGGGATGAGGAACGAACGACTACGATTGCTGATGGAGATTGCGCTCGCGGTGGCCTTGTCGGCCGTCCTGCACGTCGTCTATCTGTATCAGCTCCCGCAGGGCGGCCGCATTAGTCTGGAGATGCTTCCGATATTCGTCATCGCCTTCAGGCGCGGCCTGTGGCCGGCCGTCGTCACGGGCCTTCTCGCCAGCCCGTTCATCTACCTGCTCGAGCCGTTTGCGGTGCATCCTGTGCAGGTGATCCTCGACTACCCGCTGGCCTTTGCGCTTATCGGCGCGGCTGGTCTGTTTCGCCCCGTGTGGCGTCGCTTGTGGGCGGTTGGCAAGGGGGCGGCTTCGGCCAAGGATCTCGGGCTTGGACTCGCTCTTGGCATCACACCGGGCGTGCTGCTCGGCGGCCTGTTGCGATTCGCGTCTCACACGCTCTCGGGAGTGCTGTTCATAGGACTCTTCGCACCGGACGTCGTCAAGTCGGGCCAGAATGTCTGGCTCTACTCGATCGTCTATAACGGCTCCTACATGCTGCCGACAACGCTTGCGTGTACCGTCGTGATGTGGATCCTCGCCCCGTCGCTGGAGCGTATGGTGCCGGTGTCTCCAACTGCGCGACAGGCCGCCTAGGCCGTGGGGAAGGCGACAGGGGCCATCAGCTTCGACGGCCAGACGACGGCGAGGTGCGAATGAGGGTTGTGATCTTCTCCAACGGTGAGGTAGGGCCGGCGGACTTCTATCTGACAACCATCAAGTCGGACGATTACCTGATCTGCGCCGATGGCGGAGCCAACGCCGCCCTTGCCCTGGAGCTCATACCCGACATGGTCGTCGGGGATATGGATTCCATCGAGCCGAGCGTTCGCCTGGAGCTCTGCGCGCGAGGTTCGACCCAGTTCCGCACCGTCTCTTCTCAGAAGGACGAGAGCGACACCGAGCTGGCGCTGAGGGCCGCGCTTGAGCGAGAGCCCGAGGAGATACTTCTCACGGCCGTCCTGGGCCGGCGAATGGATCATGCCATCGCCAACGTCCACCTGCTCGCGCTCGTCCCCGACGGTGTGGCGTGCTCCATCGAAGAACCGGACCTGTCGATTCGCCTCGTGCGAAGCAGTCTGACGCTGCGGGACTGGCGGGGGGCGCTCGTCTCGATTCTCGCCGTCGGCGGCGACGCACGGGGCGTGACCCTAACCGGCTTTGAGTACCCGCTTGATGGAGCG
This sequence comes from Slackia heliotrinireducens, assembly GCA_020723435.1. Classification (GTDB taxonomy): domain Bacteria; phylum Actinomycetota; class Aquicultoria; order DYIV01; family DYIV01; genus DYIV01. The sequence continues at coordinate 48,344 of DYIV01000002.1, read as the reverse complement.
AAGCTGAGGCAGGCCTCGTCACTCGGGATCAGCAACGTTGTCACCGACGCGGTGGCGACGATTAGCGTGGCCTCCGGTATGGTACTCGTGATTCGATCGTCGAACCGCGGCTGACCTGTGCCCCGCGTCACGCCTGCGGCTGACGTCGGCGCTACGCTCACCCGTGCCTCGAGACAATTGAACGCTCCGAGTGGTTCCCCAGGATTACGAATGCAGTATAATCGCAATTGTAGATCGTGTGTGATGTGGTGACGATGGATCATGACACCTGGACAGAGGGAAACGACGAGGTCCCGTTCTATTCCGGGGAGCCCGAGAATGCCCAGCCGGAGGCGGCCGCTGGCGCCGAGGGCGTTTTCGTGCCGACGCCGCCCCTGAGGCTTGCCGATTCGAAGCGCGGATATGCGGAGGGGCCGTTGCCGCCGGAGGTGTCCGCTTCGGGCACCGGTGGTTCCGGCCAGGTCCCCGGGGCCGAGGACGCGGCGAACCCCGAGGGACGCGGAGTCGTGGGACCCGCCGCCGCAGGCCCGGCGGCTACTCAGCAGCCGGTCGTCGAGCGGCAGGAGTTCTCACCGTTCGTCTCAATGGCGCGCAACGAATCCGCCCTCGTTTTGGATCTTTTCAGCTACTGCCGAACTCACCTGCCGACGGGACAGATCGGGGCCTTCTTCCGCAGCGTCGACGGCGATCGGCTCGTTCCGACCGAAGGGTTCGGGATCGAGCCGGGCGATCTCAGTGGGGTTGTCGCCAAGCGCGGCGTGGGATTGGTGGGCGTAGCCGCGCTGTCGGGGCGACCTCAACTTCGCGTCGACCTCGGCGCCGACCTCGGAGAGCCGGACCCCACCAGGATATTCTATTCGGCGAAGAAGCTACGCTCCGCGCTGGCCGTGCCCCTCGCGGCGAAGGGCTCGGTCTTGGGCGTGGTCGGACTCTATTCGACCGATGCGGGCGCCTTCACGCTCGCGGACGCCAGCACCGTGCAGCACGCGTGTTTCACGGCCGCCCAGCTGCTCGTCAGCATCCGCGCTCTGTCGAAGATGGAACAGGAGGTCCAAGAGGCGCGTCTCGTCATCGACATGGCGCGACACCTTGGCCCCAGGGCGACCCTCGAAGAGCTCATGAGCTTCGTCATGGACAGAGCGAAGGAGATGGTCGACGGGGACGTCGCCTCCGTGATGCTGTCCGATCCCGCGACGAGCGAGCTGTGGATCGGCAAGGCGGAGGGCCTATCGGCTGACGTCGTCTCGACGACGCGGCTCGCCCCCGGCTGCGGAATCGCCGGCTGGGTCGCCCAGAACGCGCGCCCTCTCGTCGTGAAGGACTTCCCGCTCGACGGGACGAACGGCAAGGTGAAGTGGGCCGTCTGTGTGCCGATGCGCGACGATGACAGGGTGGTGGGCGTGTTGAACGTAGGCAGCCGCGAACGAGACAAGCACGTCGACGACGCGGAGATGAAGATGCTCTTGAAGCTTGCCGCGCAGGCGGGGGCTTCAATCGAAAGCGCGCGGGCGCTCACGGCGATGCGACAGCTGCACTACGACACGATGCGTGCGCTCATCGGCGCGTTGGAAGCGGTCGATCCTTACGGCAAGGGCCACTCCGAGAGCGTGGCTCGATATGCCGCGGCAATGGCGACGCGGCTGGGTCTGCCTGTCGACCAGGTGCGAACGATCGAGACCGCCGGCATGCTCCATGACGTGGGCAAGGCAAGTCTGGGAGAAGGACTGCTGCGCAAGAACCGGCCGTTGACGACAGTGGAGCAGGCCTCGGTGCATCTTCATCCGGAGATGTCGGCGGAGCTGTTGAAGGATGTCCCGATGCTCTCGGACGTCGTTCCCGCTATCGCCCATCATCACGAGCGGTTTGACGGCGCCGGATACGGACGCGGCCTCAGCGGTACGGACATACCGCTCGGCGCGCGCATCTTGGCCATCGCCGACGCGTTTGACGCCATGACCTCGGAACGTCCCTACAGGCCGGCGCGGTCGGCGAGTGAGGCGATGAGCGAGCTGGAGCGGGGAGCGGGCACCCAATTCGATCCGGAGATCGTCGCCGTCTTCCGCGAGATCATGCGGGAGGATCCGGGCTGGATTCATCCCGCCCAAGGGCACTAGCAACCCTCTCTTGCCGCGCGGCCGTGCCGGCTGACGCCGCGGAACGATCTTTAGTCCCGCAGGATATCCTCGAGCTGACTGGCCATTTCTTGGCTCTCGGATTGTGGCCGCGCGCGCAGCGCGCTCGCCAAAATCGCGGCTCTCTTCTTCAGCAAGACCCGCTGCTCCGGGGATAGGGGCGTCGTCTGCGTGCCGCCGGGCATAGTCTCGCTCTGGGCGAGCATGACCTCGAGCTCCTGCCACAAGTCCGCCAGAATCAGGCGGGCGGCGTAGAAATCCTTCCGCTCCAACACATCGAGCGCTTTGACGATACGCTCGCTTAGGTGCTCCAGCAGCAGCAGGTTCTCTTGCTCGGTCTTGTCCATCCCAGGCTAGGTATTCCGCAAAGCGCGGAGGAGCTAACCTCGGGGCGGGAAGCTGCGGGGGACTCGACGTCGCGAGCGCGCGGGCGTGGCGCCGGACGTAGCGCGTGTCACAATGTGCAGGTTGCGGCCGGGCGGTGGCGCTGGTAAGTTTGGCTCGGTCCAATCTTGACGGCCGTGTCGGGCCGGCGGCCGCCGGTCCACCGGAACTGGAGGAGAAGTGACAGGGTCAGGCATTCGGATTGCACCGTCGGTCCTCTCGGCCGATTTCGGCCACCTCGCCGACCAGATCGCGCTGGCCGAGGAGGGTGGCGCCGATCTGCTCCACCTGGACGTAATGGACGGCCACTTCGTACCCAACATCACGGTGGGGCCAATGATCGTTGAAGCGGTCGATCGAATCACGCGTCTGCCGCTCGACGTCCATCTGATGATCGACAATCCCGAGTCCTACGTCAACGCTTTCATCGAGGCTGGAGCCGACATGATCTCGATACACGCCGAAGCCTGCCGTCACCTGCACCGGACGCTCGTTGCGGTTCGGGAGAAAGGGGTCGCGGCCGGCGTGGCGCTCAATCCCTCAACACCGGTTATGAACCTCGTCAACGTGCTCGAGGAAATCGATTTCGCGCTAGTGATGTCGGTCAATCCTGGGTTTGGCGGGCAGGCGTTCATCCCCCAGTCGGTTGAGAAGATCCGCGAGGTTCGCGAGATGATCGTTGAGCGCGACGTCAACGTGGAGATCGAAGTTGACGGCGGCGTGACGACCGCTAACGTCCGAGATATCGTCGGGGCTGGAGCCGACATCGTCGTAGCGGGCTCATTCGTCTTCAAAGCCGACGACGTGCCCGGCGCCGTGCGCAGTCTCCGCGAGGTTGTCACAGCCTGATTGCGCGGACGCCACACCTATTCGCCCACCTCCCGACGTCTCCCGGTTGCCGGGGTGTCACGCGAATGTCTCCGGCGGGGTTGCGACGGGGCGGGCATGCTTCACCTTGGCCGCTCCCGGTTTGTCACGCAACCCACGGTTCTGCTACCATTAACCTGCCCTATGGGCAAACTGAATACGAAGGAACCTTCAGGGCAGGGTGAGATTCCCGACCGGCGGTGAGAGCCCGCGAGCCCGACCTCGACGAGAGCGAGGGCAGACCCGGTGGAATCCCGGGGCCGACAGTACAGTCTGGATGGGAGAAGGGACCATTGGCGCAGGCCGAGGGTTTTTCTCCCTTGGCTATTCTTTTTGCCGACGTGGGAGCTCGGATTGGAGATGCCAATGGAGCAGCAGACGAGCGACAGGACGACTCGAGACGAGCAGTACATGGCGCGTGCGCTGGGACTCGCCAAGATGGGGCTTGGTCGCACGAGCCCCAATCCGATGGTGGGCTGCGTCATTGTGCGTGAGGGGCGTATCGTCGGAGAGGGTTTCCATGAAGCCGCCGGTGAGGCCCACGCGGAGGTCGCCGCGCTGCGGGAGGCGGGTCCCAGGGCGACGAGGGCATGCGTCTACGTGACGTTGGAGCCGTGCTGTCTGAAGGGACGGACGCCGCCTTGCACCGAGGCGCTCATCGACGCGGGCGTCGCGCGGGTGGTCGCGGCTATGGAGGACCCAAACCCGCGAGTCTCGGGGCGCGGATTCGACAGACTCCAGGCGGCAGGGATCGACGTCGCATGCGGCGTGCTCGAGTCGGAAGCGGTGCAGCTCAACGAGGCCTACGCCAAATGGATAAGGACGGGCGTGCCTTTCATCACGGCCAAGTGGGCGATGAGTGTCGACGGGAGGACCGCCGCCGCTCGCGGCACCCGAACACGACTCACCGGCGATGAAGCCAATCGGCGAGTTCACGAGCTGCGTGCCGCCAGCGACGCCATTGTCGTCGGGGTGGGAACCGTCCTCGCCGACGATCCTCAGCTGACGACTCGACTTCCCGCAGGTCAAGCCCCACACCGCCAACCTCTCAGAGTCGTGGTCGATTCCCAGGCCAGGATGCCGATCGAGTCGGTTCTTGCCAGGACGGTCCACGAGACGCCCACCCTGCTCGTCGTTACCGACAGGGCCGACGAACACAGGATGTCCGCCCTGCGCTCCGCCGGTGTGGAGGTCGTTCGTCTCTCGTCCGCGGATGGTCGCGTGGATATCCCGTCGCTCCTTGCGGAGCTGGGCCGTCGCGAGCTCTGCTCCGTTCTGCTGGAAGGCGGCTCTTCGCTCGCCGGATCGTTCGTAGCGGCCGGCGCCGTCGACAAAGTCGTCGCCTTCGTGGCGCCGCGCCTTCTTCTGGCTGCCGAGGCGCCGCCCGTGATGGACCCGCCGGTCAATGCAGCGGGGCTGGAGACCATGGTCCTTCGAGATGTCCAGATCGAGAGGGTCGGCTGCGACGTCATGATCGCCGGCTACCCGGCCGAGGAGGAGGGCGAGCAGCAGTGTTTACCGGTTTGATCGAGGCAGTCGGCACGGTCCGGTCATCACGCCGGTCAAGTGGCGGGATGCGCCTGGTGCTGGAGACGGAGCTTGCGAGTGAGCTCGAATCTGGTGAGTCGATCGCGATAGACGGCGCGTGCCTGACAGTCGCGACGTCCGGCGCGGATTCGTTCGAGGCGGATGTCTCCAAAGAGACCATCGCGCGCACCACATTGAGCGCCGTGCGCCCGGGGAGTCGTGTCAACCTCGAGCGGGCTCTGCGCGTCTCCGACCGGCTGGGAGGTCACATCGTCACAGGTCACGTGGACGGAACGGGCCGTGTCGTTCGGCAGACGCCCAACGGGCACTTCCTGGAGATGGAGATTCAGCCGGATAGGCCGCTGGACGGGGCCATACTTCTCAAGGGCTCCATCTGCGTGGACGGGACGTCGCTGACGGTCTCGGCGGTTCGGGAAGGCGCCTTCACGGTGACTCTGATACCCGAAACGCTGGAGCGGACGACGCTTGGCACGAAGAAAGTGGGCGCTCGGCTCAATCTGGAGACGGACGTCATTGGCAAGTACGTCGAGGAGTATCTGGGCCGCGCGGAGGGCGGGAGGATCCCGCCGGGCGCGTGGCCGGCCGGCTTCTTCGGCGAGGATATACGAGAGGGAGGGTAATCCGATGACGTTTGCGTCGATACAGGAGGCCGTGGAGGATTTCCGGTCGGGCAAGATGATCATCGTAGTCGACGACGAGGAGCGGGAGAACGAGGGCGACCTCGTCATGGCCGGCGAGAAAGTGCGGCCGGAAGACATCAACTTCATGGCGACCAACGGACGCGGCCTAGTCTGCATGCCCGTCTCGGTAGAACGCCTGGGCGAGCTGCAGATTCCGCTGATGGTCGCGGACAATACGACGCCGCACGGCACCGCCTTCGCCGTCTCCATCGGCGCGAAGGGCAAGATCACGACCGGCATCTCGGCGAGCGATCGCGCGGTGACGATCCGGGCCGTCGCCGACCCGGCGACGAAGCCGTCCGATCTGTCCAGACCGGGCCACGTCTTTCCGCTGCGGGCAAAGCCCGGCGGCGTGCTCGAGCGGGCGGGACACACCGAGACCGCCGTGGACCTCGCACGCTTGGCCGGGCTGGCGCCCGTCGGAGTCCTGTGCGAGATCATGAATGAAGATGGGACGATGGCGCGGTTGCCGCAGCTTCAGAAAGTGGCGCAGCGCTTCGGCCTCAAGATGATCACCGTCGCCGATCTCATCCGACACAGACGGCGCACGGAGAAGCTCGTTAGGCGAATCGCTGAAGTACGCCTGCCCACGGAGCACGGTGAGTTCACCGCGGTCGGCTATGAGTCATTGCTCGACGGACGGCACCACGTGGCTCTGGTAGCCGGCGACGTGGACGGCGCCGAGGACGTTCTGGTTCGTGTCCACTCCGAGTGCCTCACCGGCGATGTCTTCGGCTCGCTGCGCTGCGACTGCGGTCTTCAGCTGCACCAGGCGATGAGCATGATTCAGGAAGTCGGCCGCGGCGTGCTTCTCTACATTCTGGGCCAGGAGGGCCGGGGTATCGGCCTGCTCAACAAGCTGCTCGCCTACGAGATCCAGCAAGAAGGCAAGGACACGGTTGAGGCGAACCAGGAGCTGGGCTTCGCCCCCGACCTTCGCGACTACGGAATAGGCGCGCAGATTCTGGCCGATCTTGGGCTCCACTCAATGGCGCTGATGACGAACAACCCGGCCAAGATCGTCGGTCTGGAGGCCTATGGGCTGACCGTGAGCCGTCGTGTTCCGCTTGAAGTCTCCCCGACGACCGAGAGCCTGCCATACCTGCGGGCCAAGAAGGAGAAGCTCGACCATCTGCTGGAGTTGCCCGACGCCGGGCAAGGAGGGAAGGAGTAGGCATATGCGCACGATCGAAGGGAAACTGGTTGCCGAAGGCTTGAAGTTCGCCGTAGTGATCAGTCGGTTCAATGAGCTGCTGAGCGCCAGGCTTCTGGAAGGGGCGCTCGATTGTCTGACGAGGCACGGCGTCTCCGACGAGGCCGTGACGGTGGCATGGACACCCGGCGCGTTCGAGATTCCACTAGTGGCCAAGAAGCTGGCGGCTCAGGGTGACGTCGACGCCGTTATCTGTCTGGGCGTCGTGATCAGAGGCGGCACGCCACACTTCGACTACATCGCGAGTGAGGTGTCGAAGGGAGTGGCGAAGGTGAGTCTCGATGAGGGGCTGCCCATCATCTTCGGGGTCATTACCGCCGACACGATCGACCAGGCGATCGAGAGGGCGGGCACGAAAGTGGGCAATAAGGGTTGGCAGGCTGCGCTGGCCGCCATCGAGATGGCGAACCTGTCGGAGGCCCTTGCCTCGGCAGGATAGGATGGTGCATCGCCGAAGTAGAGATGGCGACAGTACGCACGAGCGACACGAAGCACCTACTGTGAGACGCGCGCCCGCACGACGCCGGAGTAGGCAATGAAGGTCGAAAAGCCCTGGGGCAACTACAAGCAATATGCTCAGAACAAGACGTGCTCAGTGAAACTGATCACCGTGGAACCGAACGAGGAGACAAGTCTGCACTGGCACAACCTGCGCAGCGACATGTGGGTCGTGCTCGATGAGGGTCTCCAGGTTCAAATCGGCGATCAGGTGCACGATGCGACGCCGGGTGAGGAGTTCTTCATCCCGTCAGAACAGATTCACAGGATCATCTCGAAGGGCCCCAAGGGGCGAGTTCTGGAGATCGCTTTCGGCTACTGCGTTGAGGAAGACAATCACCGCATCGCCGACGACTACGGCCGAGCTATCGGTGAGTGAAAAAGGGAAGACCCGAGAACGTCGGCGCCGGCGTGGTGGTCCGATCTCATCGGAGGAGCGCAGTGCCGTCCTCGGGCTCTTGCTAAACGTATCGGCATCCCGACGGTTCCCTTGAGACGCAGAGAACCCCAAGCAACACCATCGGCGGATGAGTGCTTCTTGGGGCCTCGTCTGCAGGTACCCAGTGGACTCTCGTCACCCTGTGACTATCAGCCGTGGGTATCTAGACGGATAGTCCCAAGCAACCTTCCGTTACTAGCCTCCCGGCCCTCACTACTTAGCTGCTTGGGATACCCAAATCTATAGCACTGTTTGGGGCGCTCCCCAAGGCCTTGCTCGGGGCCGCTGCAAGCCTCCCGCCACGAGTGTGAATCTCAGCAGGCCGGTTCTACCCGGCGGCGCCGTCGGCCAAACTGTCGAGCAGCCGGCGTGAGCCTGTTGTCCTGGGTGATTTGTGCCGATAGAAACTGTGCCGGCTCCCGCGGGATGAGGACCGCTTCGGCGTGATTCTCTTCATTCTCGGTCGGCAGGGAGAGGTCGCGGAAGGGCGAATCGCGTATAATGGCCGACACAGCAGCGGCGGAAGGGATGTGAGCATATGGCGGACGAAAAGGACGACGCGCAGTCCGGTGACGAGAAGGGCGTGGACAAGGACAAGTTCAAGGTGCTCGAGGTCTTCGGCATCGAATTGCACGTCAGCGATCCGAATCTGGCCAAGTTGCTGACAAGCGATGCATCGAAGGCCATGTCGGAAGACGTGCGTGTTCTGGCCGGCGGTTTCTCCAAAGATGAGGAGCAGGAGGAGCCCGCGGCCCAGGCGGAGGTTGCGCCACCACCGGCGCCGCCGGAGGAAGAGGCCCGGCAGGAGCTCGGCAGCCGCATTGACACGATCGGTCAGAAGCTCGGTTTCGAAGTGCGCCCCGGCGGAATCTGGAAGTCGCTTACCGGAATCATCATTCTTGTTCGCTACATCGATCGCTCGGTCGATCTGCAGCACGCCGCTCGCTACGTCGAACAGCTGGCTGAGCAGCAGGACCGCCTCGGGCAGCAATCGGCGGCGCTCTTCATCGTGGAAGACAAGATCACGGTCGACATCTTCAAGGCCGCGATCCGCAAGTCGCAATTGTACAACGAGATGCGTGTCATCTCCTACGAGAACCTCGGAGAGATCCTCCGCTTCCGCGAGAGTGACCGCATCAGTCATCGCCAGGTCGTGACGCTCTTGGTTCCTCTGGACAACATCGACGTCGGCGAGTTGCTGAATGTGTTGAAGGCGGCGGCCACGCCACTGTTCGGTCAGTAGGCCGAAGCCCCATTTGCCGCATCATCGGGCCCGAGGCGCGACGCGCCTCGGGCTTCTTGCTTGCCCAACCTGGACGGTTGACACTGCGGGACGCGCGCGCTATGGTAGCGACAAAATCCTACTATTCCAATATGATATAGCCATGAGACTTTCCGCGAAGAGCGAATACGGCCTGAGGGCACTGATAGACATAGCCGGGTACTACGGGGATGGCCCAGTTGGTGTCCGTGAGATCGCGGACCGCCAACAGATCCCGCTGAAGTTCCTGGAGCAACTTGTCTCGGCCATGCGCAAGGCGGGCATTCTCGATAGCCGGCGTGGGGCCAAGGGCGGCTTCTTCCTTGCCCGGCCTCCGGAGGAGATCACCGTCTTTGCGGCGGTAGAAGCCCTGGAAGGATCGTTGAGTCCTACCGCTTGCGTAGGGGAGGGTACGTCGGATTGCGCCAAGTCGGCGCAGTGCGCGGCACAGGACGTCTGGAACAGAGCGAAGGTAGCGCTTCGGGAAGCGCTTGAGGAGATATCACTGGCCGATCTCGTGGCCAGGCAGCGGCGTTACGACGGCATGGAACCGCCGGAGGCCGCCGGGCGCGGGAGCGGCGCACGCTGATCTTGGGGGAAGCAGGACGCCACCTAGGACGCGAAGGGGACATTGAGCTATGGAGACCAAGGTATACCTCGACTACGCGGCGACGACACCGGTCGACCCTGAGGTGCTCGAAGCGATGTTGCCGTACTTGAGAGACGAATACGGCAACCCGTCGAGCCTGTACGCCGCCGGTCAGCGGGCAAAGAAGGCGATCGAGGACGCCCGGGAGATCATCGCCGGCTATGTGAGTGCCTCGCCGGAGGAGATCGTCTTCACCGGGTGCGGCTCCGAGGCGAACAACTGGGCGCTTGTCGGCACCGCTCAAGCGCGCAAACGGCAGGGGGGCCACATCGTCGTGAGCGCCTTTGAGCATCCGTCAGTCATGGAAGCGGCCAAGTTTCTGGCAGGCGCGGGCTATGACGTCACCTACGTTCGCCCCGGGTCCAGCGGGATAGTCGAGCCTGATCAGATTTCCGCGGCTCTGACCGACGAGACAATCATCGTCTCGGTCATGCTCGTCAACAACGAGGTGGGCACCGTGCAGCCGGTGGCCGATATCGCCCGCCTCTGTACCGAGCGGGGGATCGTCTTCCACACCGACGCGGTACAGGCCGTCGCGAAGCTTCCGGTAGACGTTGCTCAGATAGGGTGCGGGCTCATGTCACTGGCCGCGCACAAGCTCTACGCGCCGAAGGGCGTCGGAGCGATGTACATCAAGAAAGGAACGAAGATAACTCCGTTCATCAGAGGCGGCGGTCAGGAAGGCAAGCGCAGGGCGGGGACGCACAACGTGGCGGGGATCGTCGGCTTCGGCAAGGCGATAGAGCTGGCCGTCGGGCGACGCGACGACGACCAGGCCCGCATTGCCAGGCTCAGCGAAGCGCTGCTGGCCGGCCTCCACGAGAAGGTCGGCGACATCGGCGTCAACGGTGACAGGACGCGGTCACTGCCGAACATTCTCAATGTGCTCGTGCGAGGCGTGGAGGGAGAATCTCTGCTGTTGCACCTGGATGCGAAGGGGGTTGCCGTCAGCACGGGCAGTGCGTGCAGCTCCGGCTCCCTGGCGCCGTCGCACGTGTTGCTGGCGATGGACATCCCGCAGGAAGATGCGCACAGCTCGCTGCGTCTGACGATCGGACGGCTGACGACGCGCGAGGAGATCGACTACCTATTGGACGTGTTGCCGCCGATCGTATTCAATCTGAGAGCCATGTCGCCGTTGTACCAGGAGGGCCAGCGTGTATAGCGAGAAGGTGATGGAGCATTTCCACAACCCGCGCAATGTCGGAGTCATTGAGGATGCGGATGGCGTGGGTGAGGTGGGCAATCCCACCTGCGGTGACGTGATGAAGATCTACATCAAGGTCGACGACGGTCGCATCGCCGACATCAAGTTCCAGACGCTGGGCTGCGGCGCCGCCATCGCGACGAGCAGCATGGTCACTGAGATGGCGATGGGCAAACCGATCGATGAGGCGATGCAGATCACCAAGGCGGCGGTCGCCGAGGCACTAGGGGGACTGCCCGAGGTCAAGATGCACTGCTCCGTTCTGGCGGCCGATGGCCTGCGGGCCGCCATCGAGGACTATCGTTCGAAGAATCCGGGGAAGTAGATGGTCGCGATGAGGCCTGCCAAGGTCGTCGTCGCCATGAGCGGTGGGGTCGATAGCTCGGTTGCAGCGGCTCTGCTCGTGCGTGAAGGCCACGACGTCATCGGTGTGACGCTCGACATCTGGCCGGAGGATGAGTCTCACCCGAACCAAGGAGCCGGCTGCTGCGGGTGGCAGGCGGCCGAGG
>DYIV01000002.1:24271-36947 GCA_020723435.1 Slackia heliotrinireducens | reverse complement strand
CCCGCCGCGTCTGCCACCCACTAGACATTCCCCACTACGTCTTGAACTTCCGGGACGTCTTCGCCGAGGCCGTCATAGAGGATTTCTGTCGGGAGTACGGCCGAGGGCGCACGCCCAATCCATGCATTCGGTGCAATGAATGGATCAAGTTCGTTGAGCTGATGCGTCGCGCGAAGTCGCTGGAGGCGCGCTACGTGGCTACCGGTCATTACGCGCGGATCGTGCGCAGTGAGCGTGGACGCTTCTCGCTTCGCAAGGCAGCCGATCCATACAAGGACCAGTCCTATGTGCTCTACATGCTCGACCAGGCGGCGATGGCGCGGCTGCTCTTCCCTGTCGGCGAGACGACGAAGGAGGCGGTGCGGGCGGAAGCGCGTCGTCTCGGGCTGCGAGTCGCCGACAGGCCCGAGAGCCAGGAGATCTGCTTCGTGGCATCGGGACGGCAGGCGGAGTTGGTTCGCGCTCGCGGCGCTGGGACCGGCCCCGGGGAAGTTGTGACCCTGGGCGGGGAGGTCGTGGGACGACACGGCGGGCTCGAGGAATACACGATCGGCCAGCGAAAGGGCATCGGTGCGCATGCGGATGGGCCCAAGTACGTCGTGGCTCTCGACGCGGTCTCCAATCGCGTCGTCATCGGCGAAGACGCCGACCTGCGCGTATGCGAGCTTGTGGCTTCCGGGGCCCGGGGGTGTGACATTGAGCCTCGCACACCACTGGCGGTCGCGGCAAAGGTACGCTACAACATGGAGGAATCACCCGCCACGATCGAATCGGCGGAGGAGGGGACGGTGCGCGTACGATTCCTCGAACCTCAGCGGGCGGTCACACCCGGACAGGCCATCGTCTTCTACGACGGATGCACCGTATTGGGCGGGGCGACGATAGACGCGGCCGTTCGTTGTTGAACGACGCTTGGAGGCAGCCATGCTCGTCGACTATCACATCCATACCACCCGATGCGGCCACGCGACCGGAGACATGGCCGGCTACGTTGAGCGCGCGCAGCGGCTCGGCCTGGCGGAGATCGGATTCGCCGACCATCTGCCGCTTCTGCACACGGTCGACCCGCACCTGACCATGCCCCGCGACGAGCTGCCGGTCTACGTCGAACAAGTAGGCGACATCGCCGTCGGGAGCCGGATACCGGTCAAGCTTGGGATCGAGGCGGACTATGTGCCCGAGAGCCTCGATGAGCTGGCGGCGCTGCTGGACGAGTACGAGTTTGACTACGTTCTGGGCTCGATCCACTTCCTGAACGGGTGGGCTTTCGACGATCCGCGCCACGTAGCCGGATACGAGGGCCGGGACCACGAGCAGCTCTATGAAGAGTACTTCACGACGGCGATGGAGGCGGTGCGCACCGGCCTCTTTGATGTGCTGGCCCACCCCGACCTCATCAAGAAGTTCGCGATCTTGCCCCCGGTCGACTTGTCCGGACACTACGGGGATCTGGCCGCCGCCGTGGCCAAGCAGGAGATGGCGGTGGAGGTGAGCACAGCGGGTCTGCGAAAACCGGTCGGCGAGATATACCCGACGGAGGGATTCTTGCGGGCATGCGTAGCGCGCGGGGTACCGGTGACGCTGGGCTCGGATGCACACGCCCCCGAGGAAGTCGGATACCGGTTCGGCGAGGCCGTCGACCTGCTGCGGCGCGTCGGCTACACTGAGACGGTTCTGTTTGCCGGGCGGAAGAAATCGCTGGTGCCTCTTGACGGAGGGTCGCGGTGAAACTCTCGGAGATAGAAAGAGCGCTTGAGGCGGCGTGTCCGGCTGCATTGGCGGCCGAGTGGGACTGCGTAGGTCTGCACGCGGGCGACGGCGAGCAGGAGGTCGTCCGTATCGTGGTGGCCCTGGACGCGGATGGACCGACGATCGAGCACGCGCTGTCGGCGGGAGCCGACCTGCTCGTGACCCACCATCCGCTCTCCAGAGACGCGCCGCTGCGGTTCACAGACGACGACGTCGATGGGGAGAAGATTGCCTCGGTGCTGCGAGCGGGTCTTGCCGTATATTCAATCCACACGAATTTCGACGTGACGCGAGGTGGAGTCAGTGACGTTCTGGCGGCGCGACTCGGTTTGACCGATGTCTCGGTGCTGGCAGGCTCCGGATCGCTGCGCAAGATCGTCGTCTTCGTTCCTCAGGAGCATTTGGAGAACGTCTTCCTGGCGATGGCCAACGCTGGCGCCGGTCACATCGGCGCCTACCGCGAGTGCTCGTTTCGCGTCTCCGGCGAAGGGACGTTCACCGCGCCGCCGGATGCGCACCCCGCTCTGGGCAAAGCCGGACGGGCCAATGCGGTCGAAGAGATCCGGCTTGAGAGCACGGTGCCGCGGGAGGCTGTGGCGCGCGTCATCGAGGCGATGAGGGCGGCTCATCCGTACGAGGAAATCGCCTACGACGTGTACGAGCTCCAGGCTGAGCGCTCGGACGTCGGCTTCGGCCGGATCGGCCGGATCGACCCGGTGTCGCTGGAGGCCTTTGCGTCGGAGTGCGCGACCAGGCTCGATGTCAATACGGTTCGATGGGCGGGGCGTGTCGATACCGAGGTGACGACTGTGGCCGTCTGCGGTGGCAGCGGCGGCAGCATGATCGGGGTCGCCGCCTCGAAGGGGGCGGACGTGCTCGTGGCCGGCGATCTTCGCTACCACGACTCGCAGCGCGCGATGGCCATGGGCCTTGCGCTAATCGACTGCGGGCACCAGGGAACGGAGGCACCGGCGGTGCCTGCGCTGGCCGAACTGGTGACGGGTGCCCTAGGCGCCGTGGGCTATACTGGCCGAGTGACCATCTACGAGGCCGCCCCGCTGTGGCGGCCCGCTGGAGGATAGGGCGTGGGAAAACAGATCGAGTTGCTGGAGTTGCAGAGCGCCGACAGTGCGCTGGATCGGCTGACGGCCGAGCGTGCCCAGATCCCGGAGGAGGCCCAGGTCAAAGAGGTTGCGGGTGAGTTGGAGAAGGTATCCGGTCTGTTGGCGCAGCTTGAGAGTGTGGTGCACGAGAGCGAGCGAACGCAGGATCGCCTCGAGAGCGATGAGTCAACATTGTCGTCGAAGATTGAGCGGGAGGAGAAGAAGCTTTACGGCGGCGGGGTCGCCAATCCCAAGGAGCTCGGGGCCATCCAAGAAGAGGTGGCGACTCTGAAGCGCAAGCGCGATGAACTGGAAACGTTGCTTCTGGAGGCGATGGAAACAGTCGAGGAGCAGCGCGGGCAGGTCCAAGAGGTCGAGGAGCGGAAGGTTGAGATCGAGGGACGCCTGAGCGAACTGCGAAGCGTATTGGGGCGGAGAGAAACCGACCTCGACGCGAAGATCGCAAAGGCAGAGCAGGCCAGAGACGCGGCCTCGAAGGCCGTCTCGCCGGACCTCTTGGCCACCTACGAGAAGGTGCGGGCTCAGAAGGGCGGTGTGGCCGTCGGCAGGCTGGCCGAGGGCATCTGCGGGGCCTGCCGTGTGGAGCTTCCCGCTGAGGAACTGGACAAGATGAAGGGCGCCGACAGTCTGTGGCGGTGTCCTCAATGTCGCCGGATCCTCGTGGAGTGCGGCTGATGGGCGGGACCCATGCGACGTTGTCCGTCGACGGCGCGGCTCGGGGCAACCCAGGCCCGGCCGGCGTGGCCGCGGTCCTTGTCGATGAGTCGGGGAACGAGGTCTTCGTGGCGAAGGCCTATATCGGGGAGGCAACGAACAACGTCGCCGAGTACCGCGCGCTGATTCTTGGCCTGACTGAGTCTGCTCCTTTCGCGTCTGACCTTGTCGTCCACTGCGACAGCGAGCTCGTCGTTCGTCAGGTGAACGGCGAGTACAAGGTGAAGAATCCACAGCTGAAGGAGCTGATAGGCAAAGTGGCCGCGCTCGCCTCGCGATTCGACTCGATCGAGGTGCGCCACGTTCCGAGAGAGCTGAACGCACGCGCTGATGCGGCGGCCAATGAG
This sequence comes from Slackia heliotrinireducens, assembly GCA_020723435.1. GTDB lineage: Bacteria > Actinomycetota > Aquicultoria > DYIV01 > DYIV01 > DYIV01. The sequence goes on along the minus strand of DYIV01000002.1, from coordinate 33,013 downwards.
GCGATCGACGATCATTTGGTCGACGGGGCCGAGGAGCTTGAACGCACCCAGCAGGGACAGGAGCGACTCTTCGATGTATAGCCTGACAGTGAAGTCCCATTTCGATGCCGCGCACGCGCTGCGTGGCTACCCGGGAGACTGCGCGAAGCTTCACGGGCACACGTGGGATGTCGAGGTCGAGCTCGAGGGAGCGCGGCTAAACGATATCGAGATCGTCTACGACTTCCGGGACTTGAAGAGGATTCTGGGCGAGGTCCTTGAGAAGTTCGACCACAAGCACCTCAACGAGGTGCCGCCGTTCGATCGTCTCTCACCAACCGGGGAAAACCTGGCGCGCCACATCTACGAGGAGCTGGAGGCGCGCGTCGCGGGCGCGGTGCGGATCGTCGAGGTCAAGGTCTGGGAGTCGCCGCAGGCCTGCATCGGATACAGGCGAACCAAAGAATAGAGACGGCCCCAAGAAATCTTTCCCCGTCTCTTCCTACTTGCGACCTTTCCATTTCGTACCCTTCCGGTTTCCACATACTAGAACCAATCTCACGATTAGTCCGTTCGTTTCATCCTTCTGGGCCGCTACTGGTACGGCCGCTTTCAGATAACCTGGGTCCAACCTCTTGGGACCAGTTCCATCTTAGTCCTCACGCCGCGACAGTCAAGGCCCATTTCTAGATAAGAGCCAATTCGGCAAGGGAAGATCGCGTACCCAGAGGTCCCAGGGTCGACGAGCGATAAGAAGAAGCCCCCCAGTGGGTTTTCGAGACCCGTGCCTCTGTTAACCGTGGGGGGAAAGGAAGACCCCGGCCGGCCAATGAGGATTCCGCTGGGAACACGCATTGGCCGTTTCGCGCACATCCAGCAGGTTCGTACTGCGATTAGTCTTGCGTACTAAGCGGTTCCGTTGCTGCGGTGTGAGCTGCTGCTGGCTGAAACGTCTTCCCTAGCGGCCCGCGAGGGCGCTGTGGGATGAGGACCATCCTAGCACAGGAATGAACCAAGTCAATTCGTCTCGGCGAAGTGGCTGGTAGATCGAACGCGTAGGGCGGAGGCGCACCCGCCTTGAGCCGTTTGTGTGTCAAGTCGAGCGTCAAGGGGGCCGATAGAAGCCAAGGAAGGTATCGCGCGAGGAGTATGCGATGGTTCCATTGGGTCGGAGGAAGACGGACGAAGTCGCGACGGTACTGGAGTTCTTCGGGATCAAGCTGACGACGCCGAACCAGCAGTTTGCCGACGTTCTGACGACGGATGTGAGAGAGTTGTTCCAGGCAGACGCGAAAGAGCTGCTCTACAGATTGAGCCGCGAGGCGCGTGCGAAGAGCCAGGCTGGCAAGCCGGACAGCCCGGGATGGGACGAGACGTAGCCGTTGGTGGCCGGCAATGCGTCTCGGTTTTGCGACTGCCGCAGGGGCGGCAGTCGTTTTTTCTGCAGGGATGCTTCCGGCCGACGCGAAACGGGAACGTCAGTAGTCGGAGTGCAGGCAGGCGCACGGAGGTGTTGTGACCATGGCTAAGGCATACGTTCTGATTCGCGCTGAAGCGGGCAAGGTCGGATCGGCTGTGGAGGGGATTCGCAGGCTGCCCAACGTTACGGCCGCGGACGCGGTGACCGGCCCCTACGACGTGATCGCGATACTGGAAGCTCCCGACTTCGATGCGCTGGGGAAGTCAGTGGTTGACGGCGTTCAGAAGGTCGACGGGATCTATCGCACTCTGACCTGTCTGGGCGTGGAGCTGTAGGTCGCGAGGCGGGCTTGGAGTCAGAATGCAGTCCCTGGGAACCGTCGGCCGGACCGAGATCTGCGTGTGGCAGGGAGACATCGCCACCCTTGAGGCAGACGCTCTGGTCAACGCGGCCAACAACCACCTGTGGATGGGCGGAGGCGTCGCCGGCGCCTTGAAGCGCGGCGGAGGTCCCGAAGTCGAGCGGGAAGCGGTCTCGCGCGGACCCATAGAGGTTGGAGAGGCGGTGGCCACGACGGCGGGCTCCCTGCCCGCGAAGCGGGTTATTCACGCCGCCGTGATGGGTCAAGACCTGAGAACGAATGCCGAAGCGATCGGTCGGGCTACGGCTGCGGCGCTCCAGGTCGCCGCAGATGAGGGTCTGGCATCGATCGCCTTGCCTGCTTTGGGCACCGGGGTCGGGGGGTTTCCGAAACAGGAAGCCGCTCGTGTGATGGTCAGATCGACAATCGAGTATCTGAAGGGGCGGGCGAGCAGTCTGGAGCGCGTGGTATTCGCACTGTTTGACGGCGAAACAGCCGAGATCTTTTCCAGGGAGATAGCGGATCAGCTGGGGCGATCGTGATGGGCGTGCGGGGAAGCTTCGATGTGCGCACCAGCTCGCGACTTGAGATGGTCGACATCACGCGACACGTGCGGGACGCGGTCGCGTCTCATGCCGCGGGCGACGGGTGGTGCACGGTCTACGTGCCGCACACGACCGCCGGAGTGACAATTAACGAGGGCGCCGATCCGGACGTGGCCTCGGACATCCTTGACGCCCTCGAGCGGATCGTGCCAAGCGGGGGATCCTATCGTCACAGAGAAGGCAACGCCGCGGCTCACGTCAAGGCGTCGCTTGTGGGCTCGTCAGCGCGAGTGCCGATCGAGGGCGGACGCCTCGCTTTGGGGACCTGGCAGGCCATATTCTTCTGCGAGTTTGACGGACCCAGAAGCCGAACGGTCCTTTTCGACGTGAGTTAGTCTTCTTCGACGTCCGGCTCCGGCGCCGGATGACGCCGCAAGCGACGTCGGAGCGCTCCCAACTCGCCGCTGTAGAATGACATGATCATCCCCGCCATGATGAGGGCCGTGGCAATCCAGAAGGCGGCGAGCTGAGAGGCGCGACCCGCTTGAAGGACGAAAGCGGCGATCAGCACGCTCAGGCCCAGATGAAGCAGGGCCGACCCCATCCTGATCAGGAAGCTCTCGTGCAGGTAGGTCAAGCGGGTACTGCGGATTGCGGTCATCACGATGACGACGAGCTGAACGATGGCGGCGGTGGCCAGCAGGAATAGCCAGCCGGCCCTCCAGTTGACCAATGCAGCGAGAAGAAGGGTCACAAGCAGAAGAGCGGCGCTGGAGACGACAAGCACCCGCTTCTTGAACAGCCTTCGGGGGATACAGAGGCCGAGCATGACGATGAGGGCAAGCAGCAGCGGGAACAAGTAAGAGTTCATGGCGTCGATGTAGCTCGCGTACATGTACGTTTCAGTCCAGGCCGGGTCGGTTTGGGCGGCGAAGAACGAGTAGACGGTCGCGGCGACGAAGAGCGCTCCGACAAGGATGGTCGCGGCGATCGTGGCGATCACAAGAGTGAAATCGTAGTCGCGGGCGATTGTGCGAACTGGCTGGGCTACCCGCAGGCTCCTCGTTGCCGGTTTGTCATCGTGTGCCATGACTCTAGGCCACCGAGTGCGTTCCGGGAACGGCGTAGGTCGTTGCGTATGTCAGGACCAGCGCGAGAAAGCAGGTGATGCCAAGGATCGCCGTGGTCTTCCACATCCCGCGGCGTTGCAGGTAGAGGCGCGAGTGGAGATAGCCCGTGTAGAGAAACCACAGCATGAGCGCCATGTTGATCTTCGGCGCCCACCACCACGGACTCCCTTCCCAGGCGGCGATTGCCCATGGGTAGCCGATCAGAATGCCGAAGGTAAGCATCAGATAGCCGAGCTTCGCATAGTCGTAGGCCGACTTCTCGTTGCCGTGATCCGGGCTTCTCAGCATGAACAGACACGAGACGAAGCTCACGGTGAACGCGGCGTAGGAGGCGAAAAGCAGCGGCGGGTGGATCCACATGTAGACGGAGTTGTAGAAGAAACGCATCTGGCCTAAGGCTTGGCCGAAGGCTCTCATCTGAAGTCCGGTGTCTGACGAGCTCAGGGCGCTCGCGGTTTCCAGCAGCTGGCGATGCAAATCGGGCAGGGGCGACGTGAACGGATTCGCCAGCAGAGCGGTGGCTAGGCCTAATCCCCCAAACAGGGCGCCCACGGCGAAGGAGAGTGGTCTTTCTCGCCTCATCAGGAGCAGCGCGAGGACTCCAAGCAGCAGCGTCTCGAAGAAAAGCTTCTCAGTCTCAATCCACAAGGGTACCGCGAATCTCCCCGCGACCTGCCCGGTCGACGGGTTGATCAGAACGACGGTCTGGTAGATTCGCAAGTGATAGAAGGCCAAGATGGCGAAGGCAGCGATGAAGAGCCCCACCAGTGCTGCCGCCAGACGGGTGGCGTGACGGCGAGCGACCGAGACGGCACATGCCCAGATGAGAGCCAGTGACAAGGACACCCCGGAGAGCGCGAAAGGCACGGTGAAGAGCTGAATCTGCGTTCGAAGCGTCAGGTAGGCTGACAAGTCCATCGGCGTCTACTTGACGACGACTTTGCGGACCGCGCTGACGCCGCCGAGGTGGCTGGTGTCCGACGGGAATACCGTGCAGAAGTAGAACGTCCCCTTCTGGCCGGGCGTGAAGCTCGTGCTGTACTGAGACGAGGCGTTCAGTCGCCGCAGAGAATACGATTTCCAGCCGGCCGATGAGTACCACTTCACCGTGACCCTCTTGCCGGCGTGGTTGGGCGAGACCGCCCCGCTGAGCACGACCTTCTGACCGACGCCAGGCGTGGCGGTGCTCGGACGCAATGACACCAGCGCGCGGACTCGGATGAGAAGCGCAGGGCTGATGGCCGTGCCAAGCGCGAACTGATAGGTGGTCCCGGCTCCGGGCCGGATCAAGCGACGGACGTCGCCGACACTGTTTGTGTTGACTCGATAGGTGACCCATCGTGTCGCACCGGTACGTCGCGCCTTGAAGGCGATGATGCGATTCCCGACCGCGTTGGGCAGCGGGGCGGCTCTGACACGGCCGATGATGGCGATCGTCCGTCCGTACGGCACTACGGTCGTGGTCGAGACGATACTCATGGAGCGGAACGCGAACCACGTGCTGCGCAGTCGCATGCGCGTGCGCACGGCGGAGCCCGTGACCCACGAGACACCTGCGGAGCCGGATACTCTCAACGTACGCACACGTGGTGATGTGCCGGTTGCGGTGATCGTAAGGCCCGTTAGCTTCCCCTTGACGTAGCTGCCAAGGGCCGCGTCGAGCCGGGTCGGGGTGTAGCGCGCCGGCCGCCAGGAATGGTATGGGGACACGTTGTCATAAGGATCGGAGACGCTCTTCGCCCATGCGAGAGCGGAGCCGCCCCACACTTTCTGGATGTCCTCCGTTTTTCCGCCGGACGTGGAGTGAAAGTAGGCGGCGATCACCGCACCGCCGTACTTCAGGACCAAGCCTGATGTGCCTGTTATGGCCGAATTCGTCCGCGCCCGTTCCGCGTCAATGGCGCCATAGTACTGGCTGGCTGTAGTGGCGTACAGATCGAAATCCCCGCCGCTGCGCCGCTTCGCCAGCGCGTAGGAGCGCGCAGCCACGGCCTGCACCTTGAGAGCCTCCATATGCCATGAGGCCGGCATCTCCGCGGGAACAACACCGCGGAGATAGTGCTCAGTGGTGAGCTGATCGATGGCGCGCACGGCGCCGCCTCGAAGCATCAGACGGAAGTAACCCCGGTATCTAAGACGCGACTCGCCGTTGGCGTTTGCGGTGATCATCCTGATCGGTGTCCCGTTGGCCGATATGCGCAACGGTCCGGTGAATTCGCTGACCGTGCGTCCCGTCGTGGCGTTGACGACTCGGAGCTTTGAGACGCTCGGACGGGTGACCGCGACGTGACCGGCCGGCACGAACCTCCTGCGATGAGTCGTCTCGTCATATAGCGTGAGACGAGCCGAGGAGACGAGCGTGATGCGCGAGGCGCCGTCGCGAACCAAGACGCGGACGGTCGTGCCGCCCACGGCGGTTACGGTCGTCCCAGAGTAGTAATGGGTGAGGATTCGTCTGAACTTCCAGTTGTGCTTGGCGTACCCATGGGCGCCGTACTGGCTCATTCCTACGCCGTGGCCGAAGCCTCGACCGGTCATCGTGTAGAGTGTCGCCGCCTTTGCGACGGGGGACGACGCGGCAAGAGCAAGGGCAACGAGAGTGAGGAGTGCGGACAGCACCGTCCGCCGGGAGGTGAGGCTCTTGGGCGCCGGGGCGCCGTCTGCGTCCGGAGTGTGTCTCATGAGTCTACCTCGTCGGGTCTAGTGCCGTATTCTACATCGCGCCGGGAATCCTGCCAAAACGGCGTGATGAGCGCTGGCCGGCGTGCGGCTCCGCGGGCTCGGAGTCTCGCGAAGACCGATGAGTGGCGTGGCGTTAGGTCTCGACGGCCGCCGCCTCGTCGCGGACCCCGGAGACGCAGAACAGACGCGCGAAGAAGCGGGTTGTCTGAATCGAAGCCGCGACTGTCAATAAGACGATGAGGAAGACGGATCCTTTGATGGCGATCGAGTTGGACTCGCGTATAGCGCCCGCCGGGTGAAAGACACGCCCCGTCGTGGTGAGGAGTAAGACTATGAAGACGACGACCGCCACTGAGAGCGCCGGCCCGATCCATCTTCGGTCGGCCGCCAGCGCAAGCAGGGTTGCGGCAATCGACACACCGAGGATCAGCATCCCTGCCCGGATGCGCGGCTCCGACCAGAACCAATCGCCCCAGGCAAGACGCATAGTGACGAGTCCCAGCGCGAAGTGAATGGTCCAGAAGGCCGTGGCCGTGGCCAGCAAGGCCGTCGACCAACACGAGAGCACGTCGCTTCGTCGCGCGAGGGCCACGAGACCGACCAGGCCGGCCGCCGCGAAGGCGCAAAGCGCCACCCAGGTCACGGAGGCGTGCAGATAGATGAGCTTGACCGTGTCCCCGAGGCGCTCTTCGGCCGGGGCCAGCAAGGAGACAACGACGGCGGCGACGGCCGCCGAAGCGATTGTGTGAGGGATGTACTTCCGGCTTGCGAGGTTCACGCGTGCTCCGGGTCGACGTGTTAGTGCCGTCATTCTACAACGAGAGGCGGCGGCTCGTCACGGAGCTGCGCGGATGCGTGAGGTGGGCGCGTGCTCCCGGGGCCGTGTCACGGCCGGTAGCGCTCTTCGAGCTCGGACAGCGTCCGCAGGTATGCCGAGATCAGGTCGGCCGGCTCAGTGATCCGGGCGTCCGGTCCGTACGGCAGGAGCTGCTTGATCAGCCACGTCTCGTGGGCGTAGGGGATGGAAAGGGTGACGGGGCCATCCTCATGACGCTCGGGAGCGGAATCGGGCCAGGTCTCAACGGCGCAGCGCGCCGCCGAGGGGGAGAACTCGACCCGTGCAACGCGGTCCGACGGCGAGGGTTGATAAAGGATGCCGTCCTCATAGGAGCTAAGATCGGGGAGATCGAGAGGTTCGAACACGTCGCCTGTTCCGGAGGCCGTCTCGATGCGGTCCAAGCGGAAGAGACGCACGCTCTCAGCACTGTGGCAGTATGCGGCGACATACCAGTGGCCTCCGACGTTGACGAGACGGTACGGATCGATGCGTCGCGTTCCCGTGGCGTCTCGAGACGCGGAGTAGTATGAGATCTCAACGATCTCGTGGCTGTCGATGGCGCTCTTGAGGGGGCCGAAGGCGGGGCTTTCCCCCGTGTCGTCGGTTACGAAGCCTATAGACTCACGGGGCGCCAGCCCGCCGAGCGCTTCGGCGACCTTTCGCACGAGGCGGGAGAGAGAGGCTTCCTCTTCCCCAAGATCTCCGAGGATAGCCAAGGCCGAGAGCAGAGCTCGCGCTTCGGCGACTGTTAGGGACACGGGTCGCCGAAAGAAGTCGGCCGACGAGACGGTGATGCGGTCGTCGTCTCGTTCCACGTCTATCAACGCGAAAGGATCGTATGGGGGAAGGCCGCACATCCAAAGCACGTTTAGGTCCTTGTCGAGCGTGGCCCGGTCCGAGCCGAAGGCGCGGCAGACCTCATCGTAGGTCACTCCCGGATTGGCGATGAGGTACGGCACCAACGCAAGCAGGCGGGATAGTCGCTTCTGGGACTCCGAGGGGCTCATCGATCGGCCTCCTCGTAGGCGGCCAGTGACTCCGAGAGATGGCGTCGGGCGAGTGCGCGCAGGCTCGCTGGCTGGGTAATCGTGGCATTCGCACCGAACGACAGAACCCAGCGCAGAACCCGGGTCTCGTCGGCGCAGCGCAGGACAACGTCAACACCGCCGCCGGGTAGGTCCTCCATTGAGACGGCTCGCGTGAGCGCTCGGTGCGCCCAGGCGGCTGCCGGAGCCTCGAATCGGACGGTGGCTTCGAAGCTCATCTCGCCGATCTCCCAGGGCTCGTGCATGTGGGCGGTCAGGTCGAAGTCGGCCGGCACCTCGAAGTCGGGGCCCTTCGCGCCTGCCTCGCCGACGGAGACGTTCCCCCGAATTCTGGATAGACGGTAGGTCCTTATGGCCGAAGCGTCGCAGCATCGCGCGACGAGGTACCAGTGTCCGTTCGCGCTGAAGAGACCGTATGGCTCAACGGTCCTGGTCGCGACGTTGTCGCTTGAGACCGGCGAGTAGTCGAAAGTGGCGCGCTTGCGTTGATCCACGGCGCGTCGAAGTGCCGCGAGGTTGGCGGCCTCGTGGTCGCGGGCGGCCTCGGGAGCAAGGCGAACGATCAGATTCGCCGGCGTGGCGGCTGGCGGGTCGCAGTCGCAAGCCAGTTTGGCGAGAGCGCCGCGTATCTCCTCGCCCAGGGGATAACCCGGATCCGACGCAAGGACGGTCGTGGCGAGCCGAAGCGCCATCGCCTCGTCGAACTCGACATCTATCGGTGGAAGGTAATAGGAGGCGCGG
>DYIV01000002.1:2471-24261 GCA_020723435.1 Slackia heliotrinireducens | reverse complement strand
GTCGTTCTCCTCCACAACCAGCGGGATGCCGAGCTCACGCAGGTCATCCTTGTCCCGCTCGAACATGCGCTGGAACGCCTGGTGGCTCTGGTTTGGGTCATACCCGGCAACAAGCGCGCGGATGTCATCGGCAGTCGCCGGCCGCGGCGCGTCCAGCAGAAACGCTATGAGGTTCAGAAGTCGCTCGGTCGGCTGCACGGGTCCTTGCTCACTCCTGGGCGCTTACTAGGCGCGCCCAATCCTCAAGTGTGTGATACTTGCCATTGTCGCAGGGGGGCCGTCGGTTTTGAAGGAGGCAGTCGTGATCAGGGCGGGGATGCGAACAGGGGCCGTGGCCGGTCTGGCGTTGCTCGCGATTCTGGGCGCCATAGCCGGCTGCCGCGGCGTCGGGACCTCCAAACTCGACGGGGACCTCACGGTGACATACACCTGGGCGGGAGGAATCGTCGGCGGATTGGAGGCGACCGAGATCAAGGGCGACGGCACGATCCTTATCACGCGCAAGGGAAAGACATCGGGCGAGGAAACGCTCAAGGTGTCAGCGGATCGGGTTGCGGACCTTGTTGACGAGCTGGAGAAGGCCGGATTCTTTCGGATGAATGACAAGTACGCCCCATCCCGACCCGTTCCCGACATGGTGAGCGAGCGAGTCGACTTCCGCGACGCCGCGCGGTCGAAGTCGGTCACGGTTATCTCCGGCTCTCGGCCTCCCGAGGGCTGGGGTGAGGTGATCAAGGCAATCAAGGCACTTTCACTTGGCGTGCGGCCGAACTAGGTCTTGAAGAGGACCTCATCGGCGTTGCTGAGGATGGGGTATGGGTTGATTGCGCCGCCGCCCCCCGGGTGTATCTCGAAGTGGAGGTGCGGAGGCGTGCCCTTCGCGTTTCCGCTGTTGCCTACGAAGCCGATGAGCTGGCCGGGGGCGACTTCTTGCCCCGAAGTGACAGATGGGGCATAGCCCGAGAGGTGCGCGTAGTAATACGTCGTTCCATCGTCGCCGTACAGGTGGATGACCGTTCCGCCGAGGCCGTTTGATCCCAGCTCGATCCTGCCGCCGACGACGGACAGAAGCGGAGTCCCCATTGCCGCCATCACGTCTGTTCCCTTGTGAGTTCGACCGCCCGAGCGGGGTTGTCCCCAGTCGTTTGAGAAGTTGTGCTCGCCCGCGACCGGGAAGATGAAGCCGTCTTGGCCGTAGACCGTCACATCGACCGACCGGTCGCCGTAGACCGCGAGTGAGTCGTGGATGCTCGCCGTCAGGCGGGCGAGCGAGGCCCTCTGGCGACGAGTCTGCGCGGCCAACCTGCGCCGAGCCGCACGAAGCCGGTCCGCGATGCCGGCGGCTTCGTCCTTCGCCCGCTCCAGCTTCGCCTTGGAGGCCGCGAGGTCCGAGAGCACCCGGCGGGCGCGCTCGAACGCGGCGTATTCGTCCTCGAGAACGAATCTCAACCGCTCGTTGGCGACCGCGGCGGCATCGAGATCGTGAGCGCCGGCGAGGATCTCCACCTGGCTGCTGCGCCCGGCGGCGTAATAGGCAAGGAGCTGGTCGGAAAGGCCGGCCGAGATGGCCGATCTGCTCTCCTCCGCGGCCGCGATGTGCTTCTGCAGCGCGGCAATGTCGGCTCGAAGCTCAGCGAGGCGATGCTCAGTGGCGCGCACGTTCGTCTGGAGCGCGGCCAGCCGACGGCTGTTGTGGGCGACGGCCGTGCCGAGGCGATTGGCTTCCTCTATCTGGTCCGGGAGGCTCGCGTCGGCCCGCACAACCGCGGCGCCCATGAATAGTACGATTAGGACGGTCACAGCCACCGCGATCTTCGCGCCGGTGCCTAGCCGGACCCGCCGGCTCGTTTCCACGCCCGGGCTTCGATGAGGCGTCAAGTGCCTGGCAAGCGACAGCGCCGCTCCGAGAAGTCCCACGGTGGCTCCGAAGACGAGCGTCCCGGGGATCGTCACGACCGCTACCGTGGATAGCGGGGCTACCGGCAAGAAGGGTAGGGCGTCGCGGGCGGTTCCGGCGAGCATTGCATAGCCGACGATAGCGCCGGCCGCGGCGGCTGCGGCTCCCGCCAGACCATAGAGCGCGCCGTTGATCATGTACGGGAGGCGGATCAGGAGCGGATCGGCGCCGACCAGACGCATGATGCGTATGTCACGGCGACGGGCGTCGATCGCGACCGCCATGGCGTTGTGGATGATCGTGACCGAGGCCAAGCTGAGAAGGACGGAGAGAGCTATGCCGGCGAGGTTGATCGCGCGGCTCATCGAGATCAAACGCGCCGTCGCGTCGGAGGCGTAGACGACGCGGAACACCTCAGGTCGCGACCGCAAGGTCGCGACCAACGAGCGCACCTGCTCGGGGCTTGCGGCGTGGATGCGGAAAGAGGGCGGTATCGGGTTGCCGTCTGCCGCTTCAAGCAGGCGCGAGTCGTGGCCAAGCTCTTGAGCGAGCTCGCTCAGGGCCGTCGACGGGGAGACGTAGTCGTACTTCTTCACCTGGGGCACGTTCACGAGCCAAGCTTCGAATCGCTGCCTCTCGGCGGTACTCGCGTCCTTTGCCAAGAAGGCCGTGACCTGTGCGGAGTTGCGCAACTTCGTTGACAGGAGCGAGAGATTGACGGTGGCGATGAGCGTCAAGGCCAGGACCAACAAGGCGATGAAGCATGTGGAGACAGTGGCGACGGCGATGAGCTTCCGCCGGCGCATTGCGGTGATCGCCTCCTTGGTGAAGCACCACAGGTTCGCTGGATGCATAGCGCTGGCTCCTAGACTCTGTAGCCGCCGATATCGTCAAGGCGTACGCGTCCGTGATCGAGCAGAATGATCCGGCGCTGCATCATCTCGACGATGAGCGGATCGTGTGTCGTTACGACCATGGTCGTGCCGTGCAGGTTGATGGTCTCCAGGATCTCCATGATGGCCACTGTGTTCTTGGGGTCCACATTCCCGGTCGGCTCGTCGGCGAGGATGGCCTTCGGCCTGGTAACCACGGCGCGGGCAATCGCCACGCGCTGCTGCATCCCGGCGCTCATCTGCTCGGGGTATGCGTCCGCGTAGTCGGACAGGCCCACTACGGCCAACGCCTCTCGCGTGCGTCGATTGACCGACGCGGGCTCGATGTTGAGGCATCGCAGGGCGAACGCCACGTTCTCGTAGGCAGTTCTCTCGGCCAGGAGACCGTAGTCCTGGAAGACGACGCCGGTTCGGCGGCGATGGGCGCGAAGCTGATCCTCAGTCGCGTTCACCAGGTGAAGACCGTCGACCTTGATGAACCCGTCATCGCAGAACTCGTCGGCGATGAGCAGGCGCACCAACGTCGTCTTGCCGCTGCCGCTCGGGCCCGTGATGAAGACGAAATCTCCGTCAGGGATAGTCACGCTGACCTCGGCCAGCGCCGCCGTGTCCGCGTAGCGTTTGGTGACGCGCGAAAACTCAATCATCTCTACTCATCCAGTGCAGACCTGTACTAATTGTGCATCCATACAGTTAATCGGCTTGAGGCGCGATGGAGTTTAGCCTCTTCGAGATCGAGCGCGCCGGGGAGTGGCGCGTGACATGAACGATCGGCGACCGGTAAGATGACTGCATGAAGCGGAACCCCAAGCCTTCTGAGACCGCCATCAAGATATGTGGCATAACCCGGGCTGATGATGCCAAAGCGGCGTGGGAGGCCGGCGCCGATTTCATCGGAGTCATAGTGGAGGTGGACGTCTCCCCACGGAGTGTGAAGCGCACCGAGGCGGTCCGGCTGCTCGCGGGCGGAGACGGCGTGGCTTTGACCTACGACGCACCGGTCGAGCTATGTGAATTCCTCGCTAGCCACGCAGGGCCGGTGGCACTGCAGCTCGCCGGGACAGAGAGCGTCGATTCCGTGCGTGACCTGATTCGGCGGGTGGACTGTGAGGTGTGGAAATCCCTGCACTTGGCGCCGGCGGGCGAAGCCGCAGGCGACGTGGCCGCCGCGGCGGCTCAGGTCGAGAAGTACGCTCGGGCCGGAGTCGCTGGGATAGTCCTCGACACGGCGATCGCCGACGGTGGAGGTCTCAAGCGCGGGGGGACAGGCACGAGGCACGACTGGGAGGCGGCGGCGAAAATCGTGGCGCGGACTGCGATTCCGATCGTGCTCGCCGGCGGCTTGAGCGCGGCCAACGTAGCGGAGGCCGTTGAGGTTGTCCATCCGGCCGCTGTGGACGTTTCGAGCGGCGTCGAGATCGCTCCCGGAGTCAAAAGCTCGGAGCAGGTCGAAGCGTTCGTGTCCGCAGTGCGTCGGGGATGTCAGTGGCCGCTGCTATCCTAGCTCTGAGGTGATCGCGGATGGGATTCTACTCTCATAGCAAGATCGAAACCTACCGGTCGTGCCCGCACAAGTACAAACTGCGCTACATCGAGCGCGTGGTCGACGATGAGGAAGGAATCGAGGCGTTCATGGGCAGCCGCGTGCACGAGGTCCTCGAGCGGCTGTACAAGGATGTGAGCATGTCGCGGCCGGTTGCTCTGGAAGAGGCGCTCGCGCGGTACGAAAGGTCGTGGGATCAGAACTGGCACGAGCGGGTCAAGGTGGTCAATCCCGAATTCGGTGTTGATGACTACCGCGAGACGGGCCGTCGCTGCATCCGCGACTACTGGCAGCGCTATGAGCCCTTCGACAGCGGCGTCGTTGTTGGCATCGAGCGCAAAGTGAAGGTGGTGCTTGATGAGGAGCGCGGCGTCGTCCTTCAAGGATACGTCGACCGCATCGACCGCGTCGACGAGGGAGTGTATGAGATCCACGACTACAAGACGAGCCGCAATCTGCCAGAACAGTCGGCTGTCGACGCCGACCCGCAATTGGCCTTCTACCAGCTGGCACTGGAGGCAATGTGGCCCCAGGACGTGCGGGACGTGACCCTGGTCTGGCACTACCTCGCACGGGACACGGAGCTTCGCTCCAGGCGAGATCGCGAAGAACTCGATCGACTGCGGGCGGAGACGCTGGCGTTCATCGGGCGGATGGAGGCCGACAGGGAGTTCGACGCGGTCGAGAGCAACCTCTGCGACTGGTGTGGCTACCAAGCGGTCTGTCCTCGCAAGAAGCATGCGGTCGCCGTTGCGGAGTTGCCCGCGAAGGAGTTTCACGCCGACGACGGGGTGGTTCTCGTAAACAAGTTTGTAGAGCTCGGCGAGGAAAGGAGTCGGTTGGACGAACAGATCGGGGAAGTCCGAGAGGACCTCATCGCCTTCGCTCGGGCCAACGGTCTCGAAGTCGTTGCAGGCAGCGATCACAAGGTGACCGTCAAGACAGTCGAGGGCGTGTCGCTGCCGCGCAAGGGAAGTCCCGAGCGGGACCGGCTGGAGGAGACTGTACGACGACTCGGCAAGTGGGACGAGGCCAGCTGCCTGGACATTGGCGCGGTGGCCCGGGCGGTCCGCGCCGGAGCGTGGGGCGAGGAGGCCGGCGCGGCGCTGGAGCGTTTCGTGACGCCGTGCGAAGACGTGCGTGTCACGAAGAGCCGCCTTCGCACCGGACGCGCCACGGACTGACCGGGGCTGCATCCCATGGCCGCGGCGGCATGTCGGGACTAGACGCGGCCACAAAGGGGCATACGAGCAACAGACGGCAGGAAATACTCCGGCGGCGCGGAAAGAGCATGCGACACGGCGGTTCGGCTTCGGGAGGGACATGCGCATGGCTGAAGTTGAAATCGGCAGGATAAGCCACTACTACGGCAAGATCGGCGTGGCGGCTATCGAGCTCGACAAGGGTGACCTCAAAGTTGGTGAGACAATCCGCATCAAGGGGCATACCACCGATCTCACGCAGACCGTCGATTCCATGCAAATCGAGCACGAGTCGGTTGATTCCGCCGCCAAGGGCTCGGCTGTGGGCCTGAAGGTCTCCGACCATGTCCGAGAGCACGATGCGGTCTTTAGGGTGACCGAGTAGGCTTGGAAGGCCGCATGCCGCCGACATCGCTTGCGAAGGGAAGGTGGCGGATCCGAGTCGTGGCGGCCGCGGCCGTGTGTCTGGCCGCTTCGTCGGTTGCCTGCACGGGATCTTCAACACGAGGCCCTGAGGGGGCGGCGCCCTCAGAGCGGTATGTCTCGCCAGGGCGCCCACTCCATAGGGGCGAACGGACACTCCTCGGACAGATCGTCTTCTCGGCGACCTCGACTCAGTCATCGAGCGGGCGGCTCTTCGGGCTTCCAAAAGGCAGGACCCCCCCACGCGGCAAGGAGTGGTTTGTCGCCGACGTCGTCGTTGAGAACCGCGGCCCTGGGAGCATCGATGTCGAATCGCTCATCTTCACTCTGACGAGTCGGGATTCGCCGTCCCCGATGGAGCCCTCCTCGCACATGATTGCCACCGATCGGAGCAGCGGTATCGACATGGAGGGCACGATCGGCTCGAGAGGAAGGATGGCGATGTCGCTCGCCTTCCCAGTCGCGGCGGGCGACCGCGATCTGCAACTCACTCTGCGAGTCGCCGACACCAAACACAAAGCGACCGCCGTGCTGAGATAGCGTCCGCCGCCCGTTGCGCTCTGCGTCTGCCGAGAGTCTCACGTACTCCCAAGAAAGCCCAATATATAGCCTTGACAGCGGCTTCACACACTATATGATGTACAAGAAGCGGCTGCTGCCGCGGGCATGATTTGCGGGGGTGCATTCGAATCACTAGTTGTAGTTATCCCTTTTCCGCCATCGTTGGCCAGGAGCAGATGAAGACCGCACTACTGCTCAACGCCGTCAACCCCAGGATTGGCGGCGTCTTGATTAGGGGCGAAAAGGGGACCGCAAAGTCTACTGCAGTACGCGCCCTCGCGCACCTTCTTCCGGAGATAGAGACGGTGAACGGGTGCGCCTTCTCGTGCGACCCGACCGACCCATCGGCTCTGTGCGAGGCATGCCGGGATAGAGCCGCCCGCAGGGATCTGCAAACCTGCACTCGGCGCACCAGGGTCGTCGATTTGCCGATCGGGGCGACGGAGGATCGAGTCGTCGGCACTCTCGACATCGAACAGGTGCTCACTGAGGGGAGGAAGGCGTTCCAGCCGGGCGTGCTTGCCGAGGCGAACCGAGGCGTTCTCTATGTCGACGAGGTCAACCTACTCGAGGACCACATTGTGGACCTCTTGCTCGACGCGGCGGCAATGGGTGTTAACAGCGTGCAGCGAGAGGGGATCAGTCTGGCGCACGCGGCGCGATTCGTGCTCGTTGGGACTATGAATCCGGAGGAGGGGGACTTGCGGCCGCAACTACTCGATCGGTTCGGTCTGTGCGCCGAGGTCAGGAGCTGTGTCGACCGTTCGGAGAGGACCGAGATCGTCAAGCGAAGGGCGGCGTGGGAGGCCGATCCAGTCTCCTTTGCGGGCGAGTGGGAGAAAGAGGAGCGCAGAATCTCGCTTCAAATTGAGAGCGCCGTCGGGGCGGTCGAGTCGGTCAGCGTCGACGAAGCGACGTTGCAGCTGGTTGCGGAGATTTGCACCGAGATGGGCGTGCAGGGGCACCGCGCCGACATCACGATCGTGCAGGCAAGCAGGACTCTTGCCGCCCTGGAGGGCCGAGATGAAGTGCGAGAATCGGACGTCTCGACAGTGGCGCCGCTCTGCTTGACGCACAGGATGCGGCGTCTCCCATTCGAGGATGACGCGCTGGATGAGCAGAAGCTGGAGAAGCTTCTGCGCTCATATCGCCACTCAAGCGCGCACGGTCGCGTGTCGATTCAAGGCAGGCGGCGTGCCGGTTCGCTCTCTCGCGAGGAAGGGGATTCCACGGCTGGGTCGGCACGCCAGGGTGACAACGGTGACAGGGAGCACGCAGCGAGTCGCTCCGGTCACGGTGGAGATGAGGAGGTCGTCGGGATCGGCTCGACCGACGCAAGACCGCCCTTGAGCGCCGTGTCAGGCCCGACGACGGCGGGCAGCAACGGCAAGAGAGAGAAGGCGCCGGCGCCCGGCGGACGCGGCCGATATGTTGGCAGCAGGACGCCGGCCGGAAAAGCAAAAGACCCCGCCATTGACGCGACCCTGCGGGCGGCGGCGTCGCGGGGCGGCCGCCAGGATGGGAGTCTGGCCTTGCGTATTGTGCCTGACGATCTGCGAGACAAGATTAGAGTGCGCCGGGCCGGCGCGATGATCCTGTTCTGTGTGGACGCCAGCGGGTCGATGCGAGCGCGCGAGTCCATGGAGGCGGCGAAGTCAGCCGTGCTGGCGCTCCTTGTAGACGCCTACAAGCGTAGAGATAGAGTGGGCATGGTGGCATTCCGGGGCAAGCGCGCGGATGTTCTGCTCCCGCCGACCACCAGCGTGGAGCAGGCGCATACGCGCCTGAAGGAGCTGCCTACAGGCGGCACCACGCCACTTGCGCATGGACTGGCTACAAGCTTGAGCATCCTCAGCCGGGATGCTAAGAAGGAGTCGGGGTCCGTGCCCTGGTTGGTGCTCGTGACGGACGGCAACGCCAACGTGCCCATTGGCAACGGTGTGCCCGAGGCCGAAGCACGATCGATGGCGGCCTGCTTCAAGCAACGGAAGATCAACACGTTGGTGATAGACACGGGCCGTATGCTGCGACGCGAGACTCTCGCAAAGCAGATCGCGGAGGCGGCGGGGGGTTCGTATCTCAGGCTGGAGGAACTGGGGTCCGAAGGTCTGGGCGACGCCGTGAAGCAGTACGTGCGTCACTAGGTCCTCGATGGGCGGGCCTCAGCCGGCGGGCGACGGTTTGTGCAATCGGGTGCACGGACCGGAATCGGCCCGCCACGGCCGTTGGGAGAACAGGGTCAAGTTCCGGGGCGAATTGGGGAGGAGACGTGCGGCTATTCGATCGGATCTTCTCCGTCGGGCCAGTCGGAGAAGACGAACGAGCGTCGGACACTACGCAGTATGCCACCAGCACATGGGAGAGCGATTCTTCGGCACGCGAAGCCATCGACAGGCATCATGACACAATCGAGCGACGCCTCGACGAGCATGCCCAGCTGATGCGTGCCGCGGCCGAAGGCCGGGTGACGACGGAATGGACGGCACCTGTCGCGGGATGGGACGATCACGACGGGTTGGACAAGGTGGTTGATCGGCTGCGGTCTCATTCGGATCCCGCGGTGCGCGCGCTGGCCGCGCGCACACTCGCGATGATGCCCGGCAGAAGGGCGATGGAGGCGCTGGCGGAGGCCCTGCGCGACCCCGAGGTCATCGTCCGTGACGCGGCTCGTGACGCTCTGATCAAGCTTGGAGTCGCCACGCTTCTGACGTAGCGGCCTGCTTGAGGGCGCGCGTGGTATACTAGGTGCGCGTTCATGGTTCACTAGCCGAAGAAGCGGCAGGCCGAAGTTCGGGGGAAGCACAGGGAGGTGAGCTCGGTGGCGAAGTCGCCATGCTCCTACCTGAATGAAGGGTGGCTTCCCGGCTGGGGCGAAGGGTTTGGCCGAAGGACTCGCGCTTCCGATTCCTCCGAACTGGAGGTGCGCTGCATCAAGCCACAGCGATGGGGCGGCACTCCGGTCAGACTGGACGATCGCCAAGCTCAACTGTGCAGGTCAACGACATCTTCCCGCTGTTGGCAGTGCCACTGAGCCTTGCGGCCGCCAAGAGCGCTCAACGTGAGACGAGAGACAGGCCCCGCTAGGCGGGGCCTGTAGATTTCCTGCCTCTTCAGCAGTCCGCCCGTGCTAGGCGGCCTTGGGCATCCGAGGCTCGTGCGTTGACAGCTCTTCCCGTACCGTCAAGAAGCCTGCAGACAGCGCCGACAGGGCGATCACCGAATGCAGAATGTTGTCGGCCAAGTTCACGGGCAGTATCCCGAGAATCGTGGCGCTTCCCAGCCCGGCCACTGCAAATCCAAGGACTGCGACGACAGCGTAGACAATCCCAAGCCACTGGTCAAAGGATCGAGAGTACGTTCCCGCCACGTAGTAGCCGAAGAACAGAGCGACGAGGCCGGTAAACAGATGGATGATGTTGTGCACTGTGTTGACTTCGAAGACAAGCAGCATTCCTCCGGAGAAGAATCCCACAATACCCACAACGGTCATCAGCCATCCAACTATCAATGCGTATGTTCTCGCGAGCGTCATTTGGAACCCTCCTCTCTGTCGGCTCGTGGCCTTCGTGCGCATTTGTTATGCCCAGCATTAGGGACCCCTAAACCAGACAATTAGGAACACCGTGAGCCGGGTTGTCATGCACGGCCGACGCCCTGCATGAAAGGCGTATCAGGAGATACGGTGCCGGGAGGATGGACTAGAAGGTGAACGCCGAGGGGCAGAGGTCGGCGAGAACGCACTCGTGGCAAGCCGGGCGACGCGCTGTGCAGATCCGTCGCCCGTGCTCTATGAGCAGGTAGGTGAGGGAAAACCAAGAATCTGGGGGGAATACGACCATGAGGTCACGCTCGATCTTGTCGGGATTCGACTCTCGTGAAAACCCGAGTCGTTGCGAGAGGCGCTTCACGTGGGTGTCAACGGCGACGCCCTCCACGACGCCGAACGCATTGCCCAAGACGATGTTGGCGGTCTTGCGGGCGACGCCCGGCAATCGAAGGAGCTCCTGCATCGTGTGGGGCACCTCGCCGCCGAAGTCGGAAAGCAGCATGCGCGCAGCGCCGATGATGCTCTTCGTCTTGTTGCGAAAGAAGCCCGTTGGGCGGATTTCGGCCTGGAAGGTCTCCGTGTCAGCGGCCGCATAATCGGATACCGTACGGTACTTGCGGAAGAGATCCTCCGTGACCCTGTTGACCATCTTGTCGGTGCACTGGGCCGACAAGATGACCGCGACCAGCAGCTCCCACGTCGACCCGTGATTCAGTACGATCTTGGCGTCGGGATAGGCCCTTCGAAGAGTCTTCAGAACCGCGGTGGCGCGCTCCGCTACATCCTCCCGGCTCTTCTTCGACTTCGCCCCCATGCGGCTCCTAGTCGACCCTGAAGAACTTCTCGCCGGGCGTGTTGCAGATCGGACAGCGGTCCGGCGGCTCCTGCTCGACCGTGTTGCCGCAGACGGGGCAGACCCAGTAGTCTACCGGCTGCGGGTTGGCCAGGCTCTCGAGTGCCCTGGAAAAGAGGCCGGCGTGTATCCTCTCGACGGCGCTCGCGTTGCTGAAGCTGCGCTGCGCTGCGGCCTTGCTCTCCGTCTCTGCCTGGGTGATCATGGCCGGGTACATCTGCTCGAATTCGTGGGTCTCACCCCCGAGGGCTTCTTGCAGGTTGGATGCGGTGTCGCCTATGCCATCCATGACGCGCAGGTGCTCGAGCGCGTGGATCGTCTCGGCCTCGGCGGCGGCGCGGAACAGCTTTGCGGCCTGCGTGTGCCCTTCCTTGTCCGCCTGTCGAGCGAAGGCGGTGTACTTCCGATTCGCCTGGGACTCCCCTGCGAACGCCTCGCTCAGATCGTCCATCGTGCTCATGATCACGACACCTCCACGATATTGTTGGCCGGTTGATATCGTTCGTATCTTTACCCTTCCGCGGCCTTAACACAACAGCGAAGATCGACCGGAAGCGGGCGGCTGGGAGAGTGCGGAGCGAGCCTGTAAGCCGGGTTCTGTCGAGAGCGATCATCTATCTAGGTCGTCCGTTGCCGGACGGCTCGAGCGGCCTACCCGGGACGAGGCGGGCAACCTCATCGTCCCTGCGTGGCCTTGCTCCGGGTGGGGTTTGCCAAGCCGGACCGTCTCCGATCCGCTGGTGAGCTCTTACCTCACCGTTTCAGCTTTTCCTGCCGCGAGACCCACGTGGGCGTCCCGCCGCGGGAGTCTTCTTTTCTGTGGCACTTTCCGTCGGGTTGCCCCGCCCGGCTGTTGGCCGGCACCCTGCCCTATGGAGCCCGGACTTTCCTCGTGACCGAACCGATCACGCGACCGCCCGGCTCGCTCCGCGAATCAATCGTAGCATGCGGATCGAAGAGGTCAACACAGGATGGGTGCCGAACCGCAGCGCCGGACGGTGCGGTAGAATAAGATAGAGGCGCCGGACGCGCCGCAGGCTGCTGCTGCCATGTGAGGGGGAGATCCCAAGATGAAGATCCGAGGGGTTGACGACATAGGGCAAGGGGGCTCGCCGTTGTCAATGGGCGACCATATCATCATCGCCTACGGTTCACAAGCTCAGCGATGGGGCGTCCTCACGCCGTTCCTTGGCGCCGGACTCCTTCTGCGCCAGCAGGTCCTCGTCATATGCCCCGACAGCTCCATCCCGGAGATTCGCGACAAGCTCGCCGCGGCCGGAGTCGACACGGCGAGGGCGCTGGAGGAGAAACAGCTAGTCTTCGTGGGGCCAGCTGAGCTGCCGATCAGGCAACTGGAATTCGACGACGTGGCGATGATTGACTACCTCCACAGTCGAGTCGAGCAGGCCCGGGCACAGGGGTGGAGCGCGCTTCGCGTCGCCGGGGAATGGCCGTGGTTCGTCAACGAGGCCGACATGCCGAGCGTGCTGCGATACGAGGCGAACGTCAACCGTGAATTCCGCCAATGGCCGGCAGTCCTAATGTGCCTCTACGATGTCACCGGTCTCCAGCCTGGCGTCATCACCGACCTGGTGAGTACGCACCCTCTCATCGTGCTCGGGGACAGGGTCGTCGAGAACGATCTGTACTCCGGCGAGACAGGTGAGCTCGGTGACCACGCGGAGAGACTTCACTAACCCGAGCCGCTGGCGGGGTCTCAAGCTCCAGGATTCCTTCTCCGATGAATATCCCGGTCAGAGGTTTGCGGCTGCGGGCGGCGAATGTCGATGACCGCAGGGCCGTCGCGATATCGAGGGGCGCAGTGTGGACAGCGCGATCGAAGTCCAAGGGCTTACAAAGACGTACAGAACCGGTGTGAGGCGTCACGTCAGGACCGCCGTCTCCGCACTCCACTTGGACGTGCCGGGTGGCCGGATCGTGGGACTGCTCGGTCCCAACGGCGCCGGCAAGACGACCACGCTCAAGTCGATCATGGGCTTCGTCCGACCGGACGCTGGGACAATCCGGATATTCGGTGAAGACGCTCGCGCCGCCGGTGTGCATCGACGCCTCGGCTTCCTGCCGGAGCAGCCGTACTTCTACAGCTACCTGCGAGGCGAGCAAACGCTCGGTTTCTACGGGCGGCTGTGCGGAATGGACGCCGCGAGCCGCAAGACTCGAAGCGCCGAACTGCTGGACCTCGTCGGGTTGACCGAAAGCGCGCAAATGAGGCTCTCCAAGTACAGCCGAGGGATGCTCCAGCGACTCGGCATCGCCCAAGCACTCATTAACGACCCAGAGCTGGTCATCCTCGACGAACCAGCCTCAGGACTCGATCCCATAGGGCAGAAGGAGATGCGCAACGTCATACTGCGACTGAAAGACCAGGGCAAGACCGTGCTGCTCAGCTCCCACCAGCTCTCGGAAGTCGAGGCTGTGTGCGACTCGGTCAGCATTGTGGATCGCGGAAGGGTGCGACGGGAGGGCACGCTCGACGAGCTTCTGAATGTCTCCAACGCGAACTCGATCACGGCCGTGGGAAAGGCCGACGGCCTCGACGACGAGCTCAAAGGCATCGCCGAGGAAGTAATCCGAACCGGCGACACCTACCGGATCGCGGTGCCGGCGCCACGGACATACGAGGCGCTGGGGATTCTGGAGAGGGAAGGTCTTGCGCTGCTGGAAGTCGTGCCGAAGCGGCTCTCGCTGGAGGAGTACTTCATTCGGCTCGTGGAGGGTGAGCGACGTGGCGATTAGGACGCTTGCCGTCAACGTCTTCATGGATGTCGTGCGAAAGAAGGCGCTATACGTCCTGGTACTGTTCGGCGCGGCACTACTGCTGGCCATACCCGTCATCCCGTCCTTCGGGCTCGGAGTCCAGCTCGACCTCTTCCGAGACCTTGCGCTTGGCTTGACATCGCTGTTCGGCGTCGTGATCGTCATCGCGGTGGGTGTCAACCAGGTGCCCGGTGAAGTCGAGCGAAGGACGGTCTACAACATTCTATCCAAGCCCGTAGGCCGCACGGGCTTCATCGTCGGCAAGACTTTGGGTCTCATCTTGACGATGGCGGTCGTGATGGCGGCGATGACGACGATGTCGGTGATCGGGACGGCGGTCTACTTCGGCAGGGTGGAGCTTGGCCTTTACGCGGCGGGTTGGGCGATGTTCATGGAGGTTACCCTCATCGGAGCCTTTGTGGTCATGGTGTCGACGGTTGCGAGTCCCCCCGTGACAACTATGCTCACCATCGCTTTCTACTTCGTGGGGCACGTAAAGACGGCGCTTCTAGCGCCCCTGGTTCGGGAGGGGATCTCGTCGGTCGTTATTGCGGCCGCGAACGTCATCCCGACGCTGGAGAACTTGAACGTGAACGATCTCGCGGCGCACGGCGCACCCGTCCCTGTCGGCAGGCTGGCCCTCCTGACGCTGTATGCCCTTGCGTACGCGGCGGCGTTCACACTCATCGCCATCGCGGCTTTCTCTCGAAAGGATCTCTAGTGACTGCGCGGCGGCTTCTGGAGGCGAAGGGCGCGGTCGGGTTCGCGCTCGTCATCGTTGTGGCGGCCGGTCTTCTGGGCTCGGCCCTGGAGGGATCGCGCGCCCAGGGCAGGGCGATGACCCCTGAGGCCGTCAGCCGAACCGGTTTCGTCTTGGCGCAGGCTCTGGGGGGCGTTCGCAGTGGGATTGCGGCCTACATCTGGATCAAGCTGGACCAAGCGCACCACGAGTACTACGGGGGCGCCTTCAGCCGAGAGGCACCGCTTGCTCCGTGGTACCGAATCGCGGCGTGGCTCGATCCTCACATGGAGAAGGCGTTCGACGTTGGCAGCTACATCGTCTTTAAGCAGGGGAGAGAACGGGAGGCGATCGCCTTCGCGAAGGAGGGCCTTGCGGCCAATCCGGATTCCGTACTGCTGACGTTCAATCTCGGGCAGCTCTACCTCTTTCAGCAGGGAAACGTGGCGAAACGCGAGGCGCTGCGATACCTGTCCCGGGCGGAGGAGATGAGCAGGAACGCCGACCCAAACATGCCACAGGAAGTCACACGACTGGAGATACTGGGTTCCCTCAACGCGGCCTACACGAAGTGGAAGATTCCCAACGAGCCGCGCCGGATTGTCGTCGAACTCGAGCGTCTGCGTGAGGAGGCGTCTGAGGAGCGCAAGACCCCGGAGGCCGAGCCTGAGGAGGACGAAGCCGACCAGCTTGGACCGGACCTCGGGGGTATGCTAAGATAGCCTCCGCCCGTACGGGGCGACGAAGCCTGCCATGCATACGGAATCTCGTTTGCGGGCGGGCTGTGTTTTGGGGAGTCGTCTAGTGGTAGGACAGCGGACTCTGGATCCGCCAGCGAGGGTTCGAATCCTTCTTCCCCAGCGGCGCATTAGTCTAGCGGCCTAGGACATCGCCCTCTCAAGGCGGGAGCACGGGTTCGAACCCCGTATGCGCCACCACATACCTACCGGCTCGTACGAAGCTGCTCGAGGGCTGCCTTCAGGCGAGTCGTCGTTCTTTCGCGGCCGAGCAATTCGATGGTCTCAAAGAGCGGGGGGCTGACAAGTCGTCCCGTAAGTGCGACGCGTACGGCCTGGAACACGACCTTTGGCTTCACACCGAGCTTCGGTGGCAGGTCCCTCAGACCCGCCTCGATAGTGCTCGTCTCGAATGGCTCGGCCGTCTCGACGACCTCGCATGCCGCTTCAAGAATGGCGGGTACCTCCTCGATCGAGAGTGCCTTGGTGGCGGCCTCCGGATCGATCGTCACCGTTGGCGCGAAGAAGAAGCCGGCCAGGTCGACGATTTCGGCGAGTGTCTTGAGGCGCTCCTGCACCAGTGGGACGAGCCTGTGAAGCCAACCCCTGTTGTGTCGGCACCAGTCCTCGTCGATCAGCCCGGCTTCCTCGAGGAAGGGCACGAGCCTGCCCGCGAGGTCAGCCGGGTCGAGCTCTCGGATGTAGGAGCCATTCATCCATTCCAGCTTGTCGGGATCGAAGATGCCAGGGTTCTTCGAGACACGGCCGAGCGTGAAGTGGCGCACGAGCTCCTCGCGCGTAAAGAAGGTCGTCTTGTCATCCAACGACCAGCCCAGAAGCGTCAGGTAATTGAGCATTGCCTCGGGCAAATATCCCATCTTGCGATACGCCTCGACGGACGTCGCTCCGTGGCGCTTCGAGAGCCGCTTCCGGTCGGTTCCCCAAGTGAGTGGCATGTGCGCGAAAGCGGGCACCATAGCGCCGAGGGCTTCGAAGAGTACGATCTGCCGTGGCGTGTTTGAGAGATGATCATCACCTCGGACAATGTGCGTCATCCGCATGGCAGCGTCATCGACTACGCTGGCCAGGTTGTACGTCGGGGTGCCATCGGTACGCAGCAGCACGTAGTCATCGAGTACCGAATTCGGGAAGACGAGATCACCGCGTACCAGGTCGGTGAAGCGTGTCTCTCCGGTCAGTGGAGCCGCCAGACGGATTGTGCAGGCACGCCGCGCGTCTTGGTTGACGGCACGCTCCCTATCGGAAAGGCGGCGGCAGCGTCTATCGTATCCCGGCGGGCGCCCCTCGGAGAGCGCTGCCTCGCGACGTCTCTCCAGCTCCTCGGCGGTGCAATAGCAGCGATAGGCCTTCCCGGCTGCGAGGAGATCCTCTGCGGCCTTGGTGTAGGAATCGAGTCTGCCTGACTGAAAGTACGGTCCGAAGGCGCCGCCGACCTCGGGGCCTTCGTCCCAGTCGAGGCCCATCCAGCGCAAGGAGGCGAGGATGGACGCGGTGTGCTCTTCGGTGGAGCGCTCGGGATCGGTATCGTCGATGCGCAGGACGAACGTGCCGCCCTCGTGCTGGGCGAAGAGCCAGTTGTAGATGGCCGTGCGTGCACCACCTATGTGCAGATGGCCCGTGGGGCTGGGAGCGAAACGGACGCGGACTGCGGTCACTATGCGGATACCTCCGTAGGTGCCGTACCCGTGCATTCTAGCGCAGACGCGCCGTTCGTTGTTATCCTTGACGCCAAGAAGCGCGACGGCTACCCGAATCGTGGAGCGGCCCGACACGCACATGGCTGATTGGCACGATGGTTGCTCCGGAGTAGGGCCGACGCAACCGGGAGTGCCCGCTGAGTCCGATCAGGGAGGTGTCACGATGAGGTATCGCAACATTCACGAGGTGCGGCGCTGCGAAGAAGGCTGCACACCCTGGTCCCGGGCATGACGCAAAACTGCCCGATGTGTCAGAAGGCAAGGGAGCCGCAGAGGGCTCCCTTCTTCTGTTTGCCGGCGCGACGCCGTCACGGCAACGCTCAGCGACGGGAGCAAGGGAATTCGGCTCGAGTTCGGGAATACTGTCTGCAGCGCGAGGTCGGGCCGCGCTCCAGACGAGAATGCCAACCAGTGAGGCGGGATAGCTATGAGGATCGCACTACTGACGGGCGGCGGGGATTCGCCCGCCACCAACGCGGCCATACGAGCTGTGGTGAAGAAGGCCCAGCAAGACGGCCACGAGGTGATGGGTGTCCGCAGAGGTTGGGCGGGAATGATCGAGGATGAGATGGACGTCTTGGACAGACACGCGGTCTCGGGGATTCTGCCGCGTGGCGGGACGATCCTGGGCACGTCCCGCACGAACCCCTTCAAGCAGGATGGCGGGGCGGAAGCGATCCGAGCGACCGTGCGCGGCAGAAAGATAGACGCTATCGTCGCAATCGGCGGAGACGACACGCTCGGGGTAGCTCACAAGCTGAATGGCTTGGAGCCCCCGATTCCCGCCGTTGGGATACCTCAGACGATCGACAACGATCTGGACAAGACAGACTTCGCCATCGGCTTCGACACCGCGGTGTCGATAGCCACGGACGCACTGGACAAGCTCCACACAACGGCGGAATCGCACCACCGGATAATGGTGCTGGAAGTGATGGGCCGAGACGCGGGGCATGTGGCTCTGACGGCCGGGCTCGCCGGTGGCGCCGATATCATCCTCGTCCCTGAGAAACCGTTCGACGTTGAGGCCATGTGCGATCGCATCCAGAAACGTCGCGACATAGGGAAGACGTTCAGTCTCGTTGTGGTTGCGGAGGGGGCGACGCCGGTGGGTGGCGAGCAGATCAGCAAGGACCAGGCAACCGACCAGTTCGGCCACGTCATCCTGGGCGGCATCGGGGAGTACATCGGTCGGCGCATACACGAGCATTGCGGTCTGGAGACGCGCGTCACCAACCTCGGACATCTGCAGCGTGGCGGGATGCCCACCGCTTTCGATCGGTTGCTCGGCACACGTCTGGGCGTAGCCGCCGTGGAACTCGTAGAGGCGGGCCGCTTCGACGCGATGGTCGCCATGCAAGGGAACAGGATCGTGCCCGTGCCGTTGGGCGATGCTCTCCAGTCGGTCAAGCCCGTCGATCCCGAGCTGCTGGATATGGCCGACATCTTCTACTAGGTTCGCGAGAGAATCGACGACCGCCGGTTTCAGCGCGCATCCGAACGCTTCGACGGCCGGCATGGCCGACGGGGCAGGAGGCGGCTCGCCCCGGCTCGAATCCTTCCAGCGCGACTAGGAGGTGCGCGTGCGAGCGCTTGCATGGATGCCCGGGCAGGACTCTGCCGTCCCCATCTCCGCGGATGAGATGGCGACTCTGCGGATCCAGGAAGAAGGCGTACTGTGGGCCGATTACCCTTCGCCCACCGACAGGGACTTCGACTATCTACGCGCGACCTTCGGATTCAATGCCGTAACGATCGACGAATGCCGTCACGACGGTCTGCATCGTGCGAAGGTCAGCGACCACGGCGACTACCTATTCGTGATCTGGCCGGTGCTGCGGGCGCGGCCGGAAGCGGGGGGCGTTGCCGCGAGCGGTCTTTTCGTATTCGTCGGAGCGAACTACCTGATTACCGTCCACGATGATCCGCTGCCGGTTCTCGATGACGTGAGCCGCAGCACGGTGGACGACTCCGACGTGGCAATACAGGGCTCTGATTGGCTTCTGCTGCGCATTCTCGATGACGCGGTCGACGCCTATTTTCCGGAGATCGACCGGCTGACGGAGAAACTCGACGAGCTGGAAGACGTCATGTTCGAGAATCCGAGCAAGGCGCACATGGCGAGCCTATTCAAGGTCAAGCGCGCCATGCTCACATTGCGTCGGATGGCCGGCCCGGAGCGAGATGTGGTGAATCTGCTTGCCAGGCACGAGTCGCGGTTGATAGACGGTCAGACCTTCGTCTACTTCCAGGACGTATACGACCACCTGGCGCGGATCACCGACAGCATCGACATGTCAAGAGATGTCATCGCGGGAGCGATGGATATCTACCTGTCGTCAATATCAAACCGTATGAACGACATAATGAAACGCCTCACGGTTGTCGCCACGATCTTCATGCCGATGACGTTCGTGACGTCGCTGTATGGCATGAATGTCCGTCTGCCGCTGGATCGCCATGGATCGGCGTTCTACGTAATCGTCGCGGTCATGGTTGTAGTCACCATCGCGATGCTTGTTGACTTTCGCCGTCGCGGCTGGTGGTAGCGGCGCGCTTGATCTTGAGAGTGAGTCCGCATGGCCAATCTGCTGACCGTTCTGCGTCTCGTGCTCATACCGGTGTTCGTCTGGGCGCGCCTTTCGGGGCTGCCCGGCCAACGCCTAGTCGCGGCCGCCATCTACGGCGCGGCGGCGTTGACGGATCTTTTCGACGGGATCGTGGCGCGTAAGACAGGTACGGTCACGCAGTTCGGGAGGATCGCGGATCCCTTGGCCGATCGCGCTCTGGTCTTGTCGGTACTCGCGGTGTTGGTCTACACCGGCGACGTGCCGCTTTGGGCGGCGTCTGTCGTCATTGGTCGAGACGTGCTGATGGTGGTCGGGTACAAGATATTGCAGCTGAAGGGCTTGAAGCCTGAGGTGACCTACTTCGGTAAGGTCGCCACGGCCGTCGTGATGATCGCGCTCGCGCTGCTGATTCTCGCTGCACCCTTTGCGCTGCTCGTCTTCTACGTGGGGATGTCGTTGTCGGTCATGTCGGGTCTGATCTACGCGTGGGACGCCGGGCGAACGATCCGAGCCGCACGGGAGGGTGAGGGCTGATGCGTCGCGGGCTGGTCAGTCTTGCGGCCCTTCTTCTGCTGTTGAGCGGATGCCGCGGCCAGACTACGACTGTGGGCGTGGGTCCCGTTCCCAAGGGCAAGGTGAGGCTGACCTGGTACGGCGCGGCGATGTTTCTGGCGAGAGATTCGGACATGTCGGTGCTCGTGAATCCCTACGGGCCGCATGTGGGCTACATCGTGCCCCGCGTCTCGGCGCGGATCGTACTGGTGTCAAACGACGGCTACGACGCGCGGGACGCAAGGCTGACAAAGAAAGGTCCGAGAGTGATCGACGGGATCGGCGAGGCATATGTGGGGGACTTCGCCGTTCTTGGAGTGCCCTCTCGGCAGGGGACAAGCGGGTCAGCGGCAAGGGAGCCGAATGCGATATATTACTGGGAGATGGGAGGCGTGAGTCTGGCGCATATGGGGGACTTCGGTCAGGCCAAGTTGTCGAGCCAGCAGGCGGGGCTGTTGCGGGGCGTCGACATCTTGATGATGCCCGTCGGCGGTCGCACGGTTGCCGACGCCCGAACGGCGGGTCGCATCGCAAGACAGATTGGCCCGAAGATCGTCATACCCATGGACTACAGGACACCGGCGGTCGTTGCGAACTTGGCGCCCGTGGAGGCGTTCTCGTCCCGCTTCGCGACGATACGGCGGGTGGGGGACACCATCGAAGTCGGGCCGGCCGACCTGCCGGCGGAGACAGAGGTATGGGTCATGAAATACAAGCAGGAGACGGAGTAGTCCGTCCTCGAGGAGGCGACGTCGTTTGAAGGCTGTCATCATGGCGGGAGGCGAAGGCACGAGGCTGCGTCCGCTTACAAGCAACCAGCCAAAGCCAATGGTGCCGATTCTGAACCGGCCGGTCATGGAGTACATCGTCGAGCTGGTGCGGGGCCACGGGATCACCGACGTGGTCGCGACGCTGCAGTTCCTGCCTCAGCTGATCAAGTACTACTTCGGCGATGGCCGGGAATACGGCGTTGACCTGAGCTACGCCGTGGAGGAGCACCCTCTGGGCACCGCCGGCAGCGTCAAGAACGCGGAGCATCATCTCACCGAAACCTTTGTCGTTATCAGCGGAGACGCCTTGACCGACATAGACCTAACGAAGGCGGTCGAGTTCCACCGAGAGAAAGGTGCGATGGCCACCATCGTTCTTAAGAGCGTTGAGAATCCCCTGGAATTCGGCGTAGTGATCACGGATGATGAGGGTCGCATTCAGCGGTTTCTGGAGAAGCCCGGGTGGGGCGAGGTCTTCTCGGACACGATCAATACCGGAATGTACGTGCTGGAGCCGGAAGTTTTCGGCTACGTGCCGGCAGACACGCAATACGATTTCAGTCACGATGTCTTCCCGGCGATGCTCGCCGACGGGCAGCCGCTCTACGGCTATGTCGCGGACGGATACTGGTGTGACATCGGCAATCACGGGCAGTACTTGCAGGCACAGCTCGACGTTCTTGACGGCTTGACGAACCTGCGGATTCCGGGAATCCGCATGAAGGAAGACGTGTGGGTAGGGGATGGGGCGGACATAAGTCCGTCGGCCAGCCTTGCGGGCAAGGTCGTCGTCGGCCGTAACGCCAAGATCGAGGCCGGCGCACAGCTGCGAGAATACTCGATCATCGGCGACAACTGCGTCATCAAGGCGGAGGCCCACACCCATCGCACGGTTATCTGGGACAACTCCTACATTGGTTCGAAGTGCACGCTTCACTCGACCGTCGTGGGCAAGAACTGCGACATAAAGCCGGGCGCACGCGTGGAGCAGGGCGTCGTCATCGGAG
>DYIV01000002.1:0-2461 GCA_020723435.1 Slackia heliotrinireducens | reverse complement strand
AATGCGGTCATCAATCACGATGTGAAGATCTATCCCTTCAAGACGGTCGACGCGGGGGCGACGGTCAACAAGTCGATCATCTGGGAGCCGAAGGGTGTGAGAACGCTCTTCGGCCGTCACGGAGTGAAGGGCCTTGTCAACGTGGACATGACGGCTGAGCTGGCGCTTCACCTGGCGATGGCCTTCGGCACTTCGATTCCCAAGGATAGCCACATCGCGACGAGCAGGGATCCGAACAGGGCCGCCAGAATGATCAAACGTGCGCTGATATCCGGACTCAACTCAACCGGCGTCCATGTGCGCGACCTCCGCGTCGCCCCTGCCTCAGTCAACCGCTTCACAACCCGAGACACCCGCTGCGAAGGCGGCCTGCACGTCTGTGTCTCCCCGTTCGATCCGCAGTCGGTAGAGATCCACTTCTACGATTCCCAGGGTGTGGACATCAGCGAGCCGATGCAGCGCAGCATAGAGAAGTACTACTTTCGGGAGGATTTCCGGCGTGCCTTCTTCAACGAGGTAGGGGAGATCATCTTTCCCTCGCGTGCGACCGAGTTCTACACGACTGCGCTTCTGCGCGCCGTGGATCGATCCACTATCAGCGAGCGACACTTCAAGATAGTCGCCGACTACGCGCACGGTACGGCCTCCCTGGTCATGCCGACCGTGGCCGGCAAGCTGGGCTGTGACATCGTTGCGTTGAACGCATTCACCGATGAGAGCCACACGACGTTGACCACCGAAGAGCTCGAGCTGTCGATGCAGCAGCTCACGCGCACCGTCGACGTCTTCAAGGCCGACTTCGGCATTCTGATAGATAGTGCCGGGGAGAAGATCTTCATAGTGGACGAGCGGGGGAGTCGCATATCGCCAGACACGTGCCTGCTGATGATGATCGATTTGGTGGGGAGAACCGAGAAGCGGAAAGGCAAGGTCGCGGTTCCCCTGACCGTTTCGAGTGTCGCGGAGGAGATCGCCGAGGCGCACGGTCGAAAGGTTGTTCGCACGAAGCTGTCACGCAGCGCGCTCATGACGGCCGGGACACGCAGCGACGTCGCCTTCGTGGGCAACCAGAGTGGCGGCTACATCTTCCCGAAGTTCCTTTCCGCCTACGACGGATTGATGAGCTTCGCCAAGCTGCTGGAGATGTTGGCCCTGGTTGACAAGCCGCTGTCGGAGGTTGTGGCGGCATTGCCTCCCGCCCACACGGCGGTGAAGAAGGCGTTCTGCCCGTGGGACATGAAGGGTCTCGTGATGCGGCGCATGATGGAGCACGCTCAAGGGCGGCGCACCGAGCTGACCGACGGGGTCAAGATCTACGATACGACCGGCTGGGTGCTGGTCCTGCCCGATCCTGAAGAGCCGATCTTTCGAATCTACGCGGAAGGCGAAGATCGGGACGCAGCTCTGGGCCAGGTCGACGAATACGTGGATCTGGTCAACGAGATTACCGGCGCGGTAGCCACCTAGCCCGCAGGCCGCGCGGCGCAGAAAGAAGACAGGCGCCTCGCGGGGCGCCTGTTGTGCGTCTAGGAGGAACTGCCGAGCTACCGTCGGCTTTGGCCGACGCGACGTGCCCAGAGGATCTTGATGCCCTTCGCCACGAGGCCGTCATTGGCCACGTACCCGGCGACGTGCACGAGAGAGCCGATCGTCATACGGGAGATCGGCACCGGTCGCCCGCGCTGCCTGACGCGAGTCCGCTCGGAGTAGTGGATCGTGCTGCGGACCCGGTGGCGCTTCCAGTTCACCCACGTCAGCGCAAAGACCTTGGCTGACTCATCATGCGATATGACTCTGCCGGTGATGAGGAAGTCGCGATGATTGATGATGAGCGAGACGGCCAGACGCGACCCGTCGGGCTGGACATCGGGCCTGACGACCGCTCCCGCAAGGTCGCCGAGACGGATCGCCGAGAAAGCAATGATCGTTCCCTCGCGGGAGGGATAGCCCTCGTCGACCCCAACGATGATGGTGCTCGCGTCGGTGGATACCATAGCGGTATGGCCGAGTCCGCGGACGCCAAGTACATGGTTGGTGGCGTCAATGCTGACAACTCGTCCCGCGACAACGGGTCCCGGGCGCGGAGGAGTGCTGTTGCGTGCCGCCACCGGCAGGACGGCGAGGGTTGCGGCTATGAATAGCGCGACGACCAGGCCTGCGGTGACTTTCCGAACCATGGAAGCTACCCCCTTCATCTAGATCGGCATACGGGACCGCACGAGATGGTCGAACGCACGCCCCAGAGCGAGTCTAGCACGTCAAGAGAGGCTGTCAAAGTTACGCGCACGCTTTGGGCGGTCATCGTCCCGAGCCTCGTCTGGCAGGTGAGGTGGGGTATGCGGTACACTCTGCTGACTCTAGTGCGTAGTGATGAAAGGACGCGAGTGATGGGCAAAGAGGCAATCCGGTTCGGGACCGACGGCTGGCGCGGGATAATGTGCGAGGATTTCACCGTCGACAA
>DYIV01000076.1:8715-11260 GCA_020723435.1 Slackia heliotrinireducens | reverse complement strand
GGACTATAACGTCCGGAGGTTCGCCCGCCACTTTCTCGAGCGCCTCTTTGCCGCTGTGCGCCGTCACAACGTCGAAGCCTTCATTGGTGAGCTTGACCTTTGCCAGATTGGCTATGGCCGGCTCGTCGTCAACGACCAGCACCTTCTTCGCCACAGTGACCACCCGTTTCTTCGGCCGGCCACCGTGACGACCGGCCACTCCGCACGTTGTCCATCAACGAGAATCCGTATCGTCAGCATAGCACCGGTCAGCCATGGAGCACGAGTCGTCCTTGGATGCCCGGCGCTTCCCGCTGCTGCAATCTTGGGATCATGTCTGGCCCCGTTCCTCGTCCTCTGCTGCGTCACCGGCCGTCTTGAGCACGGTCAAGATCTCGCGGTTGACAGCGCTTGGATTGTCCCAGTGAACGGCATGACCTGAGTCTTCTACCACGACCTGCCTGCTCTGGGTGGACCATTCCCTTAGACCGACTTGATTCCTCCACGCATCGCTGAAGCCACGCGGTTGTTGCGACGTCACTATCGCCAGCGGAACGTGCAAGTGCCCCGTGCGCGCGACTCTCGAAGCGTTCGGCTCCTTGTTGCTCCCTTCGTCCAAGTGGTTTCTGTTGTTGAACGTCCCCGGTTGCCTCGTTTGTCACGGCCCCGTCGGCCTCCCATTCCATACGCCAACGCCTTTGCGTGCGTGACACCCTGCGTCGAGCACAGTCGGTCCGCACGCCGCCATTTGACGGGCGACCTACTGCGACAGCACCGACCAGACGCCCGGCCTGAAGGCAGCTGCGCCGGTGTGCCACTCCAACCTGACGGTCTGGCCTTCGGCGATGTCGACAGTGGTGCTACTTGCATAGGCGTGACGAAAGACGAGCCACTTGTGGTACGCCTTCAGTGTGTGCTGGCCCGGCGACACTGTGATGGTGTTGACGCCCCAGTTGCACTCGTGTGGCTCGCCGTCGACCTCGATAATGGGGTGTATGAGATCTTGTCCGACAGAGCCCGGCATGTGGCTAGCCGTGACTTCGATCGTAGCCGTCCCGTTGTCCATGTTGCCTCCTTCTGATTGTCCTCCTAAGGACCTCTGCCCCGTATTCCTTGAGCGCATTGTACGCCAGACCAAGGGAGCGGTGCGACGCCGGAAGGAGCAGCGTCCAAACCGAACAACACCTCAAGTCGGGTGCTTCGTTTGCTCGACGCGCTTGTTCGACAGTGTCGGCCACACAAGAGCCTCGAATTGAAACGGCCGCGTGGATGCGGCTCCAGTCACTTGGAGAGGCGCACGCACAGATTGATGCCCATGTCCTGGATGTCGTGATCCTGGAACGGCGCATTCTTGATCAGCTCGTCGAACTGAGCCCTCGAGTAGGCGCCGCTTCTCTGGATCCTGAAGGCCATTCTCAGGACGGATCCGCCGTCCGGCGCATGGCTGGCCGCCAGTTGGCAAGGTCTCTGGATCTTCTGACGAGCTTCGTCATGGCTTGACCCCTCGCATACATCGTCTCGTCGCAGCTACTCAGTTCTGTGGTAGACCAAGTGACCACAGTCGGGACGCTGTTTGCAGCGCTCGGGGATGCTCGCGTCACCCTCGTCTCGATGACCACGCGCTCCGGCTTTCAGTCGTCAATTGGCTCAACACCAAGTCGCTTGAGTCGCTCAAGGCCGTCCTTCATGGCCTTGAGCGCTTCGGGGGAGTGCCCCTGCCAATCCGTGACCTCGCCCGTGACCCGTACCGGCTCCCGGGAGCGGTATGACTTCGTCGGATTACCCCGAAACTTCTTGTCCGTCAGATTGGGGTCCTCTTCAATAGTGCCGGTCGGTTCCACGATGTAGATTCTGCCGGGACCCTCGCCGACGGCCAGCTCCGCTCCCCACGTCGCCGCATCCAAGGTGCGGGTCAGGTAGACGTAGGCTGTCGTCCTATCCCGCTTGCCGAAGTTAGGCTTCTGGCCTGGCTTGATCAGGTCTCCTGGCTTGAGGTCGGCCCGAGTGCCATGGTAGAGACGCCACTCCGTGACCTCGCCCGTGACCCGTAGCGGCTCCCGGGAGCGGTACGACATCGTCGGACTATCCGGAGACTTCTGGTCCGTCAGTTCGGGGACATCTTCAATCTGGCCGGTCGGCTCAACTATGTAGACTCTGCCGGGACCTTCGCCGACCGCCAGCTCTGCCCCCCAGATGGCTGCATCCAGATTGGGGGTCAGGTGGACATAGGTTGTCATCCCGTCCCGCTCATCGGCGTCAGGGGAATGGCCGGGCTCGATCAGGTCTCCTGCCTTCAGATCAGCCCGTGTACCGTGGTAGAACCGCAGTGAACTCAGGTCGTCGGTGGCCGCCACTGGCTCGCTCCTTTCGTGCTGCGCGGCTCTCCTGCCGCGCGAAGCCGTCAGTCTTGGATGGGACGCGCGCTGCACTGACGACTTGTCCGCCAAGTCATAGCCGAGTATGCGCTCAGCACATGCGATAGAGGAGACTGCTCCTCGACTCGCCGGCGATGTACAATGGAATTGGAGAGGGACGAGTCATCGGCAACATCATTGTGGCCGAGTGC
>DYIV01000076.1:3037-8705 GCA_020723435.1 Slackia heliotrinireducens | reverse complement strand
ATCGAACGCCTGGCGTTTGAACGGTGCAGCACGCGTCCGTTCGAAACGCTTGCTCGGCACCCGTCTCAACTGCGACGATACGGTACCAGGAGGTCTTGAACCATCGGATAGTTCCGCTTATTGAACGTCACGAGCACCGCCTCCACGGCCTTCGCCGACATCGCTACGATCGCGTCTGCCAGTCCCGTGCCGTGGGCCGGCTGGTAGCCCTTCCTGCACAGGCCAGCACTTCGAGCAAGCACCTGATCTACGGCCACGACGTCGAACGCACTCAGGAATTGCTCCAGCGCTTCTTGCTCGTCGTCTCGCACCCCTGAATAGAGCTCGGCCACGGTGATCGCTGACACATGGAGCATGCCTTCGAGGGACTCAAGATACTTGACCGCCTGCTCGCGGCCACGAAGGTACTCGACGATGACATCGGTGTCGATAAGGAACCGCTTGGCCATCACGACTCGCTGGCTGCGCCGCCGGTTCGATCCAACTCTCGTCGAAGCGCGTCGAAGTCGGGAAGATCCTGGCGGTCTTTCCAGAGGCCCCGCCCGCTCCGAAGCAGGTCAACTCTGCTACCAGCACTCTCGCGGTCGATTAGGCGATCAACGGCGGTGCGGATTACCTCACTCTGAGTCTTTCCGAGACGTCGCGCGATCGACCTGACCGCCTTCTTCTCTTTGTCAGTCAGATATATCTGGGTTCGCTCCACGATGCACCTCCATCCGGACATACATCGTGATTATACATTGTCACAGACTGCCTACCAATCCGGGGAGCCGAACGTGTTGCGCTTGGTCTGCCGGTTCCCCGGACGCTGTCGCCCCGCGAACTCCCGCCACCATTCGGAGCTTGCATCGCCACTACTCTGTGTTACTATGTACTAGTAGCTAGTAATGCTCAGTAGATCGAGGTGGTGTTCGTGCGCAGGCAGATGACAGAAATGCTCAAGGGGACGCTGGAGGGGATCGTCCTCGGGATTCTATCCGGGCGGCCCGCGTATGGCTACGAGATCACGGCACGGTTGCGGGAGATGGGTTTCTCCGAGATTGCCGAGGGCACCGTCTATGCGCTTCTCGTCAGGATCGAACAGCGGGGCTTCGTGGACGTGGAGAAGCACCCGTCCGAGAAGGGGCCGCCGCGCAAGGTGTATTCCCTCAACGTACAGGGACAGGCGCATCTCGAGGAGTTCTGGAGGACGTGGGGCTTCCTCGCGGAACGGCTCGAAGAGCTCCATGAAGGAGGCAGATGATCATGTCCATCTCGAAACTCATCTCAAAGGTGGTCGGCGACAAGCGGCGGTGGCGCCAGTACAGGGCGCGCATAGAACAGCTCCCTGCGAGTTATCGCACGGCAGTCGCCGCGATGGAGCGGTACACGAACTACCTCGGCGGGCTTGGTGATGCAGACAGCATCCTGTCGATGCTCGACGACCTTGCTGACCTCTTCGAGCAGGGCGCGGCGGACGGTACCCCGGTCCGCGAGATCGTCGGGGAGGACCCGGTGGAGTTCGCCGAGGCGTTCCTGCGCAACTACCCGGCGGGTCAATGGATCACCCGGGAGCGGGAACGGCTGACCAACGCCATCGACAGCATCGAGCGAGCAGAGGATGACCGATGACAACCAATCACATCCAGAAGCCCGCGATCCACGTGCAGGGCCTGGAGAAGTCGTACAAGGAACTAGAGGTGCTGCGCGGCGTGGACTTCGACGTGGCGCGGGGCAGCATCTTCGCCCTTCTCGGCTCGAACGGGGCGGGCAAGACCACGATCGTGAACATCCTGTCCACGCTGCTCAGGGCCGACGCGGGGACAGCCAGCGTCAACGGCTTCGATGTCGCCACGAAGGCTGCGGACGTGCGGGAGTCCATCAGCCTCACCGGACAGTTCGCGGCCGTCGACGAGATTCTCAGCGGGCGGGAGAACCTCGTGCTGGTAGCCCGGTTGCGGCACCTGAAGGACCCAGGTGCGATCGCGGATGGACTGCTCGATCGCTTCGCGCTGACCGAGGCGGCCGCGCGGAGGGTGTCGACGTATTCAGGTGGCATGCGCCGCCGCCTCGATATCGCGATGAGCCTAATCGGGAATCCGCCGGTCATCTTCCTCGACGAGCCCACGACCGGGCTCGACCCCCAGGCGCGCATCGAGGTGTGGCAGGCCGTCAGGGAGCTCGCCGAGAATGGCACGACGGTGCTGCTCACGACGCAGTATCTGGACGAGGCTGAACAACTCGCCGACCGGATCGCGATCCTTCATGGGGGTCGGACCATCGTGAACGGCACTCTGACCGAGCTCAAGCAGCTACTCCCGCCCGCCACAGTCGAGTACGTCGAGAAGCAGCCGACCCTCGAGGACGTCTTCCTCGCGATCGTCGGCGCTGACCGCAAGGAAGGCGACGCTGGCAATGACCGCAAGTGCAACACCGACGAGTAAGGAACAACGATGACCAAGCATTTCTTAGGCGACACCGCCGTCCTGCTGGGACGATCCCTGCGCCACATCACTCGCAGCATGGATACCATCATCACGACCACGATCATGCCGATCGCCTTCATGCTGCTGTTCGTCTACGTTTTCGGCGGCGCGATCGACTCAGGGTCGGATTCGTACGTGAACTACCTGCTGCCCGGCATTCTGCTCATCACGATCGCTTCGGGCATCTCATACACTGCATTCCGGCTCTTCCTGGACATGAAGAGCGGCATCTTCGAGCGATTCCAATCCATGCCGATCGCACGGTCGTCCGTGCTGTGGGCGCACGTGCTGACCTCGCTGGTCGCCAATCTCATCTCGCTTGTGGTCGTCGTGCTCGTCGCCCTCCTCATGGGCTTCCGCTCGGGGGCGGGAGTGCCGGCATGGCTCGCGGTCGCCGGCATCCTGATCCTGTTCACCCTCGCGCTGACGTGGATCGCCGTGATCGCCGGCCTGTCGGCGAAGTCCGTGGACGGTGCTAGCGCGTTCTCCTACCCGATCATCTTCCTGCCGTTCATCAGCTCGGCATTCGTGCCAACCGACACCATGCCCGGGCCGGTGTGCGCCTTCGCCGAGCACCAGCCGGTGACGTCGATCGTCAACGCGATCCGCGACCTGTTCACACAGCGGCCGGTCGGCACCGACATCTGGATCGCCCTTGCCTGGTGTGTCGGCATCCTCATCGTCGCGTACATCTTCGCCATGGTCACTTACCGCCGCAGGATCTCCTAGTAGAGCGTGTGAGGCAACCGCGGCAGGGCAGCATCACAGCTTGCCGTTGCGATGGTCCGCGACTGGCTCACCGTCCTGGCCGTGCCCTGCGGATCGGTCATCCTCACCGCCCGGCCGAGGACCCCCGGTCGCGCTGGGGGTCGATGGCCGCGACAGGACGATCAAGCGGGCAGCGGAATCAACGGAGCACGGGACTCAAGCTAGTGGGGCGGCTGATCTGCAAACTGACGCCTGCACTGCCTTGACCTGAGCCTACCTCCCACGCCGAGGTTTGTCAGGTCTAGCCGCTGGTTGGGCTGGTGAGGCCCGGTGCTGGCCAAACAGCTCCTGGGCCGGGCACCCGAGTTCCCTCTGCGCACAGTAGCGGCAAGCGAGACGGCCTCTGAACAGACTGGTGCCGATAGTGGCCAACAGCAACAGCATCAGCATCACCAGCAGCGTAGTCCAGTCGAAACGTCTCACGAGCAAGACGATTCCACCCAGCAGCGGAATCGCGGCTACCAGCAAATCCGGGAGAACGTCGAGCACGGATGGTTTACGATCGACGAACTGCTTCGGATCGCCCTTCTTGAAGAGCACCGAGCAGAGCTTACCCCTGCCGAGGGCACACAACCTGCCGTAGTAGAAGCAGTGACGGCAGCTCCCTCGTAGGATGGAGGACTCCACATAGACGCAGTACGCGACATAGAGCACTGCTGGGAACGGGCCGAAGGCTGAAAGCACATAGGCACCGCAGGCGTAGATGGCACCCGTGACGCCCACGCCAATGAGAACCACCCACGCTGGGAAAGAGTCGAACGGCTGCTCCTCCATCTGACACCCCCACTCAGGGACCGCAAGCCTTCATGACGGCGGCGTTCGCTCCGGTCACCCAGCACAACGTTTAGCGCTTCAGCTGCGACGGCGCCTCCGACGCGCTTCCGAGCTCTGAG
This sequence comes from Slackia heliotrinireducens, assembly GCA_020723435.1. GTDB lineage: Bacteria > Actinomycetota > Aquicultoria > DYIV01 > DYIV01 > DYIV01. Next base: position 4,579 of record DYIV01000076.1, on the reverse strand, counting down.
TATACCTCTCACGGCGCCGGAGTCTGCTGGAAGCGCGTGTTGGATGGCCGCACATCTCCGAGATCTGCTCCGACTACAGTTTGGCGGCGAATGTGCCAGGGAATGCAGAGGACGTATTCCCCCAGAATGAGGAGGTTCCAATGAGTCCAAAGACGGGCACGCAGAAGTCCGCCAAGAGCACCACCGCGATCAACAAGAAGTCCAAGGGATTCACGGACGAGGAACGAGCTGCGATGAAGGAGCGCGCACAAGAGCTGAAGGCGGAAGCGCGCCGCGGCACGCGCGCAGACGGGGAGAGCGACGTGCTCGCGAAGATCGCCGAGATGCAGGGACCGGATCGCACTATGGCCGAGCGGATCCATGGTATCGTCACAACCAGCGCGCCAGCCCTCTCGCCGAAGACCTGGTACGGGATGCCCGCGTATGCCAAGGATGGCAAGGTCGTCTGCTTCTTCCAGGGCGCGCAGAAGTTCAAAGAGAGGTACGCGACGCTCGGCTTTACGGGCGAGGCGAATCTCGACGAGGGCGCCATGTGGCCGACCTCCTTCGCGCTGAAGGAGTTGACCGCCGCCGAAGAGGCTAGGATCGGCGCGCTCGTGAAGAAAGCGGTGAGCGAGGACTGATTTCGCCAAGGCCAAGTCGGTCTTCAGCCGCCTGCTTGGCGTCGAACCGCTCCATGACGACCCGTGCTGCGTCGGGTACAGAGACGTCGAACCGGACAGCGACAACGCGCCGATACTCGGACTCTACCTCACAGGTCACAGCCGAGGCATGACTGGCACGACCCGGTTCTGGGCAGTCGACGACATAGAGCGAGTGGCAGCCGGACTGGTCGAGGCCGGAGCAACGATCATTGAAGACGCGCACGACGTAGGCGATGGTGGGCTCGTCGCCATTCCTGACGGACGCAGGCGTCAACATGATCGGGTTCATTACATGATCGGGTCCATCCAGACTGGACTCGCCGAGCAGTGTCAGCTCTTGACCGCGGTTATGTGACGCACAGCGTCTTGATGCGGCGCACATCCTTCTCGATTGCGGCCTGTGCATCCCACAGGTCGACCGAGCGCTGAGGCGAGTCCGCTCACGCTCAGTCCGTAGTCGGGCATGAAGTCCTCGCGCAGAACCTCGCCGGGATGAATGGGGCGGCGCCGTAGCGGCCTTGTGTTGGGGATGCTCACGTTTGTCACCTCCAGAACTAGTGGTAGTCGCAGATCTCCACGTCGTAGGCGTCGCCTTCCTCGAACCTGAAGCAGATTCGCCACTGGTCATTGACGGAGATCGAGTACTGCCCCGCACGATCTGCTCCGAGCGCATGCAACTTGTTGCCCGCCGGCACTCGAAGGTGCTCAACCTATTGTGTCTCGTTGATCGCGGTAAGCTTGCGCAGTGCACGTCGAGCGATGTCAGGCTGCAACCGACGCAACTTGCCGGTCACCCAGAACTCCTCGGTCTGCCTGTCCGCGAACGACTCAATCACGTCTCAATGGGTAAAGGGTCACGTGACGCTTGTCAATCGCCGGATTCCGAGCGAGTCGCATA
>DYIV01000076.1:0-3027 GCA_020723435.1 Slackia heliotrinireducens | reverse complement strand
GGTCTTCACTATTCCGGCCCCAGACACGCGACTCGCCGAGCGCTGTCGGTCCGTATGCCGTGGTTGGACCTCGCCGCGCAGAACCAGTCTACCCGGCCTTTGCGTACACGCTGACTTCCTTCTCCAGGCGATCGCCGAGACGATCTCTTTCGACCTCGAGATCGTAGTGTGCCTGGAGATTCACCCAGAAGGTCTCAGTCATGCCAAAGTACCGCGCCAGCCTGAGCGCCGTGTCCGAGGTGATCGCGCGCTTGCCGTGCACGATCTCATTTATGCGCCGCGCCGGAACGCCAATGTCTTTGGCCAGCCGATACTGCGTAATCCCCATCGGAGCGAGGAACTCCTCCATTAGGATCTCGCCAGGGTGGACCGGCGGCAGCTTCTTGGTTGCCATCTTCGCCTCCATCTAGTGGTAGTCGACAATCTCAACATCGTAGGCGCCGCTGTCTCGCCAGACAAAGCAGACACGCCACTGATCGTTGATCCTTATACTGTGCTGACCTTCACGTGCCCCCGACAGCTTCTCCAACCGATTGCCCGGTGGAATCCGCATGTCCTGGAGTGACCCGGCGGCGTGGACAATGGCGAGCTTCTTCCAAGCTGTACGCTGCAACTCAACGGAGAAACGGCGGCAGCGCGTGCGCTTGAATACCCGCTCAGTGTCGGCATTCGCAAAGGATCGAATCATCGATTAGAACAATAACGCCAGGCGCTATTAACGTCAAGCGCCATTATCATGTCGATCGGCCGAGGTCCAACAGTTGGCGCCTCTGCCGCAGCCACCGTTCTGCTTGCTTCAAACACTCAACACAACGTCGATCCGGTGGCTGGCGGTCAGCAAGCGCCTGTTCGAAGGGCAGCTCAAGCTCCGAGTACGACGTCGATTCCGAACAGTACCAACTCCAGCTTGGCCTTGGGCAACTTGCCTACGCGCTCGGTCAGTGTCGCCTTGTCGAGCGTGATGATCTGCGAAACATTGGCGACGGAATCCTTGGGCAAACCACTGAGCTTCGCGGTGAGCAACACGTTGCCGGGAGCATCGGCCCAGCGCAGATTGCTCGTGAGAGAGACGCACAGGACCGTCGCAATCCTGCTGCGGTTAAACGCGTCGCCTTGTACGACGAGCACCGGACGCCGGAATCCTGACTCCGAGCCTGTCGCTTCAGGCAGGTCAGCCCACCAGATTTCCCCCTCAGAGATCACCATTCCGAGTTGCGAAGCGTCCGCCGAGCCGCCGCAGTGGCGGACGCCCCATAGCTGGGTGGCCCCTCTTCACAGACGGCATTGAGAGCGTCGGTTATCTGGTCTGCGTCGTGCCGCACCACGTATTCTCTGACCGCGCGACTGTAGAGCTGGCTCCGAGACGTCTTCAGTCTTCGTGCCAGCTTCTCGGCGTCTGCGAATACGTCGTCTGGTATGGATATCGCGGTCTTCATACTTTCAGTATAACTATTGGCCCACCGGGCGCAACCACCATCTGCCGCACAGCGAATCTCTGCTACTGCCGTTGTCCCCAAGCGGGCTGCCCCTTCGAACAGCTGCGGTCTGAGCTGCAGCGCGCGGTCACCTTGCGCCCGAACCCCGAAGTCGTCACTGGCGAGCACTGTCAGCTCGAGACACCGGAGGAATGCTATGTCAGAAGGTAGACAAGGAAGAAGAACAAAGAACAGGGCTAAGTGGTGCACTTCAAAGTTGAAGTCACGCCTCAGAGCCACCGGCGGACCTGGGATGCGTACTGACGGTACTGATCTCCGAGTAGGGCTGAGAGAACACGCTCTTCAGGCACGATCTGAAAGCGAGTGAGATACAGCATGAATGCGAATGTCACTGCCAGCGCGAGGAGATTGGCCAGAACCACGGCCCATCCGACGAGGACAAGCCACATCCCCAGGTACGTGGGATTGCGGCTGCAGCGGAACGCGCCGGCCGTCACGAGACTTGTGGTGCGCCCAGGCTCGCTCGGGTGCCACGTCGTGTGGGCGCGATCCAACTCTACGCGTGCAGCAACTATGAGCGCGATGCCAGCGGCGAAGAACGATCCCGCCAAGACGATACGGACGGCGGCGGGGACCGCAATGCCGCGCGTCAGTGCCGACGACAGCCACATGGATGCGGCGACCAAGAGCCAGACCACGTCCGGGGCAACCTTCAACTCAAGACCCGACAACCCGTCCCCCTGTAGGCCTAGTCATCATGAGCTGGCCGGTCCATCCGAGTATATTCGTGGATCATCCGCAGGAATAGGCCTACTGATGCCGACAGACACGAGGGACCGACCATGGACAATCTTACACACATCGGACTGGACGTGCACAAGGAGACGATCGCCGTAGCCACACTTCGGCCGGGGACCGCAGACTGCGACGAGCGGACGATCCCAAAGACCCGCGAGGCGATCAGGAAGCTCTTCGCCCGGCAGCCTGATCCGGCGCTTGTAAGGACCTGCTACGAAGCTGGGCCCACGGGATATGACACTCACCGGCTCATCACCTCACTGGGCATCGCCTGCGACGTGATCGCACCCTCGCTGATTTCCAAGCGAGCCGGCATGCGCGTCAAGACAGATCGCATCGACGCGAAACACCTGGCTCGTCTTCACAGAGCCGGAGAGCTCGCTTCCGTTAGAGTGCCCACCCCGGCCGAAGAAGCCGTTCGCGATCTGATCAGGGTCAGGGAGGATCTCAAATGCGACAGGAGAGTGGCTCGCCAGAGGCTGAAGAGCTTTCTTCTGAGGCACGGGAAGCGCTACCCCAAGCCGCACGCAGACTGGAGCTTCCGCTTCGGGCTTTGGCTTACCACTCAGAAGTCCGATGAGCCCGCTATGGCCGCTCCTCCTCTTGCAGGGCCCGTGGCTCGCCTTCGTGCATTTCGGGGCATCAACACCCTCTCGGCGGCCACACTCGTCTCCGAGGTTTGCGACTTTCGCAGATTTGGGACTGCCGCCTCGTTTATGGCCTTCACCGGCCTCGTCCCGTCCGAGTACTCAAGTGGGGCCACTACCCGCAACGGTTCGATCACCAAGACCGG
>DYIV01000075.1:2561-11586 GCA_020723435.1 Slackia heliotrinireducens | reverse complement strand
GATCGATATCGCGACTCAGCCGGCGCGCCCCGACGGACAGAGCACTTCACCCAGTCGGCGCCGCGAAGCGGGGCCGATGGCGGCCGCAGCGCGGGGACATCATCTCCACGCAAGACGGAGATGCGTAGCGGTCACGGCAAACTGGGTTCGACTCCCGGCGTGGAATCTGCCGTCGACGGTCGCGGCCGGGTGCGCGCCGGAGCTGCCGGGTCCGATCAGGAGGACTCCGATGGCGGCATGACCTCGGGCGGGTCGAGTGGTTCCGGCGGCTCGAGCGGGGGCTCGGGGAGCGGCTCGGGGGGCTCAGGCGGCTCGGAGGGCTCAGGCGGCTCAGGCACTGGCTCCGGCGGTTCAAGTGGCGGTTCGGGTGGTGGCTCGGGCGGAAGCGGCTCGAGCGGTGGGTCCGGCGGCTCAGGAAGCGGGAACAGCTCCGGCAGCGGCACGGGTGGCCGCCAGCAAAGCCACTAGTCGCGGCGGCTAGGCCAAGTGCCGTCCGAACCAGGCGGCAGCGAGCTCAGCGACACGTTCCAGCGCCCCGGGCTCCTCAAACAAGTGCGTGGCGCCGGGGACGATGACCAGCTCCTTCTCCACGGATAGCCGTTCATAGGCCTCCCTGTTCAGCTCGATCACTCCAACGTCGGCGCCACCCACGATCAGCAGTGTCGGAGCCCGAACCGACTCCAGTGCGTCGCCCGCGAGATCGGGCCGACCACCGCGGGAGACGACCGCCTCGACGGCCTCGGATCTTATCACCGCGGCGATGAGCGCGGCCGCAGCGCCGGTGCTCGCGCCGAAATAGCCAATCGCCAGGTCCTTCGTCTCGCCCGCCGCCCGCAGCCAGTCGGTCGCCCCAACCAGACGAGCGGCAAGCAGATCGATGTCGAAACGAAGCTCGCCCGTGACCATGTCGACTGCCTCCTCCTGGGTCGTCAACAGGTCGATGAGCAACGTGGACAGTCCCGTCTCGCGAAGTTGCGCCGCGACGCGCCGGTTGCGGGGACTGTGCCTGCTGCTGCCGCTTCCGTGCGCGAACAGGACAACGCCGGTGGCTGCCTCAACCAACCCGAGATCTCCCTGCAGGACCACGTCGTCGGTGTCGACTGCGATTTCTCGCGTCTCCATCACGGCCCGTCTCCCCCTTTGCTCCCGAGAGCGTCGCGAAGCGCCTGGGCGTCGCGTATTCCATAGATACCCTCGCGGCGGCCGCGCAAGACCTCCTTCTTGTAGAAGGCGAAGACATCCCTGCCCTCGTCGACCCAGTCACGCGCGACGTCTGCGTCATCGGCGATCATCTGCGGCGTGTAGCCATCCCCAAAGGCCTCCCCGGGGCCGTGTTTGCGCAGGTAGACGAAGTCCGCCGTATGCGGGACTCCCACTGCGAGGCGGTCGAAGTCCCGCTTCTCCATTCCGGGCGCCAGAACCTGGATCGGCGCATCGGCAACGACGATCGCGCAGTTGGCGCGCTCCAGCACTCCGTACACGTCTGTGGCGAACCAAGAGGCGTCCCGAAACTCGAACGCGTGGCGAGCGCGGCCGGCAAGCTCGAACTCGGACAACGCTCCCAGAAATACCTTGAGCCGATTCGCGTCTCCGCCGAAGCCTGGAGGCAGCTGCCACAGAATCGACAGCAGCCTCGGCGAGAGCCCCTCCATGGCCGAGAAGAAGCGCGCCAGAAACTGCTCGGTCCCGTCGAGTCGACGGAGGTGCGTTATGGCGCGATGGCCCTTGACGCAGAAGCCAAACGTCTCAGGTGTCTCATCCATCCAGCGGGAGATCGTCTTCTGAGTCGGCAGACGGTAGAAGGTCGCGTCAAGCTCGCAGGAATCGAATCGGCTCGAGTAGAAACGGAGGCGTTCTCGCCTGGGAAGGTCGGTTGGATAGAACCTCCCGCGCCACTGGTCGTAGTCGTAGCCGGCCGTGCCGACCCACAGGCGTCCCGCCACAAGGTCCTCCCGTCCTCGGGTCGAGGAAGGTGGCGGCTACTCGAACGTCTTCATGACGTCGAGAAGCGTCTCGTAGATGCGCTGCAGATCGGAGTCACGGAGCGGGCCTTCGTTCAGGTCGGAGAGGCGCTCGTGGATGTGAGCTTCACGCTCGGGGTCGAACTGCTCCAACCCGGCGTCCATCTTGGCCTGTCGCACACCCAGCACATGCATGGCACGCTCATTGAGCAGCTCCACGATCTTTCGATCCAGCGAGTCGATCTCAGTGCGAAGCTTGGCCAGCTGTGGATTGTTCTGCGGCATACTCAGACCTCGCTCAGTCAACTTCGCCCGCGTATGACCGGGCGCCTACTCTCCCCGCTCCCGCCGCGCTCGCGCCTACTCCCACTCGATTGTTGCCGGCGGCTTGGAGCTAATATCGTACACGACGCGGTTGATCCCATCCACCTCGTTGATGATCCGGTTCGCCATCTTTCCCAAGACGTCGTGCGGTATCCGCGCCCAGTCCGCCGTCATGGCATCCTCGCTGGTGACGGCGCGAATCACGATTGGATACGCGTAGGTGCGCCCGTCCCCCATGACGCCGACGCTTCGCACGCAAGGGAGCACGGCGAAGTACTGCCATATCTTGTGGTGGAGGTCCGCGCGCCTGATCTCCTCGGTCACGATGGCATCGGCCTCGCGTAGTATCGCCAGACGCTCCGCCGTGACTTCTCCGATGATGCGCACCGCCAATCCCGGACCCGGGAACGGCTGGCGCCAGACGATCTCCTCCGGCAGGCCGAGCTCCTCGCCAACTGCGCGCACCTCGTCCTTGAATAGACGCCGCAAGGGCTCCACCAGCTCGAAGTCTATCTCCTCGGGAAGCCCTCCCACGTTGTGATGGCTCTTGATTCTCGCCGCCTCGCGCGTGCCACTCTCTATGACGTCCGGATATAGCGTGCCCTGAACGAGGAAATCGACATCGCTGATCTTGCCGGCTTCCTCCTCGAAGACGCGGATGAACTCCTCGCCGATGATCTTCCGCTTGGCCTCGGGGTCGGTCACGCCGGCCAGTTTCGACAGGAACCGCTCTTGCGCTTGCACATGGACCAAGTTGATGTGGAAGTGCTTGCGAAAGGTCTCCTCGACCTGCTCACCTTCGCCTTTTCGCATGAGGCCGTGATCGACAAAGACGCACGTCAGCTGGTCGCCTACGGCCCGGTGCACCAGGACCGCGGCGACGGCCGAGTCGACACCACCCGACAGAGCGCACAGCACCTTGTTGTCGCCAACCATCCCTCGTACGAGATCCGTCGCCTCTTCGATGATCGAGACCATCGTCCAGGACGGCATGCACTCGCAGGCGTCGTAGAGGAAGTTCTTCAGCATCTGCATTCCGTGCGGCGTGTGGGCGACCTCGGGGTGGAATTGCACCCCATAGAGCTTCCGCTTCGCATCTTCCATCGCCGCTACCGGGGTCGCTCCGGTCTTTGCCGTTGCTCGGAAGCCCTCCGGCACGGTCTCCACGCCGTCACGGTGGCTCATCCAGACGGGCTGCTTGAGAGGCACGTCACTGAAGAGCAGCGACTCGCCGTCCACGGCCAAGTCCGTCTTGCCGTACTCGCTCGTGTTCGTGCGCGCGACGGAGCCGCCGAGCTGCTGCGTCATCAGCTGCATGCCGTAGCAGATCCCGAGCACCGGAATACCCAGGCTGAGGATCTTGGGATCGGAGACGGGCGCATCTTTGGCATAGACGCTCGCCGGACCCCCCGAGAGGATTAGGCCCTTCGGCGCCCGGCGGCTTACCTCGTCGACGGAGATGTCGAACGGAACGATCTCAGAGTAGACCTTGCACTCGCGCACGCGTCGGGCAATCAGCTGTGCGTACTGAGCACCGAAGTCGACGACGAGGACGGTCTCTTGCTCGCTCAACCCATGCCGACCTTCTGGGACTGCTGCAGGACTTTGCCCTCGGTCTGCAGCGCCGGCGCAACCATGACCTCGGCCTTCTGAAAGGCCTTGATGTTCTCATATCCGCAGGTGGCCATGGACGTTCGCAGCGCACCGAAGAGGTTGAGCGTTCCGTCGTTCTCGTGCGCCGGCCCAATGAGGATCTCATCAAGGGGCACCTGTCGATCGACTCTGACGCGAGCGCCGCGCGGCAGCTCGGGATGGAACGTCGCCATCCCCCAGTGGTATCCATGTCCAGGCGCTTCCTGCGCGCGCGCGATCGGTGAACCGATCATGACCGCGTCGGCCCCGCAGGCGATCGCCTTGGCGACGTCGCCTCCCGTACGCATCCCGCCGTCGGCGATAACACGCACGTACTCACCGGTCTCATCCAGGTGCCTGGTTCTGGCCGCCGCGGCGTCGGCGATGGCCGTCGCCTGAGGCACCCCGATGCCCAGCACCCTTCTTGTCGTACAAGCGGCGCCCGGCCCAACGCCGACGAGGATGCCCAAGGCGCCGGTTCTCATCAGGTGCAGCGCCGCCGCGTAGGAACAGCAGCCGCCGATGATGACCGGAACGTCGACATTGGCGATGAACTTGTTCAGGTCGAGCGGCTCGACCTTGGTGGAGACATGCTCCGCGCTGACGACCGTCCCCTGGATTACCAGGATGTCGAGTCCGGCATCGAGCGCCGCGCGATAGTACTGCTCAACACGCTGAGGAGTCAGTGACGCCGCCGCGACAACCCCACCGTCCTTGATCTCCTTGATGCGTTTGGCGATCAGCTCTTCCTTGATCGGCGCCTGGTATACCTGCTGAAGTCGGAGTGTCGCCTCCTCCTTCGGGAATGTGGCGATCTCGGAGAGGATCTCATCGGCGTTGTCGTAGCGACACTGCACGCCCTCAAGGTTGAGGACTCCCAACCCGCCGAGTCTTCCCAGACGCACGGCCATGGCCGAGTCGACGACGCCGTCCATTGCGGACGCCAGGAGTGGCAAGTCAAACGTGTAGGGCCCAAACTCCCACCTGATGTCGATATCTTCAGGGTCTCTCGTCCGCCTGGATGGGACGATTGCTATGTCGTCGAACCCGTAGGCCTTCCTTCCCGACTTGCCGCGGCCGATCTCTTCCTCCACCAACGCCTCCTTGGATTCAGACCTCTAGTACAGAAAAATCCAGGCTTCGCCCGCTTGATATGCGGGCCCCTGGATTTGCTTCACCTTCTATGAGTGTCAACTGACGCCCCCGTACGGTCCTTTCTTCGCCAGAAAGTTAACTGATAGTAGCAATGGCCTCAGGGAGTGTCAAGAAAGCGGCCCTTGCTTGCAGGCCGCCCTTCGGCCTGCGCAATCGGGGGCGAGGGCTGACGGCAACAGTGCCTCCTAGCTGGTGTTTCGCCAGCACGGAGCTGCACCACGGCGCATGGCGCGACGACCGACCCTCGCGCCGGCGGCCCCCCGGCCGCTACGCCTACGGAGCATCGCGCGAAGCCGACGGCCCGGCTACCGGGATCTCGATCGTGAAAGTGCTCCCCTTGCCAATCTCGGTTGCCACGTCGATACGGCCACCGTGCGCCTCGACTATCGCCTTGGCCGTGTAGAGCCCCATGCCGAAACCGCCCGCCGGCCGCGCCGACGACATGTCCGCTTGTGAGAAACGGTCGAAGATGTGATCCAGATCTCGGCGAGCGATTCCGATGCCCTCGTCGCGCACGGCTATGCGCACGCGTCCGTGGGAGCTGTCTATGCCAACGTGGATGGGGGCTCCGTCCGGGGAGAACTTGTCGGCGTTGGAGACGATGTTCGTGACGGCCCAGCTCAGCTGCTTGCGATCGCAGCGCGCGCGCGGGACCCCGTCCGGCGCAGTCTGGAACACGACCGCCCCGGGGGCCGGCATTAGTACGCGGTCGACGCAGCCTCTCACCAGCTCCTCGACGTCTGTGTCGTCCAACTGGAGCTGCAGGTGGCCTGACTGGATCTTCGTCGCTTCCAGCAGGCTCTCGATAAGATCGTTCATGTGCGTGGCCAACTCGTGGATCTTGCCGACCGACTTGTCGTACAGAGGCTTGTTCTCGGCTATGCCCTCCCGCGCCAACAAAGTGCTGTAGCCGACGATGCTGGCCAGGGGAGCGCGGAGCTCATGCGACACCATGGCGATGAGGTCGGACTTGAGCTCCTCTATGCGCCTGCGTTCGGTGACGTCCCGCGCTACGCCCTCGATGGCCACGACCTGTCCTCTGGCGTCGCGTATGAGCACATTGTGTTGCTCCGTCCACACGATGCCGCCGTCCTTGGCGATCCACCGGAGGGTGACTGAGGCGTTGGCCCCGGATGGCGAATTGAGAGCACTGTCCAGCAGCGTCCGATCGTCGGGGTGCACGATCTTCGCTCCCAGCTCGGGATCGGCGTAGTGCTCCTCGGGAGTGTAGCCAACGATTCGAGTGGCGGATGGGCTCACGAATTCGAATCCAGGCGTCGGTTTGAGGCGGTAGCGGTAGATGATATCCTGCGCGTTTTCCGCAAGAAGTCGAAAGTACTCCTCGCTCTTGCGCAGTGCCTCTTCGACCTGCTTCTGCTTGGTGACGTCGTACATGGTGCCTTCAACGTAGACCGGCTTACCAAAGCTATCGCAGACGTTCTTGACGAACTCGCGAATCCAACGCACGTCACCGTCCTTTCGGACTATGCGATACTCGCGCTCGCCGGACCAGCCAGGCACCGATCGAACCTTCTCGAAGCTCTCCCGCAGGCGCTCGCGGTCCTCAGGATAGATGACGTCGTTCCAGGTGGGATGCCCTCCCAAGAAGTCGGCCTCCGTGTACCCGGTGATCTCGCCGACCGCTCCGTGAAAGAAGATAGGGACAAAGTTCATTCGCCCGCGGAAAGCAATCCCGCTGAAACTTTCGACAAAGGACCGGTACCGCGCCTCGCTCTCGCGCAGCGCATCGACGACTCGCTTGTGCTCGGTGATGTCCCTGACGTACTCGATGACGCCCGTCAGCCGGCCGGTCCTCTTCTCGACCAGCGGAAAACTGTACAGGTCGAGCCAGCCCGCTCTGACGCCCCCGGGTCCGATTCGAGGGACAGTCTCGCGCGCGGCAGTCCCCGTCTCCAGCGTTTCGCGGCTCGGGCAGACGTCGCAGGGCACGTCGCGGCCGTGGTAGGCTTCATAGCACTTCTTGCCGGCGAGCGGCATCGCGTGAGCGTACCACTTCTCCATGGCCGGGTTTACGCATAAGATGACGAAGTTCTTGTCGAGCACGCTGATGCCGTCCAGGATGGATGAGAAGACGCTCTCCTTGAAGTGCTCGTTCTCGGCCAGAGCATCGATTGCCTGCCGTCCCGCCGCGCGCTGCCGGGCCCGCGCCAGCTCGCGTTTGAGCGCCGGCAGGAGCCGCTCCATCGCCGCCCGCGTCACGAAGCCGTGAGCGCCGGCCTCCATCGCCGCTCCGATCGTGGCGTCCTCGGCTCGCTCGGCCATCGCGATCAGCGGAAGGTCGAGATCTCTTTCCTCAAGGGCTTCCGCTATCTCGGTGAGAGGAAGCGCATCCATGCCGGCGTCCGCGAGAACCGCGTCCCAGCCACCGGAGGCGAGCGCGGCGCCGACTGCCTCAATGGTATCCACGCGCACGATGTCGGATTCGTAGCCGCCGCCGGAGAGCTCGACCTCGATCGATTCCGCCGGCCTGTCCGAATCGGCAACGAGCAGCACGCGGAGTGGTTCGGCCACTGCCGCACCTCCCTGTTCACGGCTGACGGGAGCCTTCCCTGAGGCATCTTCCCATGATTGACCCTCGAGACACGTCCGGTCCCGGCCGGCCACACGTATACCGTACGCCGCGGACCTCAGCTCGTCCAGCCGACTCCGAACTGTCAGAGACGGCGCTGTCCCGCGATACTCCCGATCTTCAACTTCACGCCGCAACCCGCGTACCACGAGAAGGGCCCCTCGCTCTCGAGGGGCCCTTCTTAGAATAAGGTCCGCGGCGTCCTACTCTCCCACCACCTAGCGTGGCAGTACCATCGGCGATGAGGGGCTTAACTTCTGAGTTCGGAATGGGATCAGGTGTATCCCCCTCTCCATGGCCACGGAAACCTGGCTATCAAGTTATCAAGACATGGTCTGGGCGTTCGGAGCCAGAAGGCAAGCTCGGAAAGAGCCGTCTGCTTACGCCCGTTACGCAACCAGACCAAAGGGTGCGCAGGTGGACCCTGCACCCTCAAAGCTACACAGCTTCAGTTGAGTAAAGAATCAAGCCCTCGACCGATTAGTACTGCTCGGCTGAACACATTGCTGTGCGTACACCTGCAGCCTATCAACCTCGTCGTCTACGAGGGGTCTTACTCCGTCAACCGGATGGGAGACCTTATCTTAGGGTGGGCTTCCCGCTTAGATGCTTTCAGCGGTTATCCCTTCCGAACGTAGCTAACCAGCGGTGCCGCTGGCGCGACAACTGGTACACCAGAGGTTCGTTCGTCCCGGTCCTCTCGTACTAGGGACGACTCCCTTCAAGTCTCCTGCGCCCACAGTGGATAGGGACCGAACTGTCTCACGACGTTCTAAACCCAGCTCGCGTACCGCTTTAATTGGCGAACAGCCAAACCCTTGGGACCTGCTCCAGCCCCAGGATGCGATGAGCCGACATCGAGGTGCCAAACCTCCCCGTCGATATGGACTCTTGGGGGAGATAAGCCTGTTATCCCCGGAGTACCTTTTATCCGTTGAGCGACGGCCATTCCACGCTGAGCCGCCGGATCACTAGGACCGACTTTCGTCTCTGCTCGACTTGTAGGTCTCGCAGTCAAGCTCCCTTCTGCCCTTGCACTCTACGAACGATTGCCGACCGTTCTGAGGGAACCTTACGTGCGCCTCCGTTACATTTTGGGAGGCGACCGCCCCAGTCAAACTGCCCACCAGACGCTGTCCGACAGCCGGATCACGGTCTGTCGTTAGAACCTCGGCACAACAAGGGTGGTATTCCAAGGTTGACTCCACGAGGGCTTGCGCCCCCGCTTCACAGTCTCCCACCTATCCTATACATGCCATACCAAAATCCAACATCTAGCTGCAGTAAAGGTTCACGGGGTCTTTCCGTCCTACTGCGGGTAACTCGCATCTGCACGAGTAATACAATTTCGCCGAGTCTCTGG
>DYIV01000075.1:0-2551 GCA_020723435.1 Slackia heliotrinireducens | reverse complement strand
TACGCCATTCGTGCGGGTCGGAACTTACCCGACAAGGAATTTCGCTACCTTAGGCAGTTTTGTTACTCCTCGCTTGCCGCGAGGGGCCCGGTCATTTCTGCCGGACTCTGCATGTCGCCATGCAGCTCGGACTGTATCTTCGCTCTCTCGGGAAGAGCGTCTGGCGTACAGTCTCTGGGGATTCCGGGAGGATTTCCCGATCTTTCCTGCTGATTGCCCCCACCAGACGGATTGTCACTGTCAGTTGCCTGACTAGTACCGCTGGATGCTGGGGTGTTCCAGCATATGGCCAGATTTTGCAACAGCCGTCCTGGTAGCAGGACCACCGTTATAGTTCACCTGTTCCCTATGTCGCCATAAGGGGTGGACCATATCTTCACCCTTGGGTTCCACTCCAAGGGGCTTGGCGTATGGCCTCTGAGGATTCCATCGGACGCAAGCTCGAGAGAATCTCTTCCTCCGAATACTTGCGCTTACCACCGTTGTTCATCGGCCTTCGGATCTCGATGATCCTTCCAAGACCTTCTGAAGTCAGGTGATCACCAGATTCCATCATCCTCGCGATCCTCTCCAACGCCTCGAAATCGAAGCGCTTCTTCGATCGCAACGGAAACCGTCGAAAGAACGGCACGACTATCTCGATGAAGTCTCGGAGATCTGTCACTTCGAAGTAACAGACTCCGTCCTTCCTGTACCGGATCGTTCCGCATCCAATCGTCTGCTGAAAGAGACGGCACATGGAGTCGTCGCGCTGAGAGATATTGAAGCTAACAGAGGCCTTCCACGGAACGAAGTAGTCATTCCGCCTGCGGAAGGAAACGTTGAAGCTTCCCTCTCCGTCCGTGAAGCCGGCAAGGTAACTGCCGAGCTCGACGGGGATCTGGGTAGAACTCGCTAGGTCCGATGGCCTTTCCTGCTGATTGCCTGCAGTCATGACATTGTCACTGCACCCTCCGCCTCATGCATTTGCACAAACGCATCATAGCACAGTAGTCTGACATTCTCAGGTGTTCCAGCATATAGCCAAGTTTGTTCCGAGGGATTACTCCCTCGAAGCCGCAACTGTCTTACGGCCGCCGTTTACCGGGGCTTAGATTCAAGGCTTCGGTCGTCCGAAGACTCCCTAACCCCTCCTCGTAACCTTCCGGCACCGGGCAGGCGTCAGCCCCTATACGTCGTCTTACGACTTAGCAGAGACCTGTGTTTTTAGTAAACAGTCGCTTGGGCCATTTCACTGCGACCCCGGCCGGCTCGTGGAGCAAGTCCACTCACCAGTCAGGGTGCCCCTTCTCCCGAAGTTACGGGGCCATTATGCCGAGTTCCTTAACCAGAGTTGTCTCGATCGCCTGAGTATCCTCTACTCGCCTACCTGTGTCGGTTTGGGGTACGGGCACAAAGGCCACTCCCTAGAGGTTTTTCTTGGAAGCATGGGATCAACCACTTCGTCTCAATCGACTCGTCATCACCTCTCAGGGTATGTGTGGCGCGGATTTGCCTACGCCACCCCCTACAGGCTTGAACGCGCACCAACTGCGCGATGGTCTACCCTTCTCCGTCACCCCATCGGTAGTAGCGCGACCTTCGTGGTACGGGAATGTCTACCCGTTGTCCATCGCCTACGCCTTGCGGCCTCGGCTTAGGTCCCGACTGACCCTGGGCGGATTAACCTTCCCCAGGAAACCTTAGGCTTACGGCGGGAGTGTTTCTCGCACTCCTCTCGCTACTCATACCGGCATTCGCTCTTGTCTGCCGTCCACCGACCCTCACGAGCCGACTTCAGCCAACAGACAATGCTCCCCTACCGATCAGCGGATCCGAAGATCCGCGAATCCCGTAGCTTCGGTAATGAGCTTGAGCCCCGGAAATTATCGGCGCGTGACCACTTGACCAGTGAGCTATTACGCACTCTTTAAATGGTAGCTGCTTCTAAGCTAACATCCTGGTTGTCTGGGCAATCGCACATCCTTTGCCACTTAGCTCATATTTAGGGACCTTAGCTGACGGTCTGGGCTGTTTCCCTTTCGACTACGAAGCTTATCCCCCGCAGTCTGACTCCCAGGCTTTCGGAGTTATGGCATTCGGAGTTTGGTTGGGTTTGGTAACCTGTGAGGGCCCCTAGTCCATCCAGTGCTCTACCACCATAACTAAACACCTGAGGCTAGCCCTAAAGCTATTTCGGGGAGAACCAGATATCTCTGAGTTTGATTAGCCTTTCACTCCGATCCACAGCTCATCCCCCCGGTTTTCAACCCAGGTGGGTTCGGCCCTCCACGAAGTCTTACCTCCGCTTCAGCCTGGCCATGGATAGATCACTCAGCTTCGGGTCTACGGCACGCGACTCATCGCCCGTTTAAAGACTCGCTTTCGCTACGGCTCGCTTTCGCTTAACCTCGCCACGTACCAGTAACTCGCCGGTTCATTCTACAAAAGGCACGCCGTCACGCTGTCCGTAACCGAAGTTGCGGACTTCCGCGCTCCGACTGCTTGTAAGCACATGGTTTCAGGTACTATTTCACTCCCCTCCCGGGGTGCTTTTCACCTTTCCCTCACG
>DYIV01000074.1 GCA_020723435.1 Slackia heliotrinireducens | reverse complement strand
ATCCGACGCGGTCCTATCTTGCCCTTCGCGACCTGAGTGACCGCATGCGCCCCGATCCCGATGGCGGTCGCGGCCCCTATCGCCTTGCCGACTACGTCGGCGCTCACGCCGACGGGCCGTGTGCCGGGCAACTTGATCGAGGGCAGCATCTCCGCGAGTGGGGAGAGCCCCGCGTAGAACGCCGGCTCGGTACACCCCACGCAAGGAGCTCCGGCGCCGATGCACCAGTTGATCCGCTGGTTCCAGCGTCTTGAGGGGCAGTCGGCGTGGGTGAGCGGTCCCTTGCACCCCTTCGTCAGCAAGCATCCGTTTTGGCCGGTCACATTGTCGTTGAAATCGCCGACGAATATCCCCGCGTCGAACGCGGACCGGCGGGGACAGTTGTCGTGGACGAGATCCGAGAAGAACTCCTTTGGTCTGCGGTCCTCGTCGAGCTGCGCCACCAATCCGTCCTTGCCATAGAGCAAGAGCGTGACGAGCGTCCCGACGATCCAGTCGGGATGTGGAGGGCATCCGGGCACGCAGGGTATCAGGTCTCCGAGCAGCGCCTCGACGGTCTTGCCGTCCGCCGGTTCAAACAGCACCGGGATACCACCGTACGCCGCGCACGTGCCGACCGCGATCGTTGCCTTTGCCCCTTGGGCCAGCTGTGTCACCCACTCCCGCAGGGTCGTCGCGCGCCCCTGTTCGAAGCCCATTGTGGCGTAGGCTCCCTGAGATCCAAGCGGCACTGTACCCTCAATTAGCAGGACATACTGATTCTTCGCCGACCCGGCCGTCTCGTTGATCGCCGCGACGGCAATGTCCCCCGACGACGACCCCAGGAGTGGAAAGAATCGCATCGAGAGGCTGTCAAGAATGAGCTGCCCGGGCGTGGGCTCGTCGGAGTTGAGCAGCGAGTTGGCGCAGCCCTTGCACCCCTGACCCATGAGCCAGATGATTGGGGTCTTACCTTTCGCCGCATCCTCAAGCGCGGCCGCGATGCGTGGAATCTCCAGCTCCGCCAGCCCGAGCACCGCGGCTGTGGCGGCGCAGTACTTGAGGAAATCTCGCCTGCTCAGTCCTACGATATTCGGTGACGACATCGCGCTCTTCCCCTCACCGGATTCCCGCGTAGTGTGCCAACCGCTCAGCGCAACACAGGCCGGCCGCAAAGGTACAATCCACAGTTCTTCGGAGTCGGGAGAATACCTTGCGGGGGGCTTAGGCGCGTCACTCCGGAGACCGCAGGAACCGGGCGGCCAGCATCGCCAACTCGTACAGAACGACCATCGAGCCACCCAGGATCAACATGGGCGGAAGACTCCAATCCGGCGTCGCGATCGCCGCGATGACGAGTATGATGATGTAGGCGAAGCGCCAGTTCTTGCGGAGGGTCTTGTAGTCGACGATCCCCAGCTTCACCAGAACCAGAATGACGACAGGGGTCTCGAACCCGACGCCAAACGCCAGCAAGAAGAGGGTGATGAACTTGATGTACTCGTTCACGGTGAGCATGGGCAACAGTTCCGTGCCGGCCTGTCCTATGAGCCACTTGATGCTCACGGGGACGATGTAGAGGAAGCCCACGGTCACGCCCACGCCGAAGAAGACAACGAGCATCGCGACGGCCGGAAAGAGGAACTTCTTCTCCTTCTTGCGCAGGGCTGGGCTCAGAAACGCCAGGATCTCATAGAAGATGATCGGAGACGACACGATCACGCCCGCGAAGACCGACACCTTGAATCGCGCCATGAACGGGTCGAGAATGCTTATATAGTGAAGCTCTATTTTGCCGGCGGGCATCTTGAGCAACGCGAGGATTTGAAAGCTAAAGAAATACGCGACCGCCGCGGTGAGCAACACTGCCACAATACCGACGATCAGCCGCTGTCGAAGCTCCTCCAAGTGCTCAAAGAAGGTGAGATGCTTCTCTGCCAAGTCTTGCTCCGGGGACTACTCTTCTTCTTCCTCTTCGTCTTCGTCCTCTGGGACTTCGACGGTCTTCATGACCCCATCCGCTTCGGATCGTATCTGCTTCTCGATCCCTTCGGAGGTCTTCTTGAACTCGTTGATCGCCTTCCCGACCGCTTTCCCCATCTCGGGAAGCTTCTTGGGACCAAAGATGATCAACGCTATCACAAGGATAACGACGAGTTCCGGGAGGCCCAATCCAAACACTACCGATTCACCACCTTCTGGCACGGTCGCCGCGATCCGGATGCAGCTCCCAGATTCAAATCGGGCGGTGTCGCGTGCCTCTGGTACAAGTAATGGCAGGGTTCCACCCCGCCATGCCCTTCAGTAGTGTAGGGTGGGAGATGCGAAAAAGCAAGGTGCAAGGGCGAGGCTCGTGCTACGCCGTCGCGTGCCGCTTGACGAATTTGAGCCGCGTGCCGGAGTCGCAGTCGCCCAGCAGTTCCAGGGAGTCCATCAGGCAACCGATCAACGTGAGCCCGAAGCCCCCCTCTTCGTAATCGACGGTTGCGGCCGGAGTCCCAGGAGCGAGGCCGCCCCCTTTGTCGCAGACGTCGACCTCCACCGCTCGCTCCGACAGCGCAAGCTGTACCTCGACAGTCCGTTCAGTGTGGACGGGTGAGGATGCGTAGGCATGAAGCACGGCATTGGTGCAGGCCTCAGAGACCGCGAGCTTCAAGTCGGCGATCTCCTCTTCGTTGAGTCCCATCGACGCGGCCGCGCTTCCCACGACAAGCCTCACGACACCTACGAATTCCTGCTCCGCAGGTATTGTCACCAGAACCGTGTTCTGCCGGTCCCCGTCTACGGGGACCAAAGGCGCTGCATCAATCACTGTGCCGTTTCTTTCGTCGCCTCGTCCAGGGTTGCGTAGATGGGAAACACCTTGTTCAGTCCCGTGATACGGAATATCTTGAGGATGTTCTCCTGCGAACAGACGAGTGAGATCGAGCCTTCCCGGGCCTTGACGCGCTTAAGTCCGCCCACGAGCACACCCAGCCCCGAGCTATCAATGAAGTCGACCTCCGACAGATCCACAATGATCTCGTAGGTCCCTTCGTCAACCAGGTCGATGAGACTACTCTTCAGCTTTGGCGCCGTGTACACGTCCACCTCGCCTCGGAGCGCAAGTACGGCCGTTCCGTCGTTCGTGCTGGACTCGATTCGCAGATCCACTCTTCTGACGCCTCCTCCGTTACCCGGCCGCACCGCGGCCGCCTCGACACTGTAGTGATTCCACACTTCCACTTCGTCTAGTCGCTGAACATCTCCTTGCCGCCTGAGTCCGTGAAACGTTCGAGTGTCTCGACGACTTCATCATCCGTAACCTGTGAGAAGTCATCGTAGAACTGCCCCACGGCGTAGAACACGTCCGGCGTAGCCAGGCAGACGACTTCATCAACCTCTTGGGCCAGCCGCCCCAGCGTCTCACGAGGCGCCACGGGCACGGCGAGAACTATCCGTGCCGGACTCAACGCCCGCAGTGCTTTCGCGGCGGCTATGGCGGTTGACCCCGTGGCCAGACCGTCATCCACGAGAATCACGACAGCGTTCTCCATCCGGATGCCCGGTCGCCCCGCGCGGTAAACCGCCGTTCTGCGCCGGATCTCGCCAACCTGGCGTTCCCGCTCCGTCTCTACGAACGCCGTGTCGACCCCAAGCCGCGCCACCAGATCCTCGTTGAGCACAACTTGGCCGTCTCCCGCGACCGCTCCGATGGCCAGCTCCGGGTTGCCGGGTGCGCCGATCTTCCTCGGGATCACTACGTCGAGCTTTGCGTTCAGGGCTCTCGCGACCCCCGCGGCGACTACAACGCCGCCCCGCGGTATGCCGGCCACCACGAGGTTGGGGGTGCCTTTCAAGTAGCCGAGCGCCTCGCCTAGGCGAGCGCCGGCGTCGTCTCTACTGGAAAACATGACCCCTCTTGGACGAGGACAGGACCTATTCTACCGCAAGCGCGCCCACCGGAAACCCCACTCACGCCCCAGCGTTTCGTCGGGAACGCCCAAGGGAATACGAAAGCACATTCCCGTCGTCTATGGAGGAGCCTTGGCGCTTCGAGTCACTACGGTCACAAAGAGGCGGCTGCCTGTCGTTCGTCTTCAAGGGGAGCTGGACGTATCACAGGCCGCCAAGCTTCAGTCTCGCATCACCGAGCTGGTCGCTGAGGGCCACACCAACGTCATCCTGAACATGATGCAGTTGGACTACCTCGACAGCTCCGGGCTGGGATCGCTCGTCGCGCTGGCAAAGGTGTTCCGCGCCGGCTCGGGCCGGCTGGTCCTGATCACCAACGACTTCGTCGATGAGATCCTCGCAATAACACGCCTCAGCGACTTGTTCCAGAGCACATCCAGCGAAGAAGATGCGCTTCGGCTCCTGGAGGACCCACGCGGGCACCAGATGCGCAGCAGCGGACACGGTTAAGCCTGCTCCCGCGCATCACGCTTGATCCGCCGGAGCAGGCTCTCCGTGAGGCGCTTCGCCGACTACCGGCGGCCGCCCTTCTTGCCAATCTCCTCGTAGAACCCCGGGCCATGCTTCGCCTTGGTCGTCTCGCCGCCCTTTTTGCCAATCTCCTCGTAGAACTCGGAGCCGTACTTGGCCTTTACGGTGCGGCCGCCTTTTCGTCCAATCTCCTTGTAGAACTTGGAGCCGTACTTGGCCTTGACAACCTGCCCACCACGTCTGGCCTGCGGTGTCCCTGGAGTCGGTCCCCTCTTCGCCATCAGTCTCACCACCTTCTCTCTGATCCGATGCCGTCCCGAACACGGAGTCGCACCTCCGGTGCTCATCCGAATTCCAATCGCTGCCGCGTACGCTATACTTCACTACCCAATTGGTAGCCAACTAAACTGCTCGTTGTGATCGGCCCGACCGCTCGGAGCGGCCTCGCCCGGAGGGGTACAATCTAGGAGACCACGCAGGAAGTGGGAGGCGACAGCCGTGGGAACGGCGCGCGTGGGGACATCGGGGTGGAGCTACAGGCACTGGCGCGACCGCTTCTATCCTCGCGGACTGCCCCAATCGAGGTGGCTGGAGCACTACAGCTCAGCCTTTGGCACCGTCGAGCTCAACAGTCCCTTCTACCGGTTGCCGGAGAGGCGCACCTTTGAATCTTGGGCGGGCCGCGTTCCCGGCGACTTCCTCTTCGCGGTCAAGGCCAGCCGTTACATCACGCACGTGAAGAGGGCCCGAGGGGTGGCGGAACCGTTAGGCGCGATGCTCGACCGCTACGCGGGCCTCGACGAAAAGCTGGGTCCAATCCTCTTTCAGTTCCCCCCCGACTGGTCGCTTGACCTCGCCCGCCTCGAAGAGCTGCTCGAGGCCGTCCCCGACGGGTACCGCTGTGCCTACGAGTTTCGCGACCCCAGTTGGTTCGCTCAAGAGACATACGCTCGCCTTGAGCGTCACGGCGCGGCGCTGTGCATCGCCGATTCGACGAGGTTTCCGAAGGCCATTGAAGTGACGGCCCCCTTCACCTACATCCGGATGCACGGCAGCGACCGCCCGTATGGGTCCAAGTACTCCGAACGTGAATTGAGGCTGTGGGCAAGCAGGATAGCGCGCGACTTCGCCGGTGCGGGACTCGATGTCTACGTGTACTTCAACAACGACGCCTACGGGTACGCGGTCGACAACGCGCTGAGGCTGAAGGAGCTGCTTCAGCAGCAGACTACTTGAGCTGCGTGAGCTCCTGTCGCACCTTGTCGGCGGTCTCTCCCTTGGGCGCAACCTTGAGATATCGCTGCCACGCCGACTTGGCCGTGGCCACATCTCCCATCTGCTTGGAGACCAGACCCAGATTGAAGAGCGCGTTTTCGTGCTTCGGGTCGGCCTTGAGCACGGCGTTTAGCTCCTTGAGCGCTCGCGCGGGATCGCCGGAGTAGAAGTAGGCGGTCGCCATGTCAGTTCGCACGTTGGTGTCGCCTGGCCTCTGCTTCAACACAGCGCCATACGCCGTGGTCGCAAGGGCAAAGTACCTGGCCGCAGTCGTGGCGTCGCCCGACTGCGCGTTGCTTCCCCCGGCGTCCCAATACAGATCGCCAAGCTCGGTAGCGATCGCGACATTCTTCGGATTGCGTGCGAGCTGGGCTTCAAGCTCCTTCGCCCTGGCGTCGACCTGCGCGTTCTGGTTCGCGGGAGTCGTGCCGCTCTGCGTCGTCTGCGTCGGATCCTGCACGAGATACAGCGCATACATCGCCACGAATGCGAGCGACACCAGGATCGCAGTCACCTTCACCACAACGCCGGCGTTCTTCTTGTCCAGCAACAATCTAACCCCTACCTGTCCTGTCTGGGTCTGGTGGAACGGAGCGGCGCCCCGCGCCGTCGTTACTTCGACGGGCTCTGAGTCGTCGCGCCGCCTTGTCCGGGGACCGTCGGATGGCCCTTCGGCAGCCCCTGCTGTTGCTGCTGCTGCGACAGCGGCGGAGCCTGCTGGCTCCCGCCCGTCATGCTCTGGCCGGGGGCTATCGTTTGGCCCTGCGTCTCCACCGGTGAGGGCTGTTGCTGCGGCGAGGAGAAGATCAAGCCGCCGATCGCCAACCCCCCAATGAACGCGCTTATGACGATGATTGACGCGGCCATGAGGCTGATGCTCTGAGATTCATCGCGGGGCGCGGGCGGGGCCTTTTCCTCCTTGGCGGACTCCTTCGCAGAGGCCTTGGCTCCCGTCGACTTCGCCCCGGAGGAGGTCCTCTTCACCTTCGCCGGGCCCTTCGATTTCGCTTTCGACTTCGGCTTCGGTTTCGTCTCCTCAGCCTCGTCGTCTAGGAACAGATCGTCTTCCACTACGTGACCTCCCTGTCTGGATTCTGACGTATTATAGCACGGACTACCGGCTTGAACTCCTCCGACCGGCTCAGTCGACCGCCCAAAGCCTTGACCGCAAGCATGCCGCTCACGAAACCCACGACTCCCCCAAAAGCCGCCAAGGCGCTTCGCTGGGTCAGCAGGCTTACGGCGGCGTAGCCGCCGACCATCAGCGCCAGCGGCAGTAGATAGACCATGGATCCAACGGCCAAGACATGGCGCGTTGGAACGTCGATCCGAACGCAGTCCCCCACGGCCGCTCCGGCGACGTTCCGGGCGCGACCCACCATCATGTGGTTCGCGTAGGAGTAGCCGCACGCGTCGCAGCCTAGGCAGGCGAGTGATCGTTGGACCCGGAAGGTGGCCCACTCGTCATCGGTCTCGATGACCGTGGCAATCTCGTGCATCTAACTTCTCAACTTCGACCTGATCGGATCGGACTGCTCCTCGATCGCGGCGCGATCGAGAGTTGGGCACTCTCCGTCCTGGTAGAGGATCTTGCCGTCAATCATAGTCATCCGCACATCTTCCTGGTTTGCGGTGTACACCACCGCTGAGTATGGATCTCCCGTTGGGATCTGGCGGGAATGCGAAAGATCGACGCAGACTATATCGGCCTTCTTCCCCACATCGAGCGTTCCAGCGCTGTCCTCCATCTTCAACACTTCGGCCCCACCAAGTGTTGCCATACGCACGAACGACTCCGCGCTATTGAGCTCCACTGACGTCGTGACGCCCCGCTGGAGCAGCAATCCGGTGCGCATCTCGTCGATCATGTCCATCACGTTGTTGCTGGCCGGACTGTCGGTGCCTATGGCCACTCGCGAGCCTCGCTGCCTGAACATCTCAAGAGGAGCAATCCCCATGCCGAGCTTGGCGCTGCACTTCGGACAGTGAACGATCCCGACGTCGTACTTGTGAAGAATATCGATGTCGTCGCGGCTCACCTGCACGCAATGAACGGCGACCGTGTTGGGGACTTCGAACACGTCCCATTGCTCGAGATACTTCACAGGGCTGACGCCGGTCGGCTGCCAGGGGATCTGATCCCAGCCCATCATCTCGCGAAGAAGTGTGCCCAGGGTGCTCGACCCGTACTTCACGAATTCGTACTCGTCGGCGGAGCCGGCAAGGTGCGTGCCCAGAGCCACGTTTCGCTCTCGGGCCAGCCGCACGCATGCGCCGTACAGCTCGGCGCAGACGCCGTAGGGAGAATGCGGGCCGATACCGACGGCGAGATTCGTCGAGGATGCCCTCTCCTGAAGCTCGTCCATCTTCTCGGTCGCCGATGATACGATCGATGGCCTTGGTGTCCATCCCTTCGACTTCATGGAATATCGTGCCCCGCAGTCCCGCTTCGGCCGCAGCCGCGAAACTCACGTCGCTGGAGGTCATGTCGGCGATGCACGTGATGCCCGACTGGATCGCCTCCAGTGCCCCCAGTCTGGCGGAAGCCGCCCAATCGTCGGGCGTCAGCCCCTCACTGCGCCTCATCACCTGTAGCTTCCAGGGAGTGTAGGGCAGATCGTCGACGAGTCCGCGGAAGACGCAGTACTCCAAGTGAGTGTGCAGGTCAACGAAGCCCGGCAAGACTGCGGCCTTGCCGAAATCCAGGACTTCCTCACCCTCGACGGGAGTGATTTCGCTGCGCTTTCCGACAAAGAGTATGGTGTCATTCTCGACGCGGACCGCCCCGTCTTCTATCGGAGGCAGACTGACCGGCAAGACCCATTTCGCGGTGATAATCACGTTGTCGATCTCCTGACAGAGACTACCGTCGCCGCGCCGTCGCGCAGCCCGTCAATGATACCGTTGGATGACGTAGTTTCCAACATCGCGCAACGTCGCGCGCAGGCCCCGCGGCTCCAGGTCGGCTATGCGGCCGACCGCGGACTCCACGTAGTCTCTCGCGACATCTTTGGCTCGCTGAGCCGCGCTCGTTCTATCGATCACGGCAAGGGCATCCGCGACGGCCCCCGGGCTGTCGACCCCGAGAGCCCCCCGGAGCCAATCGACGGCGCCTGTCTCCTCGACGGCGAACATCATCGGCAGCGTCATCGTGCCGTCACGCAGGTCGGCGCCGACCGCCTTGCCAAGCACGTCGCTCTCACCCGCCACGTCGAGAACGTCGTCGTATATCTGAAACGCCATTCCCAGGTTGAGGCCGTAGCCGGCAAGAGCGTCAGCCGCCGGCCCCGGCACCGCGCTCGCCAGAGCCCCCAGCCGACACGCCGTCTCGAAGAGGCTCGCCGTCTTCTTCTCGATTCTTGCGAGGTACTCGGTCCGGGCCAGATCCGCACGACACGCGGCCCGCCTTTGCATCAGCTCTCCCTCTGTGAGGTCAACCGATGTCTTCGCGAGTATCGAAGGCGCCGACGGAAGTTCGGCGGCGGCCGCGACTTCGAACGCCTTCGAGAAGAGGTAGTCGCCGACTGCGATTCCTACCGTCACGCCCCACTCGGCATGTACGCTGGGGCGCCCCCGCCGCATCGGCGCATCGTCGAGTATGTCGTCGTGGACCAGCGACGCCATGTGGATGAGCTCCACGGCGAGGCAGTGCGGCATCAACTCGGCCAACGTAGCCGATCCGGCCGTGCCCGCCAACAGGACCAAGGCCGGCCGGAGCCGCTTGCCACCCGCCGCGAGCGTCGACCCGCAGGCGTCGGCCAGAACCCCGTCCGGCTCTGCGGCGAGGCGCTTCAGCCCCTCTTCTACTTTCCCCAGGTCGCGACGGATCGCCTTTGAGATGGGATAGGTCGAGGCCACGCCTATTTCACTCCCACGTGGACGGCGACGATGCCTCCGGTAAGATTGTAGAAGTCCACCCGCGCAAAGCCCGCTGCCAGCATCATCCGACGCAGCCGCTCTTGGTCCGGGAAGTCCGCGATGGAAGACGCCAGATACCGAAAGCCCTGATAGTTGCCGGTGACGACCCGGCCGATCAGAGGCACCACGCGAAACAGGTAGAAGCGGTAAAGCGCCCGGAAGGGCCTCCAGACCGGCCGAGAGAACTCCAGGCAGACGAATCGGCCTCCCGGTCTGAGAACGCGATGGACCTCCGCGAGCCCCTTGGGGATGTCCGCGACGTTGCGGATTCCGAATCCCACGGTTACGGCATCGAACGCCTCGTCATCGTAGGGCAGATCCATCACATCCGCCCACGCAAACTCGATCAGCCGCTCCTGCGGCGTGCCCGAGACCTTCGACCGGCCGACTTCGAGCATCTCCTCGCAGAAGTCCGTAGCCACGACGCGGCCCGGGTCTAGGCGCCGCCCGACCGCGATGGCAAGGTCACCGGTCCCGGCGCAGATGTCCAAGGCGCTACCGCCCGACGGCAATGCCGTCTTGGCGGCGGCAAACCGACGCCAGCCTCGGTCGAAACCGAAGCTGGCGATGATGTTGAACAGATCGTAGCGCTCCGCGATCGAGGAGAACAAGCCCCGAACGTAGCTCTCCCTATCCCTAGGTTTCTCCCCTGTCATACCGTTCCTTCGGCGGCCCAAGCCTGCCGAGCGTCTCTTGCAGCCACAGTCCCGCGCAGGCGAGGGCCTGCGGGCTGATCAGCTTCGTCGGCCATACGAGTTCCTTCTTCTCACAAACGGTCGACTCGTTCACCGAGTCGACGTGATGCTTGAGGTCGAGCAGCCGGCCGCGACGCGTTGGTGTGTCGCCGTTCATGATCTGGTCGATTCTGCCCATTACGACACGTGCCTGGCCGATTCGATCCTCCGTTCGCGCCGCGGTCTCCGCGTCAACGGCTCCAAACCGCGCCTTGACGCGATTGAGGTCTATACCCGCCTGATACGTGGCCTCGACATGCTCGTCCGGCGACATCGACGCCGATTCGTAATTCATGATGTACTTCCAGCTTGGCTGGAGAAGCGCCTGACGATGCTCCTCGAGCGTGCGGCACCTCAGAGTGTAGCCGAACTTCTCCGGGTTTTCGAAGACCATAGATCCCGGATCCAGGAACGGAGCCATCGGTGAAGTGAAGACGAGCAGCCTCTTGTCCCCCCCGATCCTTTCGTAGAGATGCTCGCAGTATTCACCGGTCTCCAAGACCGACGCTGCCGTCTGCTTCGGGATCCCCGTCATGAAGTAGACGTCCAAGCGCTCGCACCCGTGCTTGAGCGCATAGCCGATCGAAGCCTCGACCGCTTCGTTCGAATAGGTCTTGCCGAACGTGCGACGCACCTGCTCGTCGTGGGTCTCTATCGATATCTCAATCGAGTAGTGCGGCAGCGCGTCGTCGAGCTTCTCGAAGAATTCCTCCGGTGGAGGCTTGAAGAACTCGAACGCGACCTGGCTGCGCCGTAGAGCGCCAGCAGGCGATCGGCGTAGTCGGAACCGGCCTGGCCGATGTCTCCCAGGACGAAGATCGGCCCGGGAATGTACTTGCTGATGTGCGCGATGTCGTCGGCGAGCCGCTCGGGATCGCGAAAAGCCGGACGCCGGCGGCCGAGGAATCCCTTGAAGGCCGCCGCCGACCCGCCGCACGTGACGCAAGAGTGCGTGCAACCGCGACAGGTCAGCGCGGCGGTGATCGGATACTCGAGCCAGTCCTTGAATGGAATCGCGCCCGCCATGTCCCGGTAGCGGATGACCGACTTCATGTTGTAGCTGTAGTTGAGAGAGACGCCGTTCAGGTCCTCGGGAACATGGGTGATCTCATTGACGCAGACGGCTCCGTCATGGGCCTTCCAGGTGAGGTTCGCCACCTCATCGAAGGAGCCGTTTCCCGAGATCGCACGCATCAGATCGAGCATCGGCCGCTCCGTCGAATCTCCTCGAACGACGAAGTCGACGCACGGATACTCGATCAGCTCTTCGTGGAAGTAGCTCGACGAG
>DYIV01000073.1 GCA_020723435.1 Slackia heliotrinireducens | reverse complement strand
TCGTCGTTCCGATAGCCCTGGCGCTCATCAGTACGAACGCCAGAACGAGGCCGACGGTGAGGGCCAGCGCGACAACGGCGCCGATGATGATCGCCGTCCGCTTCTTCTTGTTCTTCTGTTCATCCTTGCGGTTTCGCCGGCCCTCAGAGACCTGCGTGACCTGCGGGACTTGAGGAATCTGGCCCGTATCGTCCATCCTGTTCGTCCTTCTACATGGCTTCCAGACGCGCGATCCGCTCTTCGAGCGGCGGGTGCGTGTCGAAGAGCCGGTTGAGTTTGCCCCGATGCTCGAGCAGGGGATTGGTGATCCACATATGCGCCGTCGCCTGGTTCGCGTGGCGCAGGGGCCGCTGGTCCGATCCGAGCTTGCGCAGCGCCGAGGCGAGACCGGGCGGATAGCGGGTCAGCATAGCTCCGTTGGCGTCGGCGAGAAACTCCCGCCGCCTGGACATCGCCAGCTTGATGAGCTGCGCGATGATCGGCGAGAGGATGGCCATCACGATCGCGAGCACAAGAAAGACGAGTCCGAGCTGTCCCATGTCGCGCCGGTTGTCGTCACCGCCGAACCAGAAGCTGCGCAGCAGCCACTGACTCATCAGCGTCACGGTCCCCGCCAGAACCGCCACGATCGTCATGAATCGGATGTCGTAGTTCTTGACGTGGCTCATCTCGTGTCCGATGACCCCCTCGAGCTCCTGCCTGTTCATCATCTGCAGCAGACCGGTCGTCACCGCGATCGCCGCGTGCTCCGGATCGCGGCCGGTGGCAAAGGCGTTCGGGGCGGCATCGTCAATCACGTACATCTTCGGAACCGGCAGGCCGCCGGCCATCGCCAAACCTTCGACCGAGTTGTAGAGGTGCGGGTACTCAGCCTTGCTGACCGGACGCGCGCCACTGATCGAAAGGACCAGACGGTCGCTCCAGTAGTAGCTGCCGAAGGCGGTCGCCACGGCGAAGACGAACGAGCCCACGAAGATGCAGGGCCCCCACGACGGCCTGGCCCGCATGAAGACGAAGCCCAGCAGCGTGATGAAGAGAATGAAGATGAGCATCATCAGCCAGGATTTCCACTTGTTGGCCGATATCTGTTCGTACATGAGGAATTAGCCTCCGCCCATCAGGCTGGGGAGAAAGATGGGGAGCGCGATGGACCCAGGCACCGCTTCGCCTACTGGCCGCCCCCGAAGTCCACCTTGACCGGCTCGCGAGCACCCTCTTCAATCTCGAAGTACTCGCGCGCCGAGAAGCCGAAGACGCCGGCCATGAGGTTCGTCGGGAAGCGCTGGATGGCGGTGTTGTACGTCATGACGCTGTCGTTGTAGAACTGCCGCGCGTAGGCGATCTTCGACTCCGTCCCGGACAGCTCTTCCTGCAGCATCATGAAGTTCTGATTCGCCTTCAGATCCGGGTAGTTCTCGGCGACGGCAAAGAGCGACTTCAGGGTCTGGGAAAGCATGTTCTCGGCTTGAGCCTGTTCGCCGACGGACTGCGCGTTGATGGCGGAGGCGCGGGCCTTCGTGACGTTCTCAAACAACTGCTTCTCGTGCGCCGCGTAGCCCTTCACGGTTTCCACGAGGTTCGGGATCAGATCGTAGCGGCGCTTCAGTTGAACGTCGATCTGTGACCACGCGTTGTCGATACGGTTGCGCAGGGTCACCAGCCGGTTGTACATCGCAACGAGCGCGATGGCGACTACGATTATCAGCAAGAACAGCAGACCGAAACAGCCGAAACCTAAGACCATGATATCCATTCCTCCTTGGGCTGCACGGGTACGCCACGAATCATAGGTCAGGGGTGTGGGGGTGTCAACGATGCTCCACGTGGCCGTACGGCCGAGCGCACCTACGTCCTCAGATAGCCCAGCGCAACCAGAAGAACCACGATCAGCACGGCTGTGCCCATGATGACAAGCGCCGCACGCCACAGGATCATCCCAGGTCCCGCAACCTGGCCTTGCACGAGCCGCACGACTTTGCCGACTGCACCCGAGGGTCTTGCTGCAACCGCGTTACCCTCTTCATCCATCGTGGGGCCGGCTTCCGGCCTCGGGGTGATCGTCGACGGAGCAGCTAGTCCCGGTCTGCTCTTCTCTGAGGCTCTGTCATCCCGGTCCTCGACGGTCTGGCGTGAGAACCTGGCAGTCGCGGACTCCGGTAGCCACGCCTGGACCGTCATCGTTGAGACGAGTCCGACAAGCAGGTCCAGGGGCGTACGCATCCGGCCGCGGCGTTCCGCGATCGGCTGCCGTCCCGCTTGAGATCGAGACGGCTGCGATGGACCCGGGGCGTCAAGCGTC
Organism: Slackia heliotrinireducens; assembly: GCA_020723435.1. Lineage (GTDB taxonomy): Bacteria > Actinomycetota > Aquicultoria > DYIV01 > DYIV01 > DYIV01. The sequence goes on along the minus strand of DYIV01000073.1, from coordinate 9,786 downwards.
ACTGCTTCCCCCGGCTCGGGGACCCACATGTCCACCATCACGGACGTGGCCGCCTGGTCCCAGAGCTTGTCCATGTGTGTGGCCCAATACACGGCACCCCTGAACGCCATCTCCGGTGACGCGGCCTGCGGCGCGGCCTTCGCCGGCTCTGCTGACCACCAACTGTCAACCAATAGCCTGGAAACGATGCGGTCAAAGGCGGTGTTGGCGCTGGATATAGTCTCCGACAGCTGATAGAGCCTCTCGGCACCCCAGGTCTGAAAGCGCTGCGGTCTGGCCCCCCGAAAGGTCCGCCGTGGTATCCACAGCCTCACCATTGCCAGGTAGGCCACGCGATCACAGATGCGGTCGACACCCGACCCGAGCAACGCGAGCAAACCAACGGCCGCCATCACGAGGGCAACCGGCAGCATGCCGGCGGGATAGTGTCTTTGCATGCAGCCTCCAGTCGCAACGATCTCGGGCCACCAACCACACATGTACCCCTGCACCCCCGATCTAAGCAGCTCGATTCCTCGTGCCATTGCCTGACCGAGGTTGCGACATGCCGCCATGCCCGTACGCCCATCGTCGCAGCTCCCAACAGGTCCGCACCACTCCGTGGCGAAGTGGCAGAACACACCTGCGAATCCTTGCACGGGGCCTGGATGCTCATACCACTCAAGGACGAGAACCCGACGGAGAGCTTCGCCTGGGTGACGATGCTCCTCATCGTCGCAAACCTGGCCGCCTTCGCATACGAGCTTTCGCTGGGGCCCCGGCTGGAGCCATTCGTCGTGCGTTATGGCGTCATCCCGCAGGCCATCGTCTCCCACCCGCTTTCGCCAAGCTCGCTGGTGCGCATCTTCACATCGATGTTCCTTCACGCGGGCTGGATCCACGTCGGCGGCAACATGCTGTATCTGTGGATATTCGGCAACAACGTCGAGGATGTACTCGGGCACGGGCGCTACATACTCTTCTACTTCGCTTGCGGGGTCGGTGCGATAGCCGGCCACATACTGTCATCGCCGACCTCCGGAGTGGTCAGCCTCGGCGCCAGCGGCGCGATCGCCGGGGTGCTTGCCGCATACCTGGTCCTCTACCCGCACGCGCGCGTGCTGACGGTCATCCCGATCCTCTTCTTTATAGAGATAGCGCGCCTGCCGGCGCTGGTCGTCATCGGCCTCTGGATCGTGCTGCAGGTCATCGCCGGCCTTGAATCGCTCAACGTCCAAGTGGCCCAGGCGACAGGGGGCGTCGCCTGGTTCGCTCATATCGGCGGCTTCGCCACCGGAATCGTACTGATCCTGCTGCTGCCTCGGCGTCGCCGTCCACAACCCCTCCCCTACGACAGTCGAGACTGGTAGCCGTCGCATCTCCGCGCCCACGGCCGACGCCCACGCTGCCACGGTGCGCGACCGTTATCCCTGCTTGCACGCGATACGGGCCGCCGTGGCCTCATTGAAGACCCTCGGGCGTTTGGCTATAGTAGTGGCCGTGTCACTTGGTCCGGCGGGAAGAGGCTGGAAAACCGTCGGACGCAGGAGCGGGGCTCGTTATCCGGACCGCCACTGCGGTTCGGACTCGAAACGGAGGACTGAAGATGGCTGAGCTGACCCCAGACAAGATCCGCAACATTGCCCTCGTCGGCCACGGAGGGTGCGGCAAGACTTCGCTGGCCGAGGCGATGCTCTTTGCCGCCGGGGCCGTCACCCGACTCGGCAGCGTGGACGACGGCAACGCCACGATGGACTTCGACCCCGACGAAGTAGCGCGCAAGATCTCCATCAGCTCCTCCCTCGCCCCAGCCGTCTGGAACGGCGTCAAGATCAACATCCTAGACACCCCCGGATACGCCGATTTCTTCGGAGAGACAACCGCCGCCATGCAGGTCGTCGACTCCGTCGTCATAGTCGTCGACGCCGTGGGCGGCCTGGAAGTGCAGACCGACAAGGCGTGGTCCATCGCCCTCGAGCGGGGTCTGCCTCGGATCATCTTCATCAATCGGATGGACAAGGAACACGCCGACTACTCGTCCGTTCTCGACTCTCTGACCGGATCGTTCGGCACCGCGGTGGCGCCGGTCTGCCTGCCGATCGGCAAGGAGAGCTCCTTCGAGGGCTTCGTCGACTTGGTGGCGATGAAGGCCTACACCTATGACGGGGGCAAGCGGTCGGAGGGCGACATACCTGACGACCTGGCAGGAGAAGCCGACGCGCTGCGTGACAAGCTCGTCGAATCGGTGGCCGAGTCCGACGACGCCCTGCTCGAGCGATACCTCGAGGGCGAGACTCTCACGCAGGCCGAAGTCGAGAAGGCGATGCTGAGCGCCGTGGCGGCCGGCTCGGTAGTCCCGGTCCTGTGTGGCTCCGCGCACACAACCGTCGGTATCGATCGCCTGATGGACGCCGTGCTCTCGTACGTGCCCTCCCCGGCCGACGTCGGGCCGAAGACGGGAACGAACCCCAAGAACAACGAGCAAGTCGAGAGGGCCTGCTCGACGAGCGGGCCGCTGTCGGCGCTCGTCTTCAAGACGATGGCCGATCCCTACGTCGGCAAGCTCACGTATTTCCGTGTCTACTCCGGCGTCCTCAAGGCAGACTCCAGCGTGTACAACGCCTCCCGCGAGGAGAAGGAGCGCCTGGGCCACGTCTACGAGGTCAAGGGCAAGCACCAAGAGGACGTCAAGCAGGTCGTAGCCGGCGACTTCGGAGCCGCACCGAAGCTCGGCTCCACCGAGACCGGCGACACGCTCTGCGATGAGTCGGCCCCCATCGTCTTCGAGCCGATCACCTTCCCGGCGCCGCTCGTGTCGATCGCCGTCGCGCCAAAGACGAAGGCCGATGAAGACAAGCTCGGCGGTTCGCTTCACAAGCTCGCCGAAGAGGACCCGACGCTGACGATCCGGCGCGATTCGGAGACGCACCAGACAATCGTCTCCGGCATTGGGGACGTTCACCTCGAGGTGGTCATGGAGCGGCTCAAGCGCAAGTTCGGCGTCGAAACAGAGGTCTCGGAGCCGAAGATCCCCTATCACGAGACGATCAGAAAGCCCTCCAAGGCTCAGGGGCGCCACAAGAAGCAGACCGGCGGTCATGGGCAGTTTGGAGACTGCTGGGTCGAGATCGAACCGAACCCGGGCGCCGGCTTCGAGTTCGTCGACAAGATCGTCGGCGGCGCCATTCCCCGGCAGTACATACCGGCGGTCGAGAAGGGCGTCATCGAGGCGATGAATCAGGGCGTCGTAGCCGGATATCCGGTCGTCGACATCAAGGCCACCGTCTACGACGGCTCCTTCCACTCCGTCGACTCCTCTGAGATGGCCTTCAAGATCGCGGGTTCGCTCGCCTTCAAGAAGGCGGCGGAAGGGGCGAGCCCCGCGCTACTCGAGCCGATCGTGAATCTCGAGGTCACCGTGCCCGAAGAATTCATGGGAGACGTGATGGGCAATCTCTCCGGCAAGCGTGGCAAGATCCTCGGGATGGAGCCGCGCGCCAAGTATCAAGTCGTCAAGGCCAGCGTCCCGCTGGCCGAGGTCCAGCACTACTCGGCGGAACTGCGCTCCATGACGCGCGGCCAAGGAACGTTCTCCATGGATATCGCCCACTACGAAGAGGTCCCACCCGATATGGCCAAGAAGGTCATCGAGGCGACAGCCAAGGAGAAGGAAGAGCAGAAGTCGTAGTACGCAGAGTCGCCGACGACCCGCCTAACCAGCACGGGGGCCGTCCTTTTGCGCCGCCCGGCTGATTTGCCCGTAGAACTATCGCTGCCGTATACTGGTGCAGGTGAATGGCTGCGAAGCGCCCGCTGCGACTTCGCGAGGAGCCTGTGTGCAGTACGGCCTGGTCGGCACGCCTCCTCGGGTTCTTACCACCACGTCAAGCACGACGACATTGCATGGATTTCGGCCGATGAAGAGACGAGCCACAAGTCCGACCGGCGATATGCCCTTGATGAAGGGGACCTCTGCGGCTCATCTAGGGGGAAGCGTAGCTCTGGAAGGCACCATGACCGCCGGCCGCCCGCCGGCCGAATCGCACCTGCCCAAACGGCAGAAGCGCGGCTCTTATCAGACTCGTCGAGCGCTGCGCTATCTGGCGGCATCCATCGTGCTCGCCGCGATAACCGCCGCCGGCATCTACGCAAACGTGCGCTACGGCGAGATGCCCATAGCCGTCGGTGAACGCGGCAGTATCGTCGGCACGGCCACGCCGGACGGCTCGGGGCAAATATATGATACGTCCTCCGATCCCAGCGATCCCTACGAATTCGGCGCCAGCAACGGCCATTTCGACGCCCAATTCAGCGAGAAGGCTACATCCGACGCGACCGTGCGCCTCTCCACGGACTGGGGACCGTCACTCGCCTTCGGCCTGATCGGCGCCGAGAACGTGCCGCGCACCGTGGAGGGCAACGTCATCAGCTTCCATCCGGACGCCAAAATTCGCGTCGACTACAAGGTGCTTGATGACCGCATCAAGGAGGATATCGTACTGCTCGGCCCGCCGGCGTCAAACGTCCTGACATTCGACCTCAACGTCGACGGACTGGAGATGAGGGAGTCGGCCGACGGCTACCACTTCTTCGCTCCCGGCGACGAGGAGATCTTCTGGTTGCAGCAGCCGACCATCGAGAGCCTGGGAAGCGTTCAAGGGGCGGTAACCATGACGATCGAGGGATCGAGGATGCGACTCGTTATCGACCAAGCCTTCCTGGACAAGGCCTTCTATCCCGTCACGATCGATCCAACTGTCGTCGGCACGTCGACGAACGCCGCCTCAACCGCCTATTCGAACACGCGCAAGCTCTTCGAGGCGGGCGACGGCAATCTGATCTTCTTCTATCAACGCGGCACCGATGTCGTCTACAAGGTTTCGCCCGACGGCGGGGCCTCGTGGACGTCGGAAACCGTCGCAAGCACAAGCAACTCTACTCAGTTCGGCGCAAAGATGGACGAAGACGACAATGTCTACCTTGCCTACTACGACGACAGCGCCGCGGGCGCAATCCGCTTCCGTAGGTTCATGTACGCGGGCTCGGGAGTCTGGAACGCGGGCACGCAATGGGCCGTCGAGACCGGCGGAGCGGGACGCGGCTTTCCGGACGTCTTCCGGGATGACTCCGGGCGCGTGTGGGTGGCATACCGCTTCTTCGACGGCGCGGCCTACTCGGTCCTGGCGCGCTATTCCGACAGCTCTCTACCGGGGTGGACCGAACCCGGATCGGCATGGTCGTCACCGGCGGAATTGGAGGGGCCCTCCGCGACCTCGAGGATGTACCCCCAGTTTGTCTACTACAAGGGCCGGCCTTCGGTAGTTCTCTCCTACCCGGCCGGCACCACGGATGTGCTGGCGTGGCGCTACTGGACGGGCTCCACTTGGTCGACTGAAGAAACGGTGCCCTCGGTGAGCGTGACGGCGATGACCGTCCCCCTCTTCTCTGCCGTCTCCACGTTCGACAGCGACGTTCACGTGCTATTCAGGCAGTCCAATGGGATTCAGGCGGTTCTGCGCAACGACGCCACGGGCAGTTGGTCCGGACCGACTGCCGTCTCCGCGACGACAGGCGACACCTACCCGACCGTCACGACAAGCGGCGGTGGGGTGCGCGTCTTCTGGAGCTCTCTGGTCGGCACGAACCAACGCCAACTCGTCTGCAAGGACTATAACGGCAGCTCATGGGATGTGACGCCGACGATCTTGACGCCGTCGACCGAGCGCACCTTCGACAGAGCATGGATCACCCTGGCCACGACTCCTTGGAACGACACGCAGACCGATCGGGACGCGCTGTTCCGATTCACTGAGGGAGCGAGCTATTACGGCAACCAGATCGCGCAGAGCTCCAGCCTTGGATATGCGCTGAGCACCGCGACCAGGAAGGCGAGCGTCAAGTTCACGGCCGACGAGACCGCGACGATCGCGGCATTCCGTCTCTATGTGAACAGGACCGGCACGGCGCCCACGTACCGCGTCGGTTTGCAGGACGACGCGACCGGCTATCCCAGCGGGTTCTGGCTCGGCGGAAACGCCTACGTAGACGCGGCCAATCCCGGCGGTGGCTGGAACCAGTTCGACATCCCGGATTCAGTTGTCTCGTCGGGGTCCACCTATCACATCGTTATGGAGTACGTTGGCGGAACGGTCAACACATCCAATTACGCCCGCTTCTCCTACACAATCCCGAACCTCCTGCCGGCCGAGGCAGTGACGACGTACAACGGGACGACGTGGGCGACGCTGAACGCCACGCCAAGCTACGTGCTGGAACGCACCGACGGAGTCGTCGAAGGACAATCGCTCCGGGCCACGACCTACTACGCCGTGAGCGCCACCGGACTTCGCGGTGGTGAACGCTTCACGCCTCAGTCCAACGTCACGCCGTCCGCGGTGGAGATGTTCATCGCGCGCGTGGGCACGCCGACGGATGACTTGCGTCTGAGGATCGTTCAGGGGACGGATACCGAACTCTTCTCGGGCACAATCGCGACGCCCGCTTCACCGACGAGCTACACCTGGATGTCTCTGCCCATCAGCGGGCTGACGCTCAGCGCGGGCGAGACGTACCGCGTCTTCGCCACCTCCGACGGCGTGGACTCGGCAAACCACTATCGCGTACAGATGGGGCTGTCCAATACCGGCAGTCCGTATCCCGAGCTCACGTGGGGCGGAACCACCGACACGGCCTGCAATGCGCTCGCCGGCAGCGGCTGGACCGACAAGACCGCCGAGGCCGCGGGAAGGACCGTCTCCGATATTCCAATCATGGGCAGCAACGGCGACGCGATCTATCTCGGCATGACGGAGAAGTTCGACTACATCTACTTCCTTCTGGGGGTGTCGGCGTCAGCGTCAACCGACCCCACGTGGGAGTATTACTCGGGATCGTCGTGGTCTCCCCTGACTCTCACGGAGAACCCCGCTTACGCGTTCACAGCGAGCGGCCGTGTGGGTTTCACGGCGCCGGCCGACTGGGCTCCCACCGCACTCAACGGCGAGGCCACGCCCAAGTACTATGTGCGAGTCACCAGGACCGCGCCGACCGTGGGTACCATGCCCGTGGCCACGCAAATGACCGCGGTGCGCAACAACAGCTATCCCACCGTGGTCGACACCTACAACAGCCCGGTTCCCTATGCGTGGACGGAGGGCCTCGCCAGCCCCTACCGAGTCAAGTTCGATGCGATGGATGACGTGGCGCCGGAGATAAGCAACGCCGAGGCGCGTCACATCGATCGCGACTCCCACGAGACCACGATCACGTGGCTGACGAACATCCCGGCCACCTCGCAGATTGTCTACGACACGACCTCGCACCCGACCGCGCCCTATAGCGAGTACGCCTACAGCACACCGCTCGATCCAACGCTGGTCCAGTCACATCAGGTGACGGTCTCCGGCCTGACCAGCGAGACCGTCTACTACTATCGCATTCTGAGCATGAGCGACTCCGGAGATCTAACCGTCTCCGACGAGCGGCTCATTCCGCCCGGCGACTACTCCGTCGAGACCGACCTGTGCGCGTCGTGCCACCGGTCGCACACCGCGTTCCGCACGGAGACGTGGACCGACTCTACAGGCACCAGACACAGCGGTCTTCTCATCCGCCAGCCGTAGCGGAGCTTCGGAACGCTCCCACCTCGGAGTCGTACAACGCTCGGCAGCCTGTCGCCTCCCACAAGAACCGTAAGGAATCGCGCCTTTACGCGACTTACTTCACAGAAGGCGCCTTTCTGAGCGCGCCGCCCGACCGAAAAACGCGAAGGAGTGACGCATCATGTTGAGAGGGATTGGTCTGGTCGCGAAGGTGGCCACAACGTTGGTCGTACCACTTGCGCTCGGCACGGGAGCATTCGCCGTCGAGCTGAATCAGCAGCAGGTGGAAGAAGCGGCGCGCGCAACCTCGCAGATCCGCAGTGCGGTTCGCGCCGCGGTGCAGGAGTGCTCGTCGGCCGAATGCACGCAGACTCGCACCAGGACGAGAGCCAAGACCCGGACGAAGTCCAAAGCGATGACGCAAACGAAGAATCGCGCCAAGGCCGCGGTCGAAGGCAATGGACAGACGACCATGCTCCGCGATCGGGACCGCGACCGAGAGCAGAGCAAGAGTTGCGCTGGCTCTCAGACTCAGAGCCAGAGCGGCGAACTGAACCAGAATCAAAACCAGAACGGCGATGAGAATGGGAACGGCCAGGCCGGCTCCTCCGGCCAAGGCGGCAGTCAGGACCAGAACGGAAGCCAGAACGGCAATCAGAATCAGAACGGCAGCCAGAACCAGAATGGCCGGCGGGCACAGGCCGGAGCCGGCTACTTGTCGGCTCGCTTGCTCACGCGTGATCGCACTCGCACGATACTGCGGCGGAGACTGCGCGACGGCACTTGCCTGGTTGTGGCGGGAGTCTACATTCAGAAGCGCGACCGCGACCAGGTCTGCGACCCCGTCGGAGATCGCCAGGCCCGTGACGGTCACTGCGCCGCCGCCTAGCTCGCGCCGGAGACGACCAAAGCCAGGAGACTAGCGGAAATGACGTTCGCCGACAGCGGAAGACCGGAACCTGCGAAGAAACGGCCCCGGCCCAGCCAAGCGCTGCGGCCGGGCGCTCTCGCAGGTACGCACGATACTTCGGGGCAGTCGAATCGCGCAGCGCGCCTTGATGTGGAGGGCCACTTCTTCAGATCCAGCGACGCCGGGCCGCACCTCATTGCCCGCCGCAGGATCATTCTGGCGGCACAGCGTGGCCCTAGCTCGCTGCGGATGCGGCGAGGAGCGTTTGACTCAGACTCAAGGCCGCAGTTGAATAGTGATTGAGACGTGGACGATCGATCCCACGTCACTACAGGGGAGGCGTTGAGAGTGGCCGGCGCGACGATTGCGCTACGAGCAGCGGCCCTGAGACGGAAGTCAGACTCGGACGTTCTGCAGCGGGCCCTTGCGGGCGATCCTGTGGCCTTCTCCGAGGCGTACAGACGCTACCAGCGACCTATCTACGCATACTGTCTCGCTCGACTGATGTCTCCGGACGCTGCGGCCGACGCAACTCAGGAAGTCTTCGTGCGATTGCTCCACAACGGCTCCGCCTCGGTCGAGAGCCCGCGGGCCTGGCTCTTTGGGATAGCCAGGAATGTCTGCGCGGACGTCTTTCGCAAGAGATCCGGCGAGGCGCTCGAGCCGGATCTCAGCGAGATCTCGGAGAGGCTCGACGGCGTCGCGTCAGGGGACTCGGCGGAGGCCGTGCTGGAGAAGGAGACGGCCAGAAACGTCTTCCATGCGCTTCGAAGGCTGCGCCCGCGCTACAGGACCGCGCTGATCCTGCGAGAAATCCACGGCCAGTCGAGCGCGGACATCGGTGAGGCGATGAGCATGACACCGGGCGCGGTCGACACCCTCGTATGTCGCGCCCGCGACGCCTTCGGCAGGACATACGCGGACGTCGCAGGCTTTCCCGAGGCCTGCCGGCATGCGGTGACGCTGATGTACAGGCGCACCGGGACCGGGATCTCCCAGTCAGAGCAGGCAGCGCTGGAGACCCACATCAAGACGTGCCCTCGCTGCCGACACGAGGCCGAGAAGGCAGACGATCACGGACACCTTCCCGCTCTGTTGCCTTTCTTGGCCGCCGCACACGGAACCCGTGGGCCGCTCAGCGCGGCGGCGCAAGCCCTGCAGATGCCGCACGGCGCCGCACTCACCCGTCTGACGCCGTTGGCTCAGTGGCAGCACCTGTCACCCGTGGCCCAGAGGATCGTCATCGCCGCCACCGCGGCGGCCGTCGTCACCGCCCCCTTGGCCGGAAAGGTCGCC
>DYIV01000072.1 GCA_020723435.1 Slackia heliotrinireducens | reverse complement strand
GGGGAAGTTGGCGCGCCTGGCCAACTCGACCCAGAAGCTGACATCAGCCGTGATGGGGTAGTCGAAGTCGTAGAGGTCGGCAAGAATCTCGAACTTCTTGTCGCCGATTGGGTCCTTGGTCTTGCTCTTCGTCTTGCTTTGACCCGTCTTGGGCGTCAACTAGTGTCCACCACCGACCAGACTTGCCGCGGCGTCCATGATCGCTTCCGAGACGGAAGGGTGCGCGTGCGTCATCCAGCCCACGTCTCCGGCAGTGGCGCCCATCCTCACGGCCAGAGCCACCTCGTGGACGATCTCCGTGGCGTGCGGGCCGCAGATGTTGGCGCCGAGTATCTTGCCGCCGCCTTCTTCGGCCAGTATTTCGACGTAGCCTTCGCCTTCTCCCTCCGCAAGCGCCTTGCCGCTTGCGGCGAACGAGTAGCGACCGACTTCGGTGGCGATCGACGCCTCATCGGCCTTCTCTTTGGTCATGCCGACACTTGCGACCTCGGGGAACGTGTAGACACATGACGGGACAACGCCGTAGTCGACGGCCTTGGGCGCGCCCATGATGTTTTCGACGGCGGCGATACCCTCGGTGCTGGCGACGTGGGCGAGCATGACGCCGCCGATGGCGTCGCCGATCGCGTAGATGCCGCCGACGTTCGTCTCCAATTGATCGTTGACGACTATGCCGCGCCGGCCATACTCGATCCCCAGCTCATCGAGGCCCAGGCCCTCGAGCACGGGCTTGCGCCCGACCCCGACCAGGACCTGCTCGGCCGAGATTGCCTCTCCGTCTTCAAAGGTAACGTTGACTGCGCCGTCAGTCGGATCGACACTGGTGATCTTCTTGCCCAGCGCGAAGTCCACGCCGCGCCCGCTCATGGCGCGCTGCACCGTACGACCGAGACGCTTGTCCATGATCGGCAGCACGCTCGGCATCATCTCGACGACAGTGACCTTGGCGCCCAGCGCGCTGTAGATGCAGGCGAACTCCAGACCGACGGCCCCGGCTCCGATCACGATCATGCTGGCCGGGATGTGAGGCAGATTGACCGCGTCGTCTGAGGAGATGACGCCTTCCTTGGAGAATTCGAGCCCCGGCAGCTCCAAGACTTCCGACCCCGTCGCGATGATGATCCTGTCGGCGTCGATGGTCTTCGTCTCCTCGCCCTCCACCTTCACTTGCGTCGGCGAGACGAGCGAGCCGAAGCCGGTCTCGACCGCGATCTTGTTCATCTTCATCAGCTGCGCGATGCCCGAGCGAAGCTTCTCGACGACCTCGTCTTTCTTGGCGACCGTCCTAGCGATGTCGATATCGACCGAATTCGCGGTGACGCCGTAGTCCGCGGCCTTCTCGGCGTCCAGAACGGCGCGAGCGCCGTGGAGCAGGGTCTTGGTAGGAATGCAACCCCGGTTGAGGCACGTGCCGCCGAGGAACTGCTTCTCGACGAGTACGACCTCGGCGCCGAGTTGAGCGGCGCGGATTGCGGCCACGTAGCCGCCCGGCCCGCCGCCGACGATAGCGATCTTCATAGGTTATCTCCCCTCTAGTCGCGCTTGACCCCGGCTCGCTCGAGTATCTCCGGCACGCGAGCCTCGGCGCCCATGACCATCATGTGCACGCCGTCGCACGTATCCTTGAATCGCGACACCTGCTCAACTGCGATCTCCATCCCGACCTCCATCGGCTTGTCGGACCCGGCAAGCCTCTCAACGATCTGCTGCGGCACGTGAATGCCGGGCACGTAGGCGTTTAGAAACTCGACCATGCGCGCGCTCTTGAGCAAAATGAGACCTGCGATGACCTTGACGTTATGCCTGGCGGCGACCGTCATGAACCGGTCGAGTTTCTCGAAGTCGAAGATGGCCTGCGTCTGGAACCAAGTGGCGCCGGCGTGGATCTTCTTCTCGAACTTGATTCGCTGCGCCTCCCAGGGCTCGGCCTCTGGAGCCGCGGCCGCACCGGCGAAGAGCGCGGGCGACCCCTTGAGCTCGTTGCCGTTCATGTCGATGCCCTCGTTCAATCCGCGTGCGGCCTCAAGCAGCTGCACGGCATCGAGATCGAAGACGGAGGCCGCCTGGGGATGATCGCCGAACATGACGTGGTCGCCGGTGAGACAGAGCACGTTCTTGATCCCCAGCGACCATGCCGTGAGCAGTTCGCTCTGGAGCGCTATACGATTGCGATCGCGGCACGTGAGCTGAAAGACCGGCTCAACGCCGGCGCCAACGAGCGCAGCGGAACCCCCAAGGGAGCTCATCTGCATCCGAGCGCTTGGATTGTCGGTGACATTCACGGCGTCGACGATCGCCGCAAGGTCCTTGGCCTTGACGACCATCTCGCCAGTGTCGACTCCCTTAGGCGGAGTCAGCTCCCCCGTTACGACGAATCTGCCACTAGACAGTGCTTCAGCGAGCCCCACGCGCACCTCCTACCTATTGCTGATCTTCACCGGCTTGCGATGCAGGCTGTGATCCTTCGGCTTCATGGTCGCAGCCATCTTCTCCGTCCGTCCCGACTTGGCCAGGCGTTCGTAGATCAGCGCCCAGGCGCAATCCTGGTCCGGATCGACTTCGCACTTGCCCTCGCTCATGCCGCCGCACGGACCATTGAGCAGGCCCTTGGCGCAGCGTGTGACCGGGCAGACACCCCCGGTGACATCGAGAACGCACTCGCCGCACAGCGAGCATCGCTCGTCATAGATGCCGTGGCGGATAACGTTTCCGAGGAAGACCGAATCGAGCGCCGGGAAGGCCGCTTGCTCGAGTGCCTCGGAGACGGTCTGAACGCCTGCCCCGCAGCTCATCACGACGACCGCGTCGGCCTCCGAGACTGCCTCGCCCTGCTCGCGAAGCGCACGCTTGGCGCCGAGCACGTGGCAGATCGGATCGATGACGGCCGTACCTGTGACGGTCTTGCCGCTGCCTGCCAGGAATTCACTCATCTCGGCCACCTGCTCCGGTCCGCCGGTGCCGATCGTCTCGGCGCACGAGTTGCAGCCGAGAACGAAGATCTTGTCGTAGCCTTCGAGCATCGACAGGACGGCTTCTTTCGCCTTGGGCTTCGTGATTATCATGACGTCAGCATCCTTCCTGCATGGCTGAAGTGTGCCTGAAATCGTACCATCCGAGCTGGGCCCTCACAACGCCGCATCGGTGTGCGGAACGAGGAAGGTCGTCGACGGCGCCCTGATGGGGATATGCGTAGCAATCGGCGGGCCGAGAGGGGACGCACGAGAAAGGAGCCCCGGGTTAGCGGGGCTCCTAGGTTGGCCCGATGCGCGAACTCGTAGCGCCGCGCAGGCTCCTAGGGCCGCGTCACGGCCGACGCCGTGTTCGAATACGCGGAGTAGCCGATGAACCGCTTGACCGCTCGAACTCGATAGTAGTAGCGGGTGCTGCGTAGCACCCCGCCCCCGTGCGTGAACACCGTGGTATTCGCGGGCAGTGTCGCCACGGTCCGCCACGCCGTCCCCGAGGTCCTGGCCTCGACCATGTAACCCGTCTCATCGGTGGCATTATCCGTCCAGCGAGTCCAGATCCTGTACCCGGAGATGGCGACGGCCGCCAGATTGGTCGGTGCGAGCGGCAACGACCCTCGCGCCGTGCGCACACTCGCCGTGTTCGACCACGCCGAGTACGCCCGGTCGTTTTAGGCCCGGACCCGGTAGTAGTAGCTGGTGTTCCACGCTGCCGTCGTGTCATCGAACGTCGTCGCCGTCGCCGGCACCGAGAACGTGGCCACGTTCGACGTGAAGGTCGGGTTGATCGCTCTTTCCACGTAGTTGTTGCTCGCGGCCGGCTCCGTGGCATTATTCGACCATGTCAGCCTCGCGCGCAGGTTGCCCGTCGTAGGAGGCGCGGTTGCCCTCAGCCTGCTCGGCGGCGCCGGGCTGACTCTCATCACGATCGAGCGCATCATCTCCATCTCTTCGTGGCTCAGGATGTGACAGTGCCACATGTACTCCCAGCCGAAGTTGTAGAGCTGATTCGTGATGGGCGGCACGATCTGCTGTCCCGTGTATGGGTCGATGTTGGTGAACGGCATGGTAGCCCCGATCGGCATGGTCGGATCCAGCGGCCGCACGCTGTCGGGCAGCCTGAACGGAATCGTGGGGACCACCGGCCGCAGCGCCACTATGGTGTCCTCGAGCGGGCTTATCCTGACTGTGTCCTTCCAGCCCAGCTCGTTGGCGTCGGGCGGTCTGATCGCACCGTCCCATCCGACCCGATTGACGACCTGTATGTCGAATAGATGCGTGTGCAGCGGGTGCGTATCGACGCCGTTGTGAGTGATCTTCCAGATCTGCGTCCCGTCACCCGCCACCGGAGACATGGGCGTCATCGACGCCTTGACTATCTTAGTTGGAGGATCGACGTAGTTCTGCAAGACGAACGTCTGCCGCCCGGCCTGCGTGTTAGGCAGCTCAAGCCCGAGTTTCGGCATCATGCGTCCGTAGTCGTCGTAGGCCTCGCCCATCTCGTCTTGGATCGCCTTCGGCTCCAACGGGAGCTTGAGCGTGGAGCCGCCCACCGTCGTGATAGTAATCTCGTTGTCTTGGATTCGTAAGTAATCCCCAGGCCGGCCGGGTTGTCGGAAAGGACATGTTGTAGGCCGAGTCGTAAGCCGACTGCCCAACGACGATTGGGTCCTGGGACTTCTCGAAGACGCCTTCCGTGGTATCGGTCGACTGGAACGCCTCGGCCAGCCGGGTCGTGTCGTATGCGGGCTCCGGTGCCACGTCGGCCACCCTGATCTGCATCAGCGTCCGCGTGTTCGGCCCGAATCCAACCTTGGTGCCCCAGTAGCCGCCCGTGTCCGTCATGTCCGGCGAGTTGGTGTAGTAGTCCAGACGCGGATCCCGCGCCGGGAAGGCGGCCGGTGCGTCGTTGTACAAGATGAGCGTCTTGCCGCGGTACTGCGAGAAGTCAACGATGACGTCGGCCCTCTCGGCCGGGGCGACCAGGAGCGAGTGATCCTGTACGTTGCCGAAGTTGAACGTCGTGGGATCCTGATTCCAGGTCACCGGCTGATTCGGGATGATCGCCGGCGCCGGGAGGAAGCCGCTGTCGGTTCCGATCTGAATCCAGTCCGGACCGACCGTGTCCGGGTCAGGCACGCCGCCGTCCCGCCCGTCGGTCGGCCACCCTTCAGGGAAGTCCGTCGCGCAAACCGACGCCGGCACCATCTTCACTTCCGTGTTCTGCCTACTGTCGACACTCATCGTCGCATCGTCCGCCTCGTACATCTGCAGATTGAAGATCCTGTCGTCCGCCGCGTTGAGGATGCGGAAACGATACGCCCTCGGCTCGACCTCCAGGTACGGGAACGCCGTACCGTTTATGACCGGCGTGTCCATGAAGGCTTCGCCGGGCGCGGACGGATTCGGCGTGCCGGGAATCTCCGGAGGCTCCCACGGAGCGTTGATCGGATCGTAGTAGGGATTCGGGACCGGACCATGTCCGATGTCCTTGGTGGGCGGCCAGAACCACGGGCCGTAGTGCCATCGTCCGGTTGGATTCGTTCCGGAGACGTCGTACGGGTTCTGCGCCGGTACGTAGACGTGCGGATACCATAGGTCGCCGGTTCTTGGTGTCCCGGGCGTCGATCCCCAATTCCACGTGGGGTCGCAGGTCGTTATCGTGCTGGCGTCGACGAATGTCTTGTCCTGGATGATCAGCGGGATCGGGTCGTCGGGTATTACTCCGTCATCGACCAGCTCCTCCTCCGCGGAATCCTCGATAATGTAGCCGGCGGCTTCGCCGGCGTATACGTTGAGCCGCGTAATGCCCAGCGCGTGATCGTGGTAGAAGATCAGGCGAGCGCTCTGCTGATTGGTGAAGTAGAACGTCATCGATCCGGGGCCGGGACTGGTCGTGGCGTCGGGAGTCCCCTCAGGCACCGGGTCGTGCGTGGTGGCGTCATACCACATGTCCGGGACGTTCTTCACGCTTACGCCTTGCTGGTAGGGTGTCGTCTCTCCCTCGGGTGTGATCCACTGGTTCGGCAGCCCGTCGCTGATCCACGGATTCCGCCCGCCGTGCAGGTGAATGGTGGCGCGGTTCTCCGTGTAGTTCATTGGCTCCGCGTCCATCTCCAACGGCCCCATGCCCGCGCCCATGACCGTCGTATCGACCGGGATGAAGAGCTTGCCGGCGGTGCCGGTCGACAGCATGTTGGTGAACTTGACGCGGATGGGCCGGTCCTTCCCAGCGACGACGACGGGTCCCAGGTAGTGGATGGGGGCGGGGACGATAGTGTTGTGGCCTCCGCCGTCGGTACCGTAGTTGACCTGGACGTAACCCCGGAGTCTCGTGTCCGGCACGTCTGAGTGCATCTGCTCCATGTACTCGCGCAGCTCGATCTCGTAGTAGTCGGATCACGGGTAGGTGATGGTGTCCGGGTTTGCGATCGAGAGGTACTGCCCGAGGTTGTTTGCGTTGCCCGATCCCAGCCCGGGCAGGTCGTTGACGAACTTCCGGATCGGAGGGCTAAACGCCCAGTTGGGCGTGGTGCCGAAGTAGTCGGGGACATCTCCCGGTCCCGGCGCGGGGGCACGCGTTGAGCTCCCCAGCAGGCGAGCTTGGAACTTCATGCGCTCCGCCGCCGCCTCCCTTTCCTCCTGAGTGACGCGCATTTCGCGCGTGGTCTGCACGCGCTCGGCCGCTTCTCGCTTTTCCGGGACAACCGCCGAAGCGCCCGACACACGAGAAGTCGAATCACCTCTGGGTTGCGCTCCGATGCCCGTGCCCCCAAGAAGCGATACTGCCGTTACCAGGAGAATCGAGAGTAGGAGAGTACGCCGCCGGTCCATGACAAGCCCCTTTCATCCGCCCGCGACCTCGTGGAGCCGTGCCTCTGAAGGCGCGGGGCGCTGAGTAGTTGGCGCCGCGGCCGAGCGGTAGGCGCCGCGGCCGAGCGGTAGGCGCCGCAGCCAAGCGCCTGCTGTCAGTTTCTTCCCACCCGAATCCGGAAGGAAACAACAACGGTTGCTTACACGCGGTTGAGTGTTGCGGGAGTCCCTACCGCAGCGTGGCCAGGATGGCCAGAAGCAACGCAAGGAAGACGGCGATGATGACAGCGACATTCAGGCTGATGTCTCTGCCGTAGCGAAGCATCACTCCGCGCGTGGCGACGATGCTCTCTCTGCTCACTCGCTCTTCAATCATCCAGGGCACCCGCTCTTCCGTCGCCGCCTCGATGATCACGCGCAGCACGTCGACGAACCACTTGCCCCAGCGTTCCAGCGCCGTCAGCCGTTCGGTGCCGAGGTCCCGCGCCCGTTCGAGTCTAGGAACCACGTTGCGCATTCCGCGTCGCGCCCTAGCCGCCACAAGCCCCGCGTCCGGTGTTGCGTTTGCCGCCAGCAACTCGTGCAGCTGCATGTCGTAGCGCTCCTGTCTGAGCAGCTCATTCATGGCGTGAGACAGCCTCGTCACGATGGTGTGGCCCTGCTGGCGCGGGACGGCCAGCTCCAACGCGGACGCGACGACGGGCTTGCGGTAGCGGGCCAGCGCCGGCAGGCCAACTTCCACGGCCGCCTCTATGCGCTCGCTCGGGTGCTGCTGCACCGCGTCGCCAATCACAGCCAGCCGCTCTTTGAACAAGCGCATCGCCATGTAATCGGCGATCTGCCGCACCGCGTCCAGATACGCCTGCCGGTTCTCGTCGTCGGAGTGCGAGTCGCCACGTGTAACCTGGAGCGCGGCGTTGACAGCCTCGCGCACGGTCGCCTGTCTTTCCTGGTCAAATGCAACATAGGCGCGATCGATGACCCCCCGCCGGCTGAGAGCCGGGGCACCGGTGACGAGCGTCACCCGGATCCTCCGCCAGCGCCTGCGCGTCCGGCGCACCGCTGTCGTGTACGAGCCGCGCAGCGCGCGCAACCGCACGGATCCACCGGCAAGCCATCGCTGATAGGCGGCGCCGATCGCCCGGGCGAGCGCCATCAGTGCCGTGGCGCCGCTCTCATACCAGTGCCCCAACGAGAACCACCAGACCAGACGCTCCCTGCGGCGTCCCGTTGCCAGACTCGCCGACCAGAGCCGCCCGGCCCGCAGAACCGCCGAGACGGCCCTCGTCCACCACTGGTAGAGTCGCCCAACTTCCAGGCACGCCGCCAGCCCGCCATAGGCGCCCCGCTCGTACCAGTAGTCGATCGAGAACCATGCCGGGAAGTGCGTGTGGAACAGACCGAATCTGACACCCACGACGAAGATCGTCGCGCCGATGGCGAAGGCGATCGCGACAGACTCGAGGTTCTCTGCCGTGATCAACCGGAACTCATCGAGGATCGCCGAGTGCAGACCCCACGCGTGGAGGCCGGGCACCATCACCCCCTGCAGCACCAGCTGGGGTGCCATGCCAAAGACGGCCATTGCCGCCGCGAGGCCACCCATCGCGACCAGCATCCGCGGCGGGGCATCCTTGACCTTGCCGTAGCTCTGCTTTGCCTTGCCGAGGAAGACGAAGCCGATGAGCTTCATGAACGAGCAGGCCGTGCCGCCGCAGGTGATGATGTAGACGATCTCGGCGACTCTCAGCGCCTGAAGCTCATGCAGCTCAGCAGCTTCCACAAGCGCATGATGGATCAAGCACTTGCTCACGAAGCCGTTGAAAAGAGGCACACCTGTGATGCCGAGGGCGGCGATCAGCGTGAAGAGGAAGGTCATCGGCATCTTGCGCCATAGCCCTCCCAGCTTGTACATGTTCAGCTCACCGGTTCGAAAGAAGACGGCTCCAACCCCCAGAAACAGGCACGCTTTGAACAGCGCGTGATTGAGGATGTGATAGAGGCCGCCGGCGACACCCATGGCGGCGTGCGGGCCGAGATAGCCGGCGGCCCCAAGACCGGTGAGTATGAAGCCCATCTGGCTGACGCTGTGGTAAGCGAGCATTCGCTTGGCGTTCTCTTGCAGCAGCGCCATTACCACGCCGACGAACATTGTTGCGATGCCCACCCACAGCACGGCGTAGCCGAGCTCGCTCGTGAAGTGCCACATCTCCTCGGTGTAGTGCTCCGCGATCGGGGGCCTGAACAGGGCGCAGACGACGCGGAATATGCCGTACGCCCCGGCCTTGATCATCACACCCGACAACAGCGCGCTGCCCGGCGTCGGCGCCACGGGATGAGCGTCGGGCAGCCATGTGTGAACCGGGAGCATGCCCGCCTTCACGCCAAAGCCAAGAACCAGCAGGCTCACCGCGATCCAGCGAAGCGACTCGGCGCCTTCGCCGATCTCGAACGGCGCGACCAGACCGCTCGAGCCGAGACCGTAGGTGAGGAAGATCCCACCCACCAGCAGAAAACCGCCGATCACGGTCATCCACATGTACTTGATCGACGCGGCTTTCGCCTCGGATGTCTCGGCATGCACGACCACCCAGTACGCCAGCAGCCCCAGTGCCTCGAAGAAGAGGTACAGCGTGATGAGGTCACCGGCGAAGACAACACCGAGGTTGGAGCCGAGCAGCGCCAGACTGTAGGTGTGATAGCGATTGCGCTTGTGCTCGTGGCGGATGTAATCGCCGGCGTACAACGTTGACAGCAGCCAAACGAAAGACGTGAACAGGCCGAACAGCATGCCAAACGGATCGACGAGGAAGGTGAGGTGGCCGATCAGGAGCGGCACGGTGCATGCCACGCGATGACTGTGTGCGATGATCGGGATCAGCCACACGGCCCCGGCAAAGGTCAGCCCGGCGACGGCAGTCGCGAACCAGTCGCGCAGCGCCTCCGAGCGTCGCCCCAGCGGGTAGATGAGAATCGTCGCCGCTATCGGGAACAGAACCAGCAGCGCCGGCAGCGGGCTGTATGCTACGTGCGCTTCCATCCCCGGGCCCTCTCTCTTACTTCAGCAACGTCTCGGCAACCAGCTTCGCCAGCGACAGAGGTAGGCCGGGCACCCACGCGAGCACGCCCAGCGCCACGGTGAGCGCGGCCCCGGCGATCGTCGGGCCCAGCATCGACCACGGTGCCTCGGGAATGCGCCGTGGACCGGGGTTGGCGCCCGCGTGAGCCGGCTCCGGCTGCCCGCCGCTGTGGCCCTCCTCATTCTCGTCCTCTTCGTATTGAGGCGCCTTCTTCAAGTACAGCGTGTAGACGATGGGCAGCAGATAGACGGCGGCAAGAAGCGCCCCGCCGAGCAGGACAACCAAGTAGAGGGGACGCTGAACCTGAAGGATTCCAAGACCCAGGTACCATTTGCTCACGAACCCCGAAAGCGGCGGTGTGCCGATCATGCTAAGCACCGCTACGGTGAGCGCCGCCGCCGTCAGTGGCATGCGATGAGCCACTCCGGCCATCTCACTGATGTTGTGCCGACCGGTCTTCTTAATGATGATCCCGGCGCACAAGAAGAGTGTCCCCTTCATGAAGGCGTGGTTTGCGATATGTATGAGCGCGCCCTCGCTCGCGAGCCGACCGAGCAGCGATAGGCCCAATACCACGTAGGCCATCTGGCTGATCGTCGAGTAGGCCAGCCGACGTTTCAGATTATCTTGGCTGATTGCCAGCACCGCCGCGAGCAGCACGGTTATCGCGGCCAGATAGCCCACATAGTCGAGCATGCCCAGCGCTTTGAGCAGCTCAAGGCCGAACACATTGAGCAACACGCGGGCCATGCAGAAGCTGCCCGCCGCGACCATGACGCCTGAAAGGAGCGCCGAGAACGGAGCCGGCGCGGCAGGATGGGCGTCCGGGACCCACCCGTGCAACGGCATTATCGCGGCCTTGACGCCAAAGCCCGCCATGAAGCACCAGAAGACGGCGAGCAGCCCTACCCGGGTCATGTCGATGGTCAGAATGCCCGCCTGCATCAGTGTCTGCGTGCCGGCGAGCCAATACGTCAGCACGACTCCCGGCAGCAGGAGGCTGCCGCCGATCAGGATGTAGATGATGTACTTCGTGCCGGCGGCAAGGGCCTCCGGTGTCTCCTCTTGGATCACGAGCGGATACGTCAGAATCGAGAACAATTCGTAGAAGACGAGCAGCGTGAACAGGTTGGCGGCGAACGCCACGCCGAGCGTCCAGCCGAGCGAGAGCATAAAGAAGATGTAGTAGCGGTTCTGTTTGTGCTCGTCGGCCATGTACCCCTGCGAGTAGACAGCGGCCAGTAGCCACAGCACAGCCACCGTGGAGGCGAACAGCATGCCGAGCGGGTCGACGGCGAAACGCATCCAGATATTTGGCGCCATCTTGAGGACAAACGCGCTATAGACGGTCCCCCCAAGCACCCCAGGAATCATTGTCAGGACGACACCCGCCGTCGCCACCGTCACGCCAATCACGCCGGCCGCCCGCCCCCTCGTTGAGATCCTCGAGAGCGGAACTACGGCAAGCGCGCCGAGGAGCGGCAAGAAGACTGCCGCCGGAGGCAGGAGCGATGCTGCTATCTGCCCATTCAACGCATTCACCTCCTACATGCGAAAGACAAACCGAACCGCCGCGCGCGCCACGGACAGCGGCATTCCAGGCACTTCCGCCAGGCTGCCCAGAAGAATCACGTAGGCCGCGCAGACCAGCGTGGGGTAGAGCAGGAGCGGGCGCGCCTCGCGTACCTGCATCTTCACCCCACTCGGCACCTTGAAGTAGGCAAGGTATATGATGGGCAGCCAGTACGCGGCGTTGAGCAGCCCACTGGCGATCATCACGATGACGAAGACGGGCTTCTGCGCCTGGAGCGCACCGAGAATCAGGTACCACTTCGTGATAAATCCGGCGAACAGCGGCACGCCGATAAAGCCAAGGGCGGCCACCGTGAAGGCGGCCATGGTGTAGGGCATCTCGTACCCGATCCCGGCCAGCTCTCGTATCTCCCGGCGTCCGGTCGTTCGCTCGATGGCCCCCGCGACGAAGAACATCGTGATCTTCTGGAAGGCTTGGTTCGCTATGTGCACGACGGCGGCGGTGGCCGCGTATGGTGTCAATAAGCTCGCTCCGAGTACGATGTAGGAGAGCTGGCTCACGGTCGAATAGGCAAGCCGGCGCTTGAGGTTTTGCTGAACCATGGCCATCACGGACGCCGCGATGATGGTGAAGGCGGCGATCCACGCGAGGTAGTCGGTGACCTCAAGCTGGCGCAAGAGGGAGACGCCGAAGACATTGTAGGTGACCCGAAGTATGCCGAAGGCGCCCGCCTTCACCACAGCCACGGCATGCAGTAGCGCGCTTACCG
>DYIV01000071.1 GCA_020723435.1 Slackia heliotrinireducens | reverse complement strand
ACCTGATCCGGCCTCTCGAGGAGGCCGGCGTCGAGGTCGACGTCGAGATCGTTGGGGACTTGGGCGATCTGCCTTCACTCGTGGACCTGTCGGCCTACCGAATCGTGCAGGAGGCGATTACCAACATCATGAGGCACGCCGACGCGTCCCGCGTCGAGGTGCGTCTGGACGCCGGTGAGGACGATCTTCGGGTGACGGTGCGGGACAACGGAAAGGGCGCGGCGGATTCGAAGACAACACCCGGCGAGGGCCACGGAATCCCGGGCATGCGCGAGCGCGCACTCGCTCTGGGCGGCGCCTTCCATGCGGCCTCCATCAAAGAGGGCGGTTTCGAAGTCAGCGCTTGCCTCCCCCTCAAAGGAGCAGCAACATGACGATTCGCGTGCTCGTGGCAGACGATCAGGCGCTGGTGCGCGCCGGCTTCGCCGTGATAATCGACTCGGCCGACGATCTGGAGGTCGTTGGAGAAGCCTGCACGGGTAGGGAAGCGGTTTCGCTTGCCCGCGAGCTCCATCCTGACGTCGTGCTCATGGATGTCCGCATGCCCGAGATGGACGGCTTGGAGGCGGCGAGAGAGATCTTGAGATCCGAGGGGCCCGGCACGACACGCATTCTCGTCCTTACGACCTTCGACATCGACGACTACGTCTACGGCGCCCTGCGAGCCGGCGCCAGCGGCTTCCTTCTCAAGGACACGGAGCCTGATGAGCTACTCGCGGCGATTCGCGTCGTCGCGGCGGGCGAGGCGCTTCTGGCTCCGTCGGTCACAAAACGTCTCATTGCCGAGTTTGCCAGACGCCCGGCCCAGGAACGCGTCTCCCCCGCCGAATTGGAGGCCCTTACCGACCGGGAGCGGGAGGTCCTAGCTATCGTGGCCGAAGGTCTGAGCAACGCCGAGATCGCCGAGCGGCTCGTCATCAGCCCGGCCACGGCCAAAACGCACGTTAGCCGGATCATGATGAAGCTGGCCGCTCGCGACCGCGCTCAGCTGGTGATCACCGCCTACGAGTCGGGACTCGTCAGCCCCAGAAAGACGCACTAGCCCGACCGGGCCGCGCGGTCGTCAGCCGGTCCGTGTAGCCGGTTGTAGGCGTACTCCTCGTGTGGTATGCGCAAGTGACTCCCTCAGCATGACGACCCATCTTGCCCGTCTCGCTATCGTCGTGGTGTACGCACGGATCGAGGAGGGTGCAGTGAGCGAACACGTCGAGGAGTCAGCCGCCAACGGCGGCAGCACGTCCCAGGAATCCGACACGGGCAATCTTGAGGCGAGTCCAGACGACCGCGCCACGGCAGAGGAGGCCGCGACCGACGAGATTGACGTCGAGGTAGTCGCCGCGTCGGATGAGCCGCACAAGTCGAGACCTCAGTCCGCGGCTTCCGGCGAAACCGCGCGGCCCGGCTTCCCGCGACGGCGCCGCAGGCGCAACACACGGCTATGGATCGCGGTCGGCACCCTGGCGATGGTCGCGTTGGCAGTTTGGCAGATCATCTCGGCAACTACCGGCAGCCAGGCGACCTCCCCGTACACCACTCAGCAGGCGCAGAAGGGCACTCTTGCCGTGACCGTGGACGGCAGCGGCTATCTCTACGCGCGGAACACGGCGAACGTTTCCCCAAAGATCAGCGGCACGGTGAGTGGCCTGCACGTCGGCGTCGGCCGGAAGGTCAAGGAGGGCGACGTTCTCTTCTACGTGGACAACGACGACCTCGACACCGCCGTCACAAAGGCCCTGATCTCCTACAGAAATGCGAAGCAGCAGGTCTATCAAGCTCAGAAGCAGCTGACGCAAGCCGAGCAGCAGCTCGACAAGCTGGAAGGCTCCTCCGATTCATCCAGCAGGACCACTCAGGTGACCGATGAGGACATCGAGATGGCCGAGGACGACGTCGACGCTGCCGAGGAGGGCCTCGCGGCCGCCAAGGAGAGCCGAGAGGCCGAGTACGAAGCCTACGAGGAGGCCATTGAGGACCGCGACTCACGCAAGGTCGTGGCGCCGATGGATGGCGTCATCACGGCGGTCAATGTCGAAACCGGTGACGACGTCACCGGTGGGACGGCCTCCTCCGGCACGGAAGCTGCCTCGACCGGCGGCACGAGTTCCACCGGGGGCACTTCGGCAACGGGGTCCTCATCGAGCAACGGGACGGCAAGTTCCTCCACCGGCGGGTCTTCATCGTCGGCGCCGATCGTCATCACCGACATGGACTCGCTTTACGCCAAAGTCTCCGTCAGTGAAGTCGACGTCACCAGCGTGAAGCGCAAGCAGAGGGCCAAAGTGACCTTCGACGCGCTGCCGACTCTTGCGATCACCGGGAAGGTTTCGCGTATCGATCCAAGTGGGGCCAACGACCAAGGCGTCGTCACCTTCGACGTCAATATCGCATTCGACGTGCAGGACAAGCGGCTCAAGCCCGGCATGTCCGCCTCTACGTCGATCGTCACAGCCGTCGTTCAAGACGCGATCCTGGTTCCCAGCGCCGCCGTCGAGACGACGGGCGGTGTGAGCTACGTGCAGGTTGTGAGCAGCTCCCAGGCCACGACGGCACAAACCGTGTCCGTCACGACCGGGCTCTCCAACGACACGATGGTCCAGATCAAGAGCGGGCTGAAAAGCGGCCAGCACGTCGTGACGGGCCAACGCGTCGATCAGAGCACGGCCGGCTCGAGCGGCTCGAGTTTCGGCCTGCCCGGCATGGGCGGCAGCAGATCCAGCGGGAGCTCCGGCGGCGGAAGCTCCAGCGGGAGCTCCGGCTCCAAGTCGAGTGGGAGCAGCAGCCAGCCAGGCGGACAGGGTCCGCCGCCCGGGATGTAGGTGGTCGCCGTGTTCGGACTCAAAGCATCCCCGCAGGAGGCCGAGGCCCCGCCGGAGCTCGACGGCGACCTCATCCGCCTGGCCAATGTCTCTAGGGTGTATGAGACGAAGACCACCGAAACCGTCGCGCTGGACGATGTCTCCTTCAGCGTCAAACCTGGCGAATTCGTGGCCCTCATGGGACCGTCCGGCTCCGGCAAGTCGACGCTCATGAACATACTCGGATGCCTTGACACGCCCACCAGCGGTACATATCGGCTCGACGGCGTCGACGTCTCTTCCCTCCCGGAGGACGATCTGGCGGACATTCGCGTCTACCGAATCGGATTCGTCTTTCAGTCGTTCAACCTCCTGCCGCGTGTGACGGTGCTGGGGAACGTCAACCTGCCGATGGCCTACGCGGGCATTCCGGTCCGGGAGCGAGAGGAGCGCGCCGTGGCGGCGCTTGACGCCGTCGGCCTGGAAGAGGCGCGTTACGATCACAAGTCCAACGAGCTGTCGGGCGGGCAGATGCAGCGCGTCGCCATTGCCCGCGCGCTCGTCAACGACCCGGCGATCGTCCTGGCCGACGAGCCAACGGGCAATCTCGATACCAAGACCGGCGAGCTCATCCTGGCCACGTTCGGCCGCCTCCAGCAGCAGGGGCGCACCATACTGCTCATCACCCATGAGGCGAGCGTCGCCGCCCACGCGAACCGTATCGTGCACATCCGCGACGGCCGGATCGTCGACGGCCAGGAGGTATCGGCATGAACTTCAGAGACCTTCTTGCCGAGACATTCTCGTCTCTGTCGCAGAACAAGGCACGATCCGGCCTGACGATACTCGGCATTGTCGTCGGCATCGCGTCCGTGATCCTCATGGTCTCGATCGGCCAGGGCTCGCAGCAATCGATCCAGTCGAGCATCGAGTCGGCCGGCGCCAACCTGCTCATGGTCATGCCGGGCCGCTCAGGCGCGGCCGGCGCCGCGCGAGGAGGTATGGGCTCGGCGGAGTCGCTGACCAAGGACGACGCCGAAGCTATCGGGGATCTGGAGGGTGTAAAGACGGTCGCAACCGAGCAGTCAGGCAACTATCAGGTCGTCGCGGGTTCGTTGAATACTTCAACTCGAGTCGTCGGCACGGTACCGCAGGAAGAGCAGGTCAAGTCGATCCAGATGGAGTCGGGCAGCTTCCTCGACGAGCGTGCCCTGAAGCGATGGGCGAAGGTGGCCGTGCTCGGGCCCACGACCCGGGACGACCTCTTCGGTGAGAACGCAAGCGCCGTCGGCAAAGAGGTGCGCATCAACGGCCTGACGTTTCACGTCGTCGGCGTGATGGCCTCCAAAGGCGGAACCGGGTTCGGCAGCTCGGACGACCTCATCTACGTGCCGCTGTCGACATCGGAGCTGTACCTGAGCGGCAATGACTACCTCACCCTCGTGAACGTGCAGGCCGAGGATGCCGATGTCATGTCCACGGCCCAGCAGAGCATCAGCGATCTGCTTCTTTCTCGTCACAAGATCGACGACGCGAACAACGCCGATTTCAGTGTCATGTCGCAGCAGGACATCCTGTCGACGGTCTCCACCGTGACGGGGACATTTACCATTCTGCTCGCATCTATCGCTGGGATTTCGCTCGTAGTAGGCGGCATCGGGATCATGAACATGATGCTGACAACGGTGACGGAGCGAACCCGGGAGATCGGCCTCCGGAAGGCGATCGGAGCGCGACGAAGCGACATTTCGCAGCAGTTTCTCGCCGAGTCCATCGCCCTGACACTCACCGGGGGCGTGATCGGTATATTGCTCGGATGGCTCCTCTCGCTGGCCGTGACTCAGTTCGCCGGCTACACGACCGAGGTCTCCACCCAATCCGTCGTGCTGGCCTTCGCGGTGTGTACGGCGATCGGGCTCGTTTTCGGCTACTACCCCGCGCGACGGGCGGCCGGACTGAGTCCGATGGAAGCGCTCAGATATCAGTAGGCGGACGTCAGTCAGGTACGGTCCAAGGCGTTCGAGGTTTGAGAAGACAGGAGGAAGTTAGATGAAGAACAAGTTGCTCATTGTCCTGATGGCGGCAACCGTCGCCTTGCTCGTGGGCACGGGCGGATATCTGCTCGGCACGCGCCTCAGCGCGGGCGCCCAGACCGGACAGCCGTCCGGCGTGGCAGGAATGCCTGGCGGACAGGGCGGCCCGCTCGGCGGCACCCCCGGGGCCGGTGCGGGTGGAGCCGGAGCGGCTGGAGCAGGAGGCGCGCAGGGTGGCTACAGGACCGGACCCGACGGCACGGGAATGGTCGCCGGGAAGGTCATCAGCAAGGAGAAGGGCAGCATCACCGTCAGCCTGCCGCAGGGCGGATCGAAAACCGTCTACCTGTCCGGCTCCACACGCTACGAGACGATAACGCGCGGCTCGGCCGCGGACGTCTCGGTCGGCGAGACGGTGACGGCGTTCGGCACCACCGGCTCGGACGGCGCCGTGACCGCGCGCTCGGTGACGGTTGTGAAGCGCTAGAGGGCCGCCTTGCGAAGCGCCGGAGCCATCGGCAACGATGATCTCGTGCGGGAGTAGTCGGGGGGCTAGTTCGTCGCAGCTGCCTCGCGGAACTCGGCCAATACGCGCAAGGCGCGCCATGTGAGCCACTTGCTCGGCTTTCCCTTGGCCTCGACATCGGCGAGCATTTTCCCGTTGTGCGTGTTTCGAAGGATCCAGCGCATCCGCGCATCTGCTGCCCCTCGCACGGCCTCGAGCGCCGGCTCATACTCCGGCCGGTGCGTCTCACCCACGCCGGCCAGCGCGATCAGCGCCTCTAGCGCGTCAGAGTTGTACGACAACGGATATCCGAAGCGCAACCACCCCGGTTTGTCGCCATACTCGATCGGTCCGTGCTCGGCTATGTATCGCTCCCTGAAGACTGCGCGCTCCTTCAGCGGCACAGCGAGCGCCTGCTCCTGAAACGCGCGGCTGCCCTCGGGCAGGCAGCGAAAGACCTCTCGCTCGCGCAGCACGCGCACGCACTCGTCGCGAAGCTCGGAGGCGCCGTCAGGCCAGACCTCGCGCGGGACCTCCGCCAGAAAGAGCAGCACCTTGGGCGCGAGCATGTGGCAGTAGCCGTTGAGGGTGTAGCTGTGCCCGCCCGCCATACAGGCCAGCAGTCCGTTCTTGAGATAGACTCGCGCGATTGACGCCAGAGCCTGGATCGTCCGATCGTCGCGACAATAGCCCAGCCGCGCCAGCGCGCGCCCCACGTTCGCCGTCAAACAAGGGATGGAGCCATACTGTCGCTTGTTCGAACAGCTCCAGGAGCCGTCGTCCAGCTGCCTCGAGAAGGCATACTCCGCCGCTCGCCCCACGCGTTGGTCATCCCCACTCGCATACAGCTCGCCAAGGAAATGGATCTGCCACAGCGACCCTTCGTACTTCTTGTAGTCCCTGGCCGGAGGCGCCCAGGAACCATCGTCGTTTTGGAGAGATAGGATGCGCGCGATTGGAGCGTAGTCGTTTCGTAGCGCCCAGAGCGCTTCGATCTTGGGACCGTCCCGCTCGCCCAACAACTCACGCCTCGTGAGCGCGGCGACGGCCGAATTCTCCGATTCGGTGAGCCAAGCGATCGTCTCACTCGGCACTCCCAGAGAGGTTGCACCCGGCGAGGAAGCTGTTCCGCCTACCTGCACCGTCTTGTCCAGCGGCGCGGTTCTACTAGATGACATCGCCCTGTCCGATGACGACATCGTATTGCCTCACCTCGTCTTGTGCCGGCACTCGGTCGCCTGCAGACTGCTCCAACATGCGTGCCCCGTCAAGTCCCGCCTTGGCCCGTTTCCCGCGCCCGCTCGTTGTCACGCTCCGAACGAACCATGGCCCGTTTCCTGCTTCAGCTTGTTGCCGCACGTGGACCCGCGGGTTAGATTGGGACCTGGATTGACTGGAGTGAACCGACGAGTGTCCCGTTCCGACAAGAAGCGCCCAATCGCTTTATTGCTGGCCATCGGCCTGGCAGCCGCATTCGCCTACGCGACGTTACCCTCGCCCTCCAGCAACGAAGGAACGGCTCAGAAAGGTAACTCCACCGCCGGCACCCGCTTCGTTGTCGGCCCGATGGCTCGCGGTCAGGGCGACTACAGACGCTTCTCCGACATTTGGGGGATTCTTCTCCATTCGACGCAGGGCGTGCCCAGCGGGGACCTTCGTCTTCTGTCACGCTCGCCCAAACTCTCCGCGCATTTTCTGGTCTTGCCAAACGGCACGATACGCCAGCTCGTGCCCATAGCCCGGGTGGCGTTTCACGCGGGCAGAGGCGAGCTGGACGGCCACTCGGGGAATCTCAACGCCGGGCTCGTCGGCATCGAGGTCAGCAACCCGTCAAAGCGCGGACGCAACGTTCCCTACCCCGAGGTACAACTGAAGGCCGTCGACCGGGTGATCAAGATCATCGACGACCGGCTCGGCAGGCAGGTGCCGATCTACGGTCACAAGGAGATGATTCGATACCCCGGCGGGTGGCGGAAAACCGATCCCGAGGGCGACTTTCCCCTGAAGGCCTATAAGCGGTACCGGCGGCACACCGGCCCCTAGACAGCGGCCGGCTCGCCCGCACCGATCGGCCTCCCTCTCCTAGGACGTCGTCGGCTCGACCGCACCGGTCCTCATCCGCTTCGAGGTCGCCACGAGCTGGATGCCCGCCACGGCCGTCACCGCGTGGAAGGCGATCCCCGGAGCGATCTCAAGCATCGTGCGGTATCCTTCCGCGGCTGTCGCAACCGACAGCCCGACCGAGACGATTCATATCAGCGCCACTGCGCGAAGGGTCCAACCGAGTATGCCCAGAGCTCTTGCCATCTTCATCATCCCCCTACCCTACTGCCTTCATTGCCATCCACAGCGCCGCCGCGCCAAATCCGCCGTGAAAGACGAACCACGGCCAGATGCTAAAGCTCAGTACCGACTTGCCGTCGCGGCCGACCGCCGCGCACAACTGCAGCCCTCACGCCACTCCGACCAGCAAGGCGAGCGCCGATCCGATCCACCAGCCCATCTCGTTCTCCTTTCGACTCACGCGACCGTGCGGCCGCTCCCTTCCACCGTTCACCGTGGAGTATGCGGCCGGGCGCGGACAAACACATCGGCCACCTGAGTGGTCTTTCACCTGGCCGGATGGCCAGGATCCGCCTGCGACTCAGCCGCGACGGTTGACAGCACGGCTACGGTGCCGACGATGATCGGGATTGCGATCAGTCCTGCCTTCTCCAACGACTGGAGATGCATGTGCAGCAGCGCGCGGCTCATCTCAAGCTGCGCGCCAGCTCGCTGACGCATGAATGACGCCTCGCTCTTGCCATCGACCCCGCCGACGCAGTAACATGAATCTTGCGGTTCTTGTGCTTATTGCGAAAGTATAGATTCGTGACCGCAAGGATGATCGGAGGTGCGATCCTCATGAGACAGAAGTATCTGACAACCGGACAGTTCGCCCGAGCGCTGAGTGTCTCAGCTGCCGCGGTCAACATGTGGTGCGCGTCCGGGAAGCTCGGTGGATGCGTCAGGACGCCCGGTGGTCACTGGAGAATACCGGCGTCCAACTTGAGTGCGCTTGGAGTCGGTGAGCCTGACAGAGTGATGGAAGCCGTCCCGCACTACGCGGCCGAAGCGCCCACTGCCGAAAGGGTGACGCCGTCTCCATCAGACAGACCTCGTATCCGGCTGCCGCATGACCTCATCGCGGAATTCTGCCGGGAACACCGCATCCGCAAGTTGGCGCTGTTCGGCTCCGTCCTGCGCGATGATTTCGGCCTGGAAAGCGACGTTGACGTCCTAGTGGAGTTCGAGCCCGGACAGACTCCCGGCCTCCTTCGTATGGCGGAAATGGAGCTACACCTCTCCGACCTGCTGGGACGCAAGACTGACCTGCGCACGAAGGAGGACCTCAGTTCGCGGTTTCGCGACGAGGCCGTCGGGCGTGCGGAGGTCATCTATGAGAGATAGGCAGCGCCTCGAGCACATGCTGGAGGCAGCCCAGAAAGCCGTTTCGCTCACCCAAGCCAAGTCCCGGCAGGACCTGGATGACGATGTCTTGTGCCTTGCCTTGGTCAAGTTGACTGAGATCGTGGGAGAGGCTGCGGGGCGAGTCTCCGAGGAGCAGAAGACAGCGCTGCCGGAAGTCCCATGGGACCTGATCGTCGCCATGCGAAACCGGCTGGTTCACGCGTACTTCAACGTCAATCTTGACGCTTTGTGGAGGACAATCGCCGAGGACTTGCCCATTCTCGTCGCTCAGCTCGAATGGGCTATCTCTCAGGGTGAGACCGAGCGGAGGCGCGTGGAGTAGTCACGCCGGAATCGTTCGAGATAGGCTCAGCACAACTCAGAGCCCGTAGCCACTCGCCCGGGCGACGATGAGCGCAATCCACGCCAGTGCGAGCATGACGATGAACAACTTCAGCGCTACCTGGATTCTCAGCCAAGCTCGATGGATCTTCCGGGCCTTCTTGCGAGACAGTTCATCGAGCTTCTTGTACTGCCCCATGCCAAGTTCGTCTTCGATCTCAATCATCCTCCGGTCCCGTATGTGGATGAGATCGGTCAGTCGCGTCTTCATCGAGGCGGCCAACATCATGACCCCGACGGAAAGTACACCGGACGAGATGGTTGAGACCAGGGAATACTCCTCAAGATGCTGAGCAACATAGACGAACATGCCCCCGGCCACCGGGACGAATATTCCGAGCATGGTCCATGCTACGCGATCGAGATGCTCGTAGGCGGACATGATCTGCCTATACTCCTCCAGCAGCACCTCATCGTGAGACAGCGACATCGTTGACCTCCCGTCCACGGACACGTCACTGGGTCATTCGCCGGGACACTTGCGCGTACCTGGTGGTCTGTCTTCTCCACCGCCCGAGTGAGGGCGAATGACGCTATGAGCGCGGCGCGCAGCGGATCGTCGATGTCAGCCATGCCAGCACGCCAAGCAGGATCACCGTCAGCGTACCGATCGGGACCACCACTCCCCATGCCGCCGTCTGACCACGCGCGGCCTGCACTACGGGCGTGACCAGAATCGGGATGCCGGTCAGCACGATGAAGACGATGAACGGCGCCGCCAGCGAGTAGCCGAGCGGCTTGCGCCTGAGAAGCAGCACGCCGGTGGCGATGCCCAGCGGCAGGAAGAACCCCAAGTCGAGAACGTGAACGGGATTGGTGGGCAGCGCCATGTCTACGATGCTCTGCGGTCTTGCGCCGGCCACAAGAGCAGGCAGGTCTTCGGAGAGCCACAGCAGGGCAAAGAGGATCGCCGTGACGATCAGGAGCCACGCGACGACCGTCACCGCTCGCCGGCTGTTGAAGCACGTCTTGACCGCGCCGCAGTCAAGGGCCTCAACGCCGCCGATCAGCGCGTAGATCGTCAGGCCGAGTACCGCCACCCACGGTAAGAACAGCGGCCCGAATGGGATCGAGAAAGCGTAGATAACGTAGTTGTAGGCGGTGAACGTCAACACGCCCAGCCACAAAAGGTAGGCGCGAAGCGAGCCGCGCAGCGCCAGTGTCGCGAGGATAAGCCACGCCGGCGAGACGAGGGCGAGATTGACGATGTCCTGCGCCAGCGCCTGGGGGAGGAAGGCCGGCGTGAGATCGGCGTAGATGCGGTCGACGGCCAGCCCGATCACGCTGCCGACGATGGCCAGGACGGCGGCGGCGATCGAGAGCCACAGCCAAAGCTCGGCGCGGTCGGAGATCGGGCTGCGGGCAGCCGTGTCGGTGGCCTCCGGCTTGGCCGTTGCCGTCGATTTCCCGGTCGGTTTCAGCACGTACGCATCAGGATGGCTGTCAACCCAGACACATCTCCAAACTACGATACCACGTAGTTGCGCAAAGCACACGGCACCCACTCCAACCGGGTAACACTCCCACTTCACGGCCGCGCAGAATCTGATATGAATAGTGGTTCAACGGTCAGGCGTACCGGGTCCAGAACGTGAGCTTCTTCGGCTACCCCTTCTCCACCCTCGCGGCACACACCTTGAGCTCAGGTATCTTCGCCACCGGATCGAGAGCCGGGTTCGTCAGCCGGTTGATCGGCGTCTCGACGAAGTGGAAGGTCGAGAAGATGACGCCCGGGCCGACTTCATCGGTCACGTGCGCATGACCGGTCACCGAACCACGTCGCGTCGTCACGTTGACCCTGTCGCCCGTGTGCAGCCCAAGCTCGCGCGCGTCCGCCGGGTTGATGTCAATCCGCCCCGGCTCGACCAGCGAGTTCAGCCCGTCGGACTTCCTCGACATCGTCCCGGTATGGTAGTGCTGCAGCATGCGCCCGGTCGTGAGCACGAACGGGTACAGCTCGTCGGGCTCCTCGGCCGGCGGTCGGTACTCGATCGGGCTGAAGAGGCCCTTGCCCCGCACGAACTCCTCTCGGTGCAGAACCGGCGTCCCCGGATGCTCCTTGGTCGGACACGGCCAGGTCAGGCCGCCATCTTCAAGGCGGCAATAGTCGATGCCGCCGTAGCTTGGCATCAGCCGGCTCATCTCGCCCATCACATCCTCCGGATGACGGCTGACGACCTGATGCCCCATCCGCTCCGAGATATCTACGATAATCGAAAGATCGTCTCTTGCCTCGCCGGGCGGATCGAGCGCCGGCGTCAGCGCCTGGATGCGACGCTCGGTGTTCGTGAACGTCCCGCGCTTCTCCGCAAACGACGCCGCCGGCAGCACGACGTCGGCGTGCCGGGCAGTCTCGGTCATGAAGATGTCCTGCACGACCAGGAAGTCGATCTCGCCCAGAGCCTTCTCGACGTGAGAGCCGTCCGGATCGGACAAGACCGGATTCTCACCCATGATCCACATCGCCTTGAGCCTGCCGTCCAGTGCCGCCTGCGCCATCTCCACCACGGTGAGGCCGGGCTTGTCGGAGAGGCGATGCGCCCACGCCTCCTCGAACTTCTTGCGAGCGCTCTCGTCGGCCACCTTCTGATAGGCGGGAAGGAACGGTGGCAGGCAGCCGACGTCACATGCGCTCTGCATGTTGTTCTGGCCGCGCAGGGGATTCACGCCCGTTCCGAGGCGACCGATGTTCCCCGTGATCATGGCCAGATTGGCCAAGGTCAGCACGTTGTCGGTGCCCGTGGTGTGCTGCGTGATGCCCATGGCGTAGAGGATCGCGCCCTTTGGAGCCTCGGCATAGTGGCGCGCCGCCTCGCGGATGAGGTCGGCGGCCACGCCGGTGATCTCGGCGGCCCTCTCAACCGGGAAGGCCTCTATGACCTTGCGCAGCTCCTCGAAGCCCTCGCATCGATTGGCGATGAATTTCTCGTCGGCGAGGCCCTCGGCCAGGATGACGTTCATCATGCCGTTGACGAGCGCGACGTCGGTGCCCGGCTTCTGGCGGAGC
>DYIV01000070.1:3878-12296 GCA_020723435.1 Slackia heliotrinireducens | reverse complement strand
ACTACTTCTGCCTGCTGAACTTCGCGGCGCTCGTCGGGTTCGTCCAGTTCCTGGCGGGGCGGCGCATCGCCAGATGGGAACCCGCGCGATGACCGAGCCGGCTCAGACAGTCGCGGGGCGGCGCAAGCGCGTTCAGCTCGCGGCCAAGTGGCTGACCGATCGCACAGTTGCGGCTGTCGCGCTCGTGGTGCTAGCACCGTTCTTCGCTGCCATCGCGATCGCGATCAAGCTCGACTCGCCGGGGCCGGTCTTCTTCCGGCAGGAACGGATCGGCCTCGACGGGAAGCCCTTCGTGGTGTGGAAGTTCCGGACGATGCTGCCCAACTCCGCTCGACCGGAAGCCGGCTTCCACGTCAGCGCCGCAGATCCCGGTATCACACGCATCGGCCACTTCCTCCGTCGATGGAGCATCGACGAGCTGCCCCAGCTCATAAACGTCTTTCTGGGTGAGATGAGTCTTGTGGGGCCGCGACCGACGCTCGCCTACCAGGTGCAGCAGTACAGCGACTTTCAGCGGCAACGCCTGCTCATGCGGCCCGGTCTGACCGGCCACGCGCAGGTCGTGGGGCGAAACGCGCTGCCATGGTCGAAGCGGATCGAGCTGGACGTCGAGTACGTTCGGAACTGGTCGCTGCTTCTGGACCTGAAGCTCATCTTCAAGACCCCGCTCACGCTTCTGTCGAAGGAGGGTCTCTACGGCGAGGAAGAGACCGTCGACTTCGAGCCGCCGAGCGAGGGGTAGCCGGACGCAGCTTCTGCTAAGATGTATCCCGATTTGACGCGAGCGGCGGGCCGGGGACGCGAATGGCAATCAAGCTGACCAACATCGTCATTGTCGGAGCGGGAGGTCACGCGAAAGTCGTGGCGGACGCACTCGTCTCGCATCCCAAGAACGGCCTCGACTACACGGTCGTCGGCTTCGTCGACGATGACGAGTTGAAGCACGGCTCAATCGTCGAAGGCCGGCCGGTGCTGGGTCCGGTTTCGCACCTTGAGACGCTTCGCGAGGAGCGCAACGACCTGGCTCTCATCGTGGCGATTGGCGACAACGAGCGACGCCGCGCGGTCTTCGAGGATCTCGACGCTCGCGGACTCGACTTCGCCTCCGCCATCCACCGCAACGCCTGGCCGGCCGACACGGTCAAGCTCGAGCGCGGGGTGCTCATCGCGGCTGGCGTCGTCGTAAATACCGACGCGCACATTGGCGACAACGCAATCCTCAACACCGGCTGCACCGTCGACCACGATTGTTCGATAGGCGCACACGTGCATGTCGGTCCCGGCGTGAACATCTGCGGCGGCGTGACAATCGGCGAGGGTTCACTCATCGGCGTCGGAGCCTCGGTGATACCGGGCATCCGTATCGGCGAGAACTGCGTCGTCGGGGCCGGGGCGGCGGTCACCAGAGACGTCCCGTCGGGAACGCGAGTCGGCGGCGTGCCCGCGAAGGAGCTGTAGCCGCCCGCTCGTCGCCGTGGCTGTGGGCCGCACGCCTGCCAGGCAACTGTAGGAAGTCCCGAGGAGGAACCAGTTGGATAAGCCCGCGATACTCGGCGGAGCTCCGATCTTCAAGGACCCCATCCCCATCATGCGTCCGACGCTTCCAGCCTACGACGAGCTGGAAAGCGATCTGAGAACGGTCCTGTCGAGTGGGATGCTCTCCAACGTCAACCGCTACGTCGCTCAGTTCGAGCGGGAAGCGGAGGCGTACCTCGGCGTCAAGCATGCCATCGCCGTGTCAAGCTGCACGAGCGGCCTCATCCTGGCGATGAAGGCGATGGGGCTGACCGGCGGGGTCGTCCTGCCCAGCTTCACCTTCTCCGCTACGGGCCACGCCCTCGTCTGGAACGGACTCGAGCCGGTCTTTGCCGACTGCGACCGGGCGACCCATCAGCTCGATCCCGAAAGAGCGGCGGAGTCTATCACCGAAGACACGAGCGCGATCCTCGGAGCGCATATGTTCGGTTCGCCCTGTGACGTCGAGGCCCTGACGGCCCTGGCGCGCTCGCGCGGGCTGGCGATGGTCTTCGACGCGGCGCACGCCTTCGGTGCCAAGATCGGCGGCAGACCGGTCGGGTCCTTCGGCGACGTCGAAGTCTTCAGTCTCAGCCCCACGAAGGTCCTCGTTTCCGCCGAAGGTGGCATGGTGGCGACGGGCGACGACGAGCTTGCTCGAAAGGTGCGCATCGGGCGTGACTACGGCAATCCCGGCAACTACAACTGCGAATTCGCGGGACTCAACGCGCGTATGTCGGAGCTGCACGCCGTGCTCGGCCTGCATTCACTGCGCCATCTCGACGAGAACGTCGCGGCCCGCAACCGGCTGGTGGCGCGCTACAAGAAGAACCTCTCGGGCGTTGAGGGGATCGCCTACCAGGAGCATCTGCCCGGCACGCTCTCGACGTTCAAGGACTTCTCGCTGATCGTCGATGAGTCGCGGATGGGTGTGGGCCGCGACGAGTTCGCGAAAGCGCTCGCGGCCGATGGGATCGGCTCGCGTCCCTATTTCGATCCGCCTCTGCACCGGCAGGATGCCTACGCTCAGTATCGAGCCCAAGCCGAAGCGAGACTGCCCGAGACCCGCTACGTGGCCGAACACGCGTTGTCCATCCCACTCTTCTCTCACATGAGCGAGCAGGATGTCGACGCGGTGAGCGAGGCCATCGGACGCATCGCGGCGCATGGCGAAGCGGTCGGAGCCGCCGCGCGTGACTCATGAGAATCCTGGTCATCTCGAACATGTATCCCTCCGAGGCCCATCCGGTCTTCGGCGCGTTCGTCCAGCGCCAGGTTGAAGCGCTGCGCGCCTCCGGCGTCGACGTCGACGTCGTCGCCAACTACCGGAAGGCCGCCGGCGTGATAATCAATCTCCCCAAGTACGTCCGGCTGACCTGGCGTGCACTGCGTGCAGCCAGGCGCGGCGCCTACGACGTGATCCACGCCCACTTCATCTATCCGACCTCCATCATCGGGCGCTGGTCGAGCAGGCTGGCGCACACGCCGCTCGTCTTGACGGCGCACGGCAACGATGTGGACAACGCCGCCACAAGCCGGCTGGCCGCGCCCGTCGGCAAAGCGCTTGCCTCCGCGACGGCCGTGGTTGCCGTCAGCAACTACCTCGCGGGGCGTCTGGCCGAGCAGTTCCCGATCAGCCTGGAGGAGATCGACGTCATCGACTGCGGCGTCGACACGGACGCCTTCCGGCCGATCCAGAAGGCTGACGCCCGGCTCGTCGCCGACGTTCCCGCGGACGCCACCGTGGTTCTCTTCGCCGGGCACTTGGCCGAATCGAAAGGGATAGGAACGCTGTTGGCCGCCCATCGCCGGCTGGTGGCGGAGGGCCGATCCGTACTCCTGCTCGTCGCCGGGGACGGGCCGATGGCCCCGGATGTCGCCGCGGCGAGTCGCGATCCGGGAGTCAAAGGGCTCGTACGTGCCGTAGGTGAGGTGCGCCACGAGGAGATGGCGCATTGGTACGCCTCCGCCGACGTCGTGTGTGTCCCCAGCCATCGGGAGGGCTTCGGCCTTGTCGCCCTGGAGGCGATGGCGTGCGGCGTGCCCGTCGTCGCCAGCGACGTAGGGGGACTTCCCGAAATCATCGTCGACGGGGTCAACGGCCGCCTGGTCCCGCCGGCCGATCCGGACCGGCTGGCCGCCGCGCTAGGCCGAATCCTGGGCGAAGGCGATCGAGATGATGTCGCGTCGGAGGCCCGGCGAACCGCTTTGGAGCACAGCATCTCAAACCAGACCGGCAAGCTGATCCGGCTGTATCGTAGTCTCGCGGCCCCCTAGGGGCGCGATCCCGAAGACGGCCGCTCGACGATGACGACCCCGTGTCGGAGCGGACGGCGCCTCTGCTACCAGGCAAAACACTGTTAGCCTCCTGCGAAAGGGGGTTTTGCCGTATAATGGGTAGCGGTGGGAAACAAAGTGGCTGCTCCTGACAGCATCCAAACCGCAGAGCGCCTGTCCGAGAGTGCAGAGCGCCTGGTTGAAGCACCGACATCCGGTGACGGCGGGTTCAAGGGGCGCCTGCCGAAGGTCTTCGACATGTCGCAGATCTTCCCCCGGACGTCGGAGGCGCTCGGCCTTGCCGTGCCGGATCCGGCGACCATGTCGTTCTTCACCATCGTCTACAGGTGGGGAGCGCTTCTTCAGGTCTTGTTCCTGATTGCCACGGGCAATGCTCCAACCGACTCGTTCGTCTCGCAGTGGGTCGTCCTTGCGGGCGTCTCGCTATACACAATCGGGCTGACGATCTTCAACAGGGATCTGTACCACCTGGTTCGCAGGCATCCCGCGCTTCTCTCCATCGACCTGCTCGTCGTCTCCCTGGCCATGGTCTTGTCGGGAGGGTGGCGAAACCCTTGGTTCCTCTACTCGTTCAGCTTCATCCTCGTCACCGCGTTCTTCTACAAGATTCGCGGCGGCATCATCGCCGGCGTGCTGGGCGCCGCGGCCTATACGTTCTCGCTATACGTCAATGGCTGGCCGCTGACCCATCTCATCGGGTCGCGTGACGCGGAGATGGTCATCACCAACATCTTCGGCTACCTGTTCGTCGGAGGTTTCCTGGGCTACCCTTCGGTGCTCCTGCACAGGCTGGAGGCGAGCACGATCACCCTGTCTCACCTGCAGGAAGAGTTGTCGGAGGCGAACTTCACGCTGCAGCAGGCGAACGTGAAGCTGCAGAGCCTGAACGAGGTAACAAGAGCGCTGCAGTCGACCATGAACCTGTCGCAGATCCTCGATCTCATTCTCATGGCGATGACGCAGACGCTCGACTTCGACTGCGCGCTGCTCGGCACGGTAGACGAGAAGACCAGCACGATCGGTGACTGGATCTATCAGGGAGATGTCGATCGCGACACGGTGCGCAAGCTCAGATCGCTTGCCGTGGACATGGAGTCTGACGAGGGTGCGGTTTGCCGCGCCGTCGCCGACAAGATACCGATCAACGTGCGCGACGCCACACACGAGCGCGGCGTCGAATACGGCGGCGTCGACTCCATCGGTGGAGAAGCATTCGCGGTCCTGCCGATGATCGCCAAGGATAAGGTCGTCGGCGTGCTCATCGTCAACAACGCAACGACGGGCAGGCTCATCACCGACGATGATATCGAGCTGCTGATGTCCTTTGCCGGCCAGGCCGCTTTGGCCGTCAACAACGCGCAGCTGCTCATGGCGCGCGAGGAGAAGATCCGCCAGCTTGCGTCGTTGTACGAGACGGCGGTGGCGATCGGCTCGACCCTGCGCGTCGAAGACATCCTCGAGCTCGTGGTCCACGTCACGAACAATCTGTCGCAGACCGACGTCACGTCGCTGGCCCTGGTCGACTTGCGCAGCGACGATTTGCGTCTCGACCAGACGGCGTTCGTTGTGAAGGGGCGGGAAGAGAAAGAGATGCGCCCCTGGCTTCTGGAGGAGCTGGAGGAGGCGACGCGCGAGATCGTTCACAGCGGCGCGGCCAAGCCCGTGACGCTGTCGGTGCAGCATCCCCGGTTCGGCCCGGCCGTTATCGTGGCCGTGCCCCTGCAGGTCAAGAACGTGACGATCGGCGTGCTTGCCGCCGTTGACTTGGCGCCGTCGCACTTCAACTACGACGACGTGCTGGTACTGACGATCCTGGCGAGCCACGCGGCGGTTGCCGTGGAGAACGCCCGGCTGCACGCCGGCGCCGTCCAGAAACTGAAGGAGACGACCGTCCTGTACCAGGTCGCCCAGCAGATGGCGACGGGCCAGGACATCGAGAGCAGCCTCGATCTCATCGCCAACGAGATCAACCAGATGTTGCACTACCACAGCTGCACCATCTTCCTGGCGGACGCGAACAAAGAGCAGTTGGAGCCGGTGCTGGTGAAGCACTCGCCGAACGGATATGCCGACCACACGACGGCGCTGCGCGAGAATCCCGGGATCGTGGCGGCCAACGAGGGCATCACCGGGTGGGTCTTCACGACCGGCCAGGCGCTGAACTTGGCGAACGTCGGGGCCGACGCGCGCGGCGGCGACGCGACCAAGGGCCGCGAGGAGAGCCTGCTTGCCGCGCCGCTCGCGGTTGAAGCGCAGCGGATCGGCGTCATCACCATCACGAAGCCGGGCAAGAGCCAGTTCACGGATGAGGACCTTCGGCTGCTGAAGATCATCTCCGCCCAAGCGGCGGTCATCATACAGAACGCGAGGCTGCGAGAGGAAACGCAGCGCCTGATGATCGCCGACGAGCGCAACCGCATCGCTCGAGACATGCATGACGGCGTCGCCCAGTCGCTCTACAGCATCGCGCTGAACCTGCAGGTCTGTCTGAAGCTGCTGAGGACGCGGCCGGAAGCCATCCGGGACAAACTGCTGGGCCTCCAGTCGCTTGCCTCGGAAAGCCTGACCGAGGTGCGAAAATACATCTTCGGCCTGCGCCCTTCGATTCTGGAGGAGTACGGTCTGCCGATGGCCATAGAGCGCTCGCTGGAGGAATTCGAGCGGGTTCATGGAATCAAAGGAACATTCCAGCGTTCGGGTGTCCGGCAAGTGCTCGCGCCGGGAGTCGAGCGCGAGGTCTTCGGCGTCTTGCAGGAAGCACTGGCCAACGTGATGAAGCATTCCGGGGCCTCTGAAGTGGTCGTACGCCTCGATATCCGCGGAGATCGCGGGCGACTGTCCATTCAAGACAACGGCAGCGGCTTCGATGTGGACCAGGCGATCGCGGGGACACGCAATGGGCAGTCTCTCGGCCTTACGTCGATGCGGGAGCGCGTTCAGTCCATCGGGGGAACGCTGACAGTGACGAGCAAGGAGGGCGAGGGCTCAACGCTCGTCGTTGACGTCCCGACGAAGAGGAGCGGGTAGACGTGGCAGGAAACGACCGGATCAGGGTGCTCGTGGCCGACGATCACGAACTCGTGCGCAGAGGTCTGTCATCGGTGCTGGAGCTCGAAGACGATCTGGAGATCGTCGGCGAGGCCGCGACCGGCGCGGAAGCCGTCGAGCGATGCATTGAGCTGTCTCCCGACGTTATTCTGCTTGATCTTCGGATGCCCGAGGTCAACGGTATCGAGGCGTGCCAGAAGCTCAAGGCGAGCGGCTGCGGAAGTGCCGTACTGGTTCTGACCACGTTCGATGACGAGCGCGAGATAGTCGAGGCCATCCGCGCGGGTGCGTCGGGATACATCCTCAAAGACGTCGCGTCGGACGATCTGGCGAAGGCGATACGGGCCGTCGCGCAGGGCCAGTCGTATCTCGATCCTCTGGTCGCGCGCAAGCTGATGGACGGCATGCAGGCCGAGGCGCAGGGCGTGCAGCACACGCACAACCTGACCGCGCGTGAGATTGAAATCCTCAACATGCTCGGACAGGGCATGTCGAACAAGGCCATCGCCGAGAAGCTGTGGCTCTCCGAGAGAACCGTCAAGAGCCACGTATCGAATATCCTCAAGAAGCTGCGCACGCAGACTCGGGCCCAGGCCGTGCTCCACGCGGCACGCCACGGCATCATCTCCCTCCCGGAAGAGTACGACGGCTAGAGGGCACCGCCGTCACCGCCTGGTTCGTTGGGTATATAATCACGCTGACCGTCCGCGTCCGCGAAAGGCCGCTTCGTGACCGAACCGAGCGCGCGCCAAATCGAACTGCTGCTCAACAAGGAAGAACTG
The DNA here is from genome assembly GCA_020723435.1 of Slackia heliotrinireducens. Classification (GTDB taxonomy): domain Bacteria; phylum Actinomycetota; class Aquicultoria; order DYIV01; family DYIV01; genus DYIV01. The sequence continues at coordinate 4,653 of DYIV01000070.1, read as the reverse complement.
CTCGTTCCGGCCGACGTTGAGGCGCTGAAGTCCCGACTGGCCGGGGTCGACGCCGGCAAGCTGGCGATCGCCGAGATCGCGGGTCGAGACAGCATCGCCGCCACACTGGCCGGGGTCGCCTCCCTCGGCATAGAGACGATCGTGCCGACCGCCGTCTACACGGGTACCGAGTACGGTGACTGGTCGGTTCTGTTCGACTCCGTCGACCACCTGAGGCGAAGGTTGGCCGACACCCCCGTTGTCATCACCGACCTCATCTTGCTCGGCAGCCCGCGGCTGTGGGGAGCGCTGAACGGCCGCCACATGGCGCGCTTGGCGGAGGAGTTCGGCTACTGCACGCCGTGCGTCGGCTGCCACCTCTACGTCCATATCGTCCGCGTGCCTCTGGCGTGGGCGCTCGGAGCGTCCAAGATAATCTCGGGTGAGCGCGAGAGCCACGACGGCCGCGTCAAGATCAACCAGACCGCCCGGGCGCTAGACGCCTACGTCTCCGTGATCGCGGGGGCGGGGATCGAATTGGTCATGCCGATCCGTCAGATGGCCAGCGGCGAAGACGTCGAGGGACTCCTCGGTGAAGGCTGGGCGGAAGGGGACAGGCAGCTCAGCTGCGTGCTGAGCAAGAACTACGTGGATGGAGACGGCGCGGTCGTCTTCGACGAAGATGGCTTCGGGAGGTTCCTGGAGCGATTCATCGTCCCGGCCGGCCGAGCGACCATAGAATCCTGGAGGAGCGGCCGGACGCCCGACTACGAGAGAGTCGTGGGCGCCGCCACCT
>DYIV01000070.1:0-3868 GCA_020723435.1 Slackia heliotrinireducens | reverse complement strand
GGGGAGCAGCCGGCGTGAGGGTGATCTTCCTTGTGATCGATGGGCTGGCCGACCGTCCCGCGCAAGTGCTGAACGGGTCAACGCCGCTGGAGGCCGCCTCCACACCGAATCTTGACACCATCGTCTCGCGCGGCTCCGGCGGACTTCATTGCTCGCTGGGCCACGGTGTGCCGCCCGGGACCGATACCGCGCACTTCGTCTTCTTCGGAAACCGGCTGGCCGACTACCCCGGGCGAGCGCTCTTCGAGGCGGCCGGAGCGGGACTGGCGGTCGAGTCCGGCGAGGTCGTCATCAAGGGAAGCTTCTGCCACGCCGAGAGTCGAGGCGACGTGCTGCACCTTGTCAGGCGACGGATCGACATCGAAGATGAAGACGCCGCCGAGCTCGTATCCGCGATCGCCCAATTCGAATCCGAGGGTCTGAGCTTCGAGCTGATCCACACAGGCGGGAAAGAGTCGATCCTCTACGTGCGCGGCGATTCGTCAAGCGACGCCATCACCGACAGCGATCCCTACGCGGACGATACGCCGCTCATCGCTGTGGAGGCGATGGACGGTCTTGCGGGAGAGGCGGGCCGACGGGGCTCCGCCGGGAATGGAGAACGCACGGCCGCGGGAGTCACCGCGTACCTGCGCTGGGCCCACGAGAGGCTGACCGCCCATCCGATCAACCAACAGCGCGCCGGTGCCGGCGAGGAGCCGGCCAACTTCCTCACGACGAAGTGGACGGCAAGACGGCGTCCGATCCCCCAGTTCTCACAGCGCTTTCCGTTTCGCGGCGCCAGTGTCGCCTCGGGGCCGCTATTCCGGGGACTCTGCGCGGAGCTGGGCTTGTCCTTCCGCAGCGTTGACTACCTCGACGATGCCGGGGATGACATGGCGCGGCGCATCGACGTTGCGCTCGAAATGCTCGAAAGCGACACCTGCGATTTCGTCCACGTTCACACCAAGCTCGTCGATCACGCGGCGCACACGAAGGACCCGGAGCTCAAGCGAACGACGATCGAGGCGTGCGACTCGGGACTGGCGCGACTTGCCGAGCTTGAGGATCCGGAGACGCTAATCATCGCCACGGCCGATCACGCCACGGCCTCCAGCGGAGGTCCGCTGCTCATCCACACGGGGGAGCCCGTGCCGATCGCGGTACTGGGCCGGACCGTCCCCGTTGATGACGTGACGCGATTCAGCGAGCGCACGTGTCGTCATGGGATGCTGGGAATGACCACCGCCGCGGATCTGATGCCCCAGGTTCTGAACTGGACCGACAAGACCGGATACTATGGGGCGAGGATGTCTCCGTTCACACAGATCGCTCGTCCCTCCGCGGCGAATCCGTTCACCGCCGAATAGCCGCCGTTAGGCTAACGCGAGCGCACGCGTGGCGAGGACCGAATCCTGTCCCGCGGACAGCGCCGAGCGCAAGCCCTCAAAGCTCAATTCCGGAAGAAGAAGGCGCGTGTGGCGCCTGCCGATCTCTGTCAGGGCATGCGCGTCCGACGAGGCCAGGCATGGGACGTCCGAACGAGCCGCGAGCCAAGTCGCGCGGACCGGATCATCGAACTCAACGGCGTCGATAACGCCGGCCGCGGCCAGTTCCCACGCGAGTCGAAGCGACGGTTCGGGCTCGCCGTCAACGAAGGGCCTATCGATGTGGGCCGCCATGCACAAAGCTCCGGCAGCCTTGATCACGCCGGCGACGAACGCGGGATCCGACGCGATCTCGATGGTCGAAAGGGACCCGTTCTTCTCGGTGAAAGGAGCCAGAGCGTTGACGACCATGTCGAAGTCCTCGGCGGCGTGTCCGGGATTAAAGATCGCGACGAGGTGAATCTGCTCGTCGTCGTGTCGCACCTTGACCTCGGCGCCCGGCAAGAAGTGCGGGGACGGGCGCAGCTGGGACGCCTTCTGGAACGCCGGCCAAGCCGCCACTGTCATGTGATCGGCGATGACGACGAGGTCGAGCCCGACACTCAGGCATCGGGCCGCAATCTCGTCAGCGGAGGTATTCGGATCGCCTCGGTAGTCGCCTCCGACCGGGGAATGAAGGTGCAGATCTACTCTGGCTGGGAGCGCGCGTCCTGGCATCACGATTCCTGCTTGCGGTTTGCAGCTATGAAGATTATAGCAGTTACTAATGAGAAGCTGAAGGCCGACTTATTGTTCGGTAGACGACCGGGTGACGGTCTTGGGCAGATGGGGCTACTTGCGGGTCCAGGCGAAGTCCACGTCCACGATCTTGAACCCCAGACCGCTGCGCGTGAGCTTGACTACGTAACGGACGTCCCCTTGGGCCTCGGTGACCAGCTTGACGTAGGCGAAGCTCATCCCGGGCTCTTCGGATGTGCGGTCGACGCGATAGACATCGATGTCGATAATCGATGACGCCGGCAGGCGTCCTCTCTCCTGCTCGAAGGTCTTTTGAGAGCCGGCCGCCCATTGCTCCCGCGCCAGGCTCAGTTCGCCTTTCTGAATCGCCTGGAAGAATGATTCGGTCACGTCGCTCTGGCTGGGCAAACCGTAACCCATCCGATATCCGATCACGCCGCTGACGGCCAAGACCATAGCGCCGACGACGCCGATGATGATGGCGTACTTCAGGATTCGCGACTTCAGGCTCGGCTTCGGCTTCCGCGCTCGCTTCTTCTTTGGCGGAGGAGCCTCTTCTTCGGGTCCCGGCAACGGCTCCAGCAACTGGATGGGCGGCTCCACGTAGGCCTCGGGCTGTTCCTCGGGCATGTACTCGCCGGGTGCTTCCACCGGGGGCGCCTCGTAAGGCGTTTCTACCTCGGGCTCGACGAGCGTCTGATCGACGGTTTCGGCCGAAACCTCGACGGGAGCCTGCTCGACCATATCGATTGGGGCTTCGGCGGCGGCCTGGTCGACCATATCGATTGGGACCTCGACGGCAGCTCGGTCGGCCATTCCGACCGCGGCGTCAACTGGAGCCTCGACGGGCGGTTCCGGTGGAGCCTCGACCGGCGTTTGCGCTTCCGTGGACGGTTCTGTCTCCGCTGTCGTAGCCGTCAGGTCTTCCTCAACCGCGGCCACGTCGTGGCGATCGGCCGGCAGCACCGACGGCCGCGGGCCTTCGTCGAAGAAGGTGCTCGACTCGACTGCGGAAACCATCTCCTGCACGCGCCCGCTCGGCGGAACCGGCGGTGCTTCAATCGGTGGCTCGGGCTCCGCGGCTGCTCCAAGTCCTTCGTCGACGGTCTCGGCGACCGGGCCCTGGGGTTCCATCCATGGCGGCACATGAGTCTTTGCCGGGGACTCTGCCTTCGTGAGGTCGTCGGGCGGCGGCCAAGCGGCGGTCCCGGGTCCCTCCGGCGTCTCGGTCATCGGGGCCTGCGGTGTCTGGGGCGGCACCAAGGCCCAAGGCGGTACCTCGGGCGTCGAAGGTGGTCTCTCAGCCGGCGCCGTGGGCTCCTGTCTGACAGGTTGCTCCCATGGCGGCGGTTCCGGGACGGCCTCTTCAGGTGGCTGCCACGCTTCCACGGTCGGCGCCGGAGCCTCCTCAGCTGGCGGAGCGACTGGGGTCTCTTCGACTGGTGGAGTGACCGGAGCCTCTTCGACTGGTGGTGGTCCCGGCGGTGCTTCTTCTACCGGCGCTGCGGCCTCAGGTGGTGCGACCTCCGGTGCGGCCCAAGGTGGAGCCTCCGGAGCTGGCGTAGGTTCGGTTGGCGGAGCGACCACCGGTTCTTCCACGGGTGGAGCAGCGATCTCCTCAGCCGGCGGAGCAACTGGAGCCTCTTCGACTGGTGGAGTGACCGGAGCCTCTTCGACTGGTGGTGGTCCCGCCAGTGCTTCTTCTACGGGCGCTGCGGCCTCAGGTGGTGCGACCTCCGGTGCGGCCCAAGGTGGAGCCTCCG
>DYIV01000069.1 GCA_020723435.1 Slackia heliotrinireducens | reverse complement strand
TTTCCCAACCACGGCATCGAACTGACAGTGCTCGGCACACAACGCATCGTACGTCTGGAGTCCGTCGGCCTCGCACTACAGTTCATGCCGTAGACGTCGGGCCAGGTCATCCCGGAAGGACGCATCCCACCAAATGCCGAGGTCGTCCGGCAGAAGTCTGGGCACACGCCCCGGCGTATCTTGTGCTATCCTCGGCTCCGTGAGCACCCAAACACCATCCTCATCCAAGCGCACCGACTTCATCCGCGAAATCGTCGCGACCGATCTGCGCGAAGGCCGGTATCAGACGGTCGTCACCCGCTTCCCCCCTGAGCCGAATGGCTACCTTCACATCGGCCACGCAAAGTCCATCTGTCTCAACTTCGGAATCGCCGAAGAGTTCGGTGGCCGCTGTCATCTGCGCTTCGACGACACCAATCCGGTGAAGGAGGAGCAGGAGTACATCGACGCCATCGAGGCCGATGTTCGCTGGCTCGGGTTCGACTGGGGCGAGTACCTGTACTTCGCCTCCGACTACTTCGGGCAGCTCTACGAATGGGCCTGCCACCTGGTGCGGAGCGGAAAGGCGTATGTGGACGACCTCACGGCCGACGAGATCAGGGAGCACCGCGGCACGCTGACCGAGCCCGGGCGGGAGAGCCCGTGGCGGAGCCGCTCGGCGGAGGACAGCCTCGATCTTCTCGAACGCATGCGGGCCGGCGAGTTCCGCGACGGAACCCGCGTGCTGCGAGCGCGGATCGACATGAACTCGGGGAACATCAACATGCGCGACCCGGTCCTGTACCGGATCCTCCACGCACGACATCCGCGCACGGGAGACGACTGGTGCATCTATCCAACCTACGACTTCGCCCACGGGCAATCCGACGCGATCGAGAACATCACGCACTCCATCTGCACACTGGAATTCCAGGACCACCGGCCGCTCTACGATTGGCTCATCGACAACCTCCCGGTGCCCTCATGCCCGCATCAATACGAGTTCGCGCGGCTCAATCTCACCCATACCGTCCTCTCCAAACGCGTGCTGCTGCGCCTCGTGAATGAGGGATCCGTGCGCGGATGGGACGACCCGAGAATGCCGACGCTGTCGGGTCTGCGTCGCCGCGGCTTCCCCGCCGAGGGGATCCGGGACTTCGCGACGCTGGTCGGCGTCGCAAAGAGCGAGAGCGTCGTCGAGGTCGAGATGCTCGAGCACGCCGTACGGGACGTCCTGAACCGAAAGGCCCTTCGTCGCTTCGCGGTCCTCAATCCCTTGAAGGTCGTCATCGAGAACTATCCCGAGGACGAGGTCGAGGAGATGGAGACTGCGAACAACCCGGAGGATCCGTCCGCCGGGACGCGCCTCGTACCGTTCACGCGCGAGCTTTGGATCGAGGCCGACGATTTCATGGAGGAGCCCGTGCCGAAGTTCTTCCGTTTGGCCCCCGGCCGAGAGGTGCGGCTGCGGTCCGCGTACTTCGTGACCTGCCGCGAGGTCGTGAAGGACGCCGACGGCACGGTAGTCGAGCTACGGTGCACGTACGACCCCGACACCCGCGGAGGGAGCGCGCCCGACGGGCGTCGCCCCAAGGCCACACTCCATTGGGTCTCAGCGGCACACGCGCTGCCTGCCCAGGTCAGGCTGTACGACCACCTCTTCCGAAGCCCATACCCCGGCTCTGACGGTCGCGATGTCTTCGAGGACTTGAACCCTGAGTCGGAGACCGTGCTTTCCCGCTGCTTCGCGGAGCCGTCACTCGCCGACCTTCCGGTCGGCGAAACCGTTCAGTTCGAGCGGCTCGGCTACTTCTGCCCCGATCCGGACTCGGCGCCCGCCGCGCTGGTGTTCAACCGAACGCTCACCCTAAGGGACACCTGGGCGAAACTGCAGGCACAGGGACGGCACGAAGGCGCTTGAGGAAGACGGCATCGCACGGTAGACTCTAGCTACGCTGCGCGTATCGGTGGCGAGTGGCCTAATGGCAAGGCACCTGACTCTGGATCAGGGGATTGAAGGTTCGAATCCTTCCTCGCCAGCTACCTCCCCCCAGTCGAGCGGCGGGCTGCGGTTCATGCCGCGGGCGTCGGGCAGGCCTGGAGCGCAGAAGGCGCCACCCGTTCTGGAGGGACGTGCTGGCATGAGTAGCGCGGCCGCGGAGGACATTGCTCGAAGCCTATTGGCTGCTTGGAATGCACGGGACCTGGACGCCCTCCTTGCTCTCCTTGCGGAGGACGTGGAATGGTACGACCCTGCTATGCCACAGCCACCCGCACGCGGGCGACCCGCTGTCAGGGCTTTCGCAGAAGCCGTACTGGAAGCCTTCCCCGATTTCGAATACGAGGTTCAGGAGCCCTTGTGCTCGGCTGACGACGGAAGCCGGTGTGCGATCGTGTGGCGGATCTCAGCGACCCACCTGCATCCGCTGCGACCGCTCGGATATGCGCCGACCCGTCGCAAGGCGGATTTCGACGGTGTCGACGTCCTGGATATCCGGGAAGGCAAGGTCACTCGAATTATGACAGCGTTCGACCTGCTTCCTGCGGCCGAGCAGATGCTTGGCCTTCGCCTCCGTCCCGTGCCGGGTACGTGGCGTGCTAAGTGTGCCGTGGCCGTGCAACGTGCCCTCGCATATCTTGCGCGGAGGAAGAAGTAGAGGTGCTGCTCAACAACGGCATCCGGACGGACAACGCGTGGCGTTGCGGCAGAAGCCGCGCCCATTGGGCCAAGCAGTCGGGGTCAAGGAGGAGGCGTAAGGAATGACCAGGTATGTCATCGTCGGGGTGGCAAGCGGAATCCTGTTCGCGGTCTTGGATGCCGTGCTGAATGCCAACCCTCTTGCCCAACGGTTGTTCGAGGTGTACAAACCCATTGCGCGAACCTCGATCAATCCCGTCGCCGGCATCGTGATCGACCTCGCATACGGCCTCATCATGGCCGCCGTGTTCTTGCTTCTGTACGCGAGTCTGCCTGGCGGCAGCGGATTGCTCAAAGGCGTGAGCTTCGCCTTCTTGGTGTGGTTCTTCCGGGTCGTGATGTCTGTTGCCTCGCAATGGATGATGTTCCGCGTGTCCGCTGAAGCCTCGCTGTACTCTCTTGTCGCAGGACTGGGCGAGATGCTGATACTTGGCGTGCTGTATGGGCTAACGTTGATGCCGGTGGCGTGAGAGCTCGATCAGATTATTGAGGAGCTCATCGAGATCATAGGAGGCTAGCCAGCACGGGCGCGAGGCCTAGGTTTGCGGGTCGAGCGCCTCAGCGACATGAGAGGAGACCGAGGATGAGGGAGAACCACCTAGCTCGGACCGCCGCCACGGCTGTCGCCATCGTGATGCTTGGCCTCTCGTCCACATCATGCAAGGGGGCCACGACCGGCCGCGGCGCTTCGACCGGCGAGCAAGCGATGGTCTCTTCGAAGGGGCCGGTCAAGGATAGCTTCTTCCTGCAGGGCACGCTCTACAAAGGAGACCGGCGCCGAGCCGCGTCCGGCTACGACGAGATCCCTCTCGAGGTCCGCGTCTTCTCAGACGGCAGGGCCGTCAGCCGGCCCGCGAGCACGTGGCGCAACCGCTCGGTCATAGGCGGCGGCGAGTTCAAAGGCCTGTCATTCGGCGACGGGACGCGCTTCTGGGGTCGATATGATTCAGGCGCCAAACGTCTCGCGGGGCGGCTCACAATCGAGGTGACGCAGACGGGCGCAACCACCGGCAAGAAGACATCCTCATCATCCTCGTACCTTGGCTACGAATTCGCCGGCAGCCTCGTCGCGCGGTCAAGAACGATCAGAGTTCCCAAGTATGACACCGATCCCTCGTCGCGGACGAAGACCGCATCCAAGCCAAAGCCGACATCGTGGGAGACACACGAGGTCTTCAGCGCGAAGATTGCGGGCACGGCGACCTGGGTGCGCAAGAGGCCCGACGGCAAGACTGTGCGTCGACAAGGGAAGGACACATGGGACTTTCACGCCGAGCGGGAAGGGCCGTGGCGCAACGACAGCTGCCACCTCGAGATCACGGTTCCAGGGCTCAAGGCCCTCGACGCCAATTTCTGGGCGAACGCACGCGCGCCGAGATCTCCGGTGGTGGAGCGAGGCAACAGCGCGGTTGACTTGCGGGCGAATCATCCGGGCCGCGGCCAGATCGACGTCAGCATTGGGATCGACGGAGACTCGCGCATGGCGGAAGGGGGCTCCGGCAGGTTCACCATGGGCACGCTGGTGATGAAGGAGGGCGACCTGTATCGCTTCGCCGGCACCTACAACGGCAAGACCAGGCGATTGACCGGACATCTCAAAGTCCGCCTCACGTATGTTGAGATGGAGAGGCGCAAGCTCGTCGTTGACGCGCGATGTCTCTTAGACGGCGAAGTCGACGGGCGATTCGTCTCCGACACCGTGATGAAGGGCAGAATTAGAGGCGTCGCGGTCTTCCCCACGAAGGATTCCTCGGGCAAGGTGGTCAAGCGTGTGCGCCGCAGCTATTCATGGCCGTTCACGGCGGTGTCGAATCGTTTGATGACTGCCGTCAAGTAGGGGCGGGCCACTCGCAGCGATAGGTAGGTGCAGAAGATGCAGAAGCGGTCGAGCGCCAAATCCATCGACGAGTACATCGCGGAGTTCCCCGCCGAGACGAGGAAGATGCTGGAAGAGCTGCGAGCGCTCATCAAGGCATCCGCGCCCGGGGTGATAGAGACGATCAGCTACGCCATCCCCACATTCGACCTGCACGGGAGACATGTCGTGCACTTTGCCGGTTTCGCGAAGCACATCGGTTTCTACCCGACAGACAGCGGGATCAAGGCGTTTGAGGAAGAGCTCGCGCCCTACAAGAGCGGGAAGGGCTCGGTCCAGTTCCCCCTCGGCCAGCCGTTGCCCACGGATCTGATCCGCCGGATCGTCAAGTTCCGGGTTGAAGAAAGCACCGGCAAGCGCTTGAGATAGAATCGGCGCGTACAGTCGCAGAGCTCTCGGAACTCCATGAGCGATTCGTCCCAGCTTAGAGCCTCATGCAACGACACGGTCAGGTCGTGCGTGCGTCGCAGCCTCCAGCCGTGCCGCGACCTCGGACGGCGTCATGACGATGGCGTCCATGGCAACTAGGGGCGCAATTGGCCTGACGATCTCGTCCACCTCGGCCATGCGTTCCAGCATCGGTTTGCGCGTTCGCTTGATAATCAGCAAGTCGAGATCGCTGTCCTCGCGCGGCCGACCACCCGCCCAAGACCCCAAGAGGATGATCTTCTCCGGTTGGTACCCGTCCACAAGCGCATTCACAATCGATCGCAGGACGCCCTCGACCGCACGCTCGTCGAGCGGCGCATCCACAGCGTAGGTTGCCGCCGTCTCCATGGCGGTCCCCGCATCACACCTTCACGGCGTTCGCGGACACGCGCAGTCGACGCGCGAACTCTGTCGTTGTCAGGTGCTCATACTGCTCCGACATGCCAACTCCGGGAGCGCCGATACCGCCAAGACCGATAATATCGATAAAGGCGCCAAAGGCGCCACCGCCGCAAGCTGCGGTTTCGCATTCTCAACTTTTCTTCCGTCGCCCTGTAATTTCTCCCACCCCTGCCCCGTTTTATGAACAGAGACGCAAGAGAGACAGAGCCAAGGCTTCTGGATTCGTGGCGGACATAGGAGGCCAAAAGGCCGAAGGTGTGGACTACGGGACAGGGACCGGCTCAGCAAGACCAAGAGGATTTGGACGAGGCAAGACGGTCAAGCGGAAGGGAGAGGAAGAAGATGAAGCGGCAAGGAGCAAACAAGAGGTTTGGCACGAAGGCACGTATCGCGCTCGTCGCGATCTGCGGCGGCGCACTGTTGGCCGCGATGGCTCTGCCGGCGATGGCGGCGCCGTCAGTCGAGATGGCCCACAAGGCGGACATGCACGAGTCGGTGATCGGCCACGGAGCGCAGATCAACGAGTCGATCGCGCAGCAGGTGCAAGAGGCCGACGTGGACGGCGACGATTCGCAGCTCGGCGATCAGCCCGGCGACGAGAACTTCCCGGACGGCGGCGGCGAGGAAGTCGTGCCCCCCGAGGACGAGGACGAGCCTCCCGAGGAGCTGGAGCCTCCGACGGACGGTGGCGATGACGAGGGTTGCCCGCCCGACAGTGAGAACCCAAGCATCACGCCGGAGCCCACGCCCACGGTGCCGGGGACGCAGACAGTCAATCCTCCGTCCAGCGGCGGCCGGCGCACCCAGCTCGCCTACACCGGCGGCAACGCGACCCCGTTCATAGTGATCGGCACACTGATCGCGCTGGCAGGCACGGGACTGCTTCTGAAGACGGTTCTTTCGAAGAAGTCCAGCTAGGCCCAAGTGCTATGGAGGCCCCGCTTGAGGCGAGGTCTCCACAGCACCCGGCAAGACGCGAAGGTCATGAAGCGACAAGACGAAGCGACAAGACGAAGTGGCAGGGCAACGAGGCAAGACGACGAGGAGGCAACTGAGATGAAATCGACAAGGTGGATCAAGGTCCTGGCTGCAACACTGATGATCGTCATCGGAATCGGTCTGCTGCTCGTGCCGACGCTGACCGACCTAAGATACATGCTCTCGCAGAAGGCGCTGGAGGCGGAGGCGGCCGCGAGTGGGAGCCGAGCCGACGCCGGCGGTCGCCCCATGCCCTCCGGTGCAGTCGCACTGCTGGCCGTCCCCGACATCGAGCTGAAAGCCTATGTCGGCGAGGGAACGGGCCAGGACGTCTTGGCCAACGGACCCGGCCACTACGAGGAGACGCCGCTGCCGGGAGAGAACGGCAACTCGGCCATCGCCGGCCATCGGACGATGCACGGACACCCATTCCGCAGGCTGGACGAGCTGGACGAGGGCGATCGGATCGTCACCTACACAACGAAGCGCAAGGCGACCTACCGGGTGATGGAAGTCAAGAACGTCGATCCCGACGATGTCAGTGTCATTGAGCCGACGGAGGACGATCGTCTCACGCTGACCACGTGCACCCCGGTCGGCAGCGCGCGGCAGCGGCTGGTGGTAGTGGCCAGGCTCGTGCGGTAGGTACGGCCACCAGCGGCGGCCTCCAAGGACGGGCTCCAGCGACGGCCCCAAGGACGGCTCTCTCATTCCACGCGCACAGGGCAGGACCGAGCAACCGCACAGCGAAGTCATGGTTGAATGGCCGCCCGAGGGAATCCGCGCATACTCAGGGACATCGCCCACCGGATCGTGACGCACCGGCGGGCCGTCCTGTTCGTCGCCGCGGTTCTGGCGATCGTCGCCGGCTGGGGCATGGCCAACAACAAGATCAACTACGACATCCTCTCCTACCTGCCCCAGGACCTGCAGTCCGTGCGCGGCTTCGACATCTTGCAGAGCCAGTTCAGCCGGGGCAACAGCGCTCAGATACTCCTCGAGCGGACACCCGACATAGAGACGGCGCAGATCGTCGCGCGTCTTGAGGAGCTGCCGGGCGTCAAGAGCGTCAGTTGGGTGACGGAGCTGGCCGAGCTGGAGGTGCCGAAGGAGTTCTGGCACCAGGCCGTGATGGAGAACTTCTACGGCGGCGACGCGACGATCATCACAGCCACCTTCACCTTCCCGCCCAACGATCCCCGCACGCGTGCGGCCTACAATGGAATGAAGCGGATCCTGCGAGGCAAGAAAGCCCACATCGCCGGGACGCAGCAGCTCGACATCGAGGATGTCATCGCCAAGGACCGCACGCGTTTCTCTTTCGCCGCCATGGGATTCGTCGGCCTGGTGCTTGTGCTGACCATCCCGTCGATCATCATCCCGGGGCTCTTCGTCGTGGCGATCGCGCTGTCGGCCGTCTACAGTCTCGGCCTCTCCTACTACCTCGGCCAGGAGATGTCATACCTCACCGGCGTGATCGTCTTCGCGCTGCAATTCGCCGTGACGATGGATTACGCGCTCTTTCTGTACCATCGCTACGAAGAGGCGAAGGTCGACCATCCCAAGGAAGAAGCGATGGAGCTGGCGATGGTGGCGACCTTCAAGGCCGTCGTCGCGGCGTGCTTGACGACGGTGGCGGGATTCCTGGCGCTGACCGCGATGAAGCTGGGCTTCGGCGTCGACATGGGACTGACGCTGGCGCGCGGCGTCGTCATCACGCTCATCGTCGTGCTGACCGTGTTGCCGGCGATGCTGCTCGAGCTCGACGCCCTGATAGCCCGGTTCAGACATCCGGTCAAGACGCTGGATTTCTCGAAGATCGGGGAGGTGGCGGCGGAGTATCTATGGGCGCTATCGGTCTTGGCGATCGCGCTCTTCGCGCCGGCGTTGTGGGGCAACAGCAAGGTTATGCTCAACTACAACCTGAGCGCGGGCATGCCCGAGAAGATGCCCTCGGTCGTCGCCCAGGATCGGATCGGTGAGAAGTTCGGACGCCTCGACAGCCTGTACGTGATCGTGGAGAAGACGCCGACCAACGTCGAGCTGCAGTCGCTGTCGGCGCGGCTGGAGCGAGTGCCCGGCGTCACCCGTGTATTCTCCTACACCAAGCTCGTCGATCCGCGCATCCCTGATGAGTTCGTGCCGGCCCAATCGCGTGAGGCCTTCTTCAAAGGGGGCCGCTCCTTCATGGTGCTGGACATCGCATACAAGACCGGCGACAGGCGCCTGACGCCGCTGCTGGCCGCGGCGCGCCGGGCGATCGCCGAGGAGGGCGCGAGCGCGTACCTGACGGGCGGGCCGGCGCTTATGCAGGACATGGAGAAGATCTCCGAGGCCGACGTTTCGCGGGTCAACCTCATCTCCGTCGTCGCCATCTTCATCATCGTGGCGATCGCCTTTCGGTCGCTGTCCGTGCCCGTCGTTCTCGTCGGTCTCATCCAGTTGGCGATCCTATTCAACCAGGCGGTCTCCGGCTTTCGCGGATCGGAGATCATGTTCATCGCGTCATTGGCGATCGGCGCGATTCAGCTCGGCGCCACGGTCGACTACGCCATCTTGCTCACGAGCCGCTACGAGCAGGAGCTCGAACGCTTGGGCGACAAGAAAGAGGCGATCAAGATCGCCGTCGGCGCCTCGGCGCAGTCGATCCTGGTCAGCGCGGGCACCATGTTCGCGGCGACGATCGGCATGGTGATGCTGTCGAACGTGCGCACCATCTCCGACCTGGCCGGGCTGATCTCTCGCGGAGCGCTCATAAGCTTCCTGTGCGTTCTACTGCTTCTGCCGGCGCTGCTGGTCGCGGCGCAATCGATCTTCGAACGCACGAGTATTGGCTGGCCCCGAGTCGCGAAGAGGGAGACATAGGATGCGGCCGCTTGGAGACCGTCTCAAGTCGGATCATGCGAAGTGGATAGTGCCCGTGGCCGCGACGGCGCTCCTCCTGACCTCCGCCGCCGCGTCGATCTCGGAGTCGCCCCGGCGCGTCGCCGTGAAGCGGGTGAAGGCGCCGCCGCGCGTTTCGGCGCCGGTGAAGATCAAAGACAACGAGACCGTCTACGCGCTGCTCGATCAGTTCGGTGGGGTCACCAAGACGATCGTCGTCGACTGGTTGCAGCTGACAGGCACGGGAAAGGCCACGGTCTTCGATCCCGGGCGTATCGACAAGGTGCAGTCGCTGACGAAGGGGTTTGCGCCCTCGGGCGAGGGTGGCGGCGTCAACTTCACGACCCAGGTGCGCGGCAGGAAAGACCTCTTCTACCGGGCCACGACCGACAAGAAGCTCCCGGTCGAGATCGAGGTGGCCTACTTCCTCGACGGAGAAGAGATCGAACCCGTCAATCTTGCCGGACGCTCGGGGCGGCTGAGGATTGACATCACCGCGAGGAACCGGCTGAAGCGGACGAGGAAGATCCGCTTCGAGGGCGGGGACGGATCGATGGTGACTAAGGAGAAGACCTACTGGGTACCGATGCTCGTCAGCGCTCAGGTGAAGTTGGACGGCGCCAAGTTCAGCAACGTCAAGGCGGACAACGCGCCGCTGTCGATCACCGGGACGAACATGCAGTACATGCTTTCGATGTTCCCACAGGACGAAGCGACGGCGACGATCGAGATGGACGGGCGCGACATCGAGCTCGATCCCATGACGATAGTCGTCTTCCCGCGTCTCCTCGGCGCGCCGTCGATTGAGATCGCCGGCCCGCTCGACAAGGCGCGCGACGGCGCCGCGGGACTGGCAAAGCTGTCCGCGGGCCATATCGCCATCCTGGACGCCCTCATCGGCGGCTTCGATGCCTCGCAGCTCGATCAGTTCGCGGGCACGGCCGACGATTTCACCGCGCTCATGGCCGGGCTGGAGGAGCTGGAGAAGGGGACCGGCGACATGGTGTTGCTGGCGGAGGGGCAGAAGGCATACCTCGACGGGCTGATCGCCGGAATCGATACCAGCGAGTTCGACTCGATCGGCCAGCTTGTGACGGCCATTGACGACACGGCCGACGGCGTGGAGCAGACGGCCGACGGGGTCGCCGGTGTCCTTCAGATGCTCGACGGCCAGATAGCGCTGCTCGAGCAGGCCAAGACTTCGAACGAGTCGATGCTCGCGATGGCGAACGATCGCGCCGCCGCCTACCCGGCGGACACGACGATGACGGCGCTGGCGAGCGATCTTGCCGCGCAGGACTCTCTGCTCGAGACGGCTTTGGCCGGAGGGCAGCTCGGCGGCGAGGACTTCCCGGGGCTGTACGCCACGCGCGCGAGTCTGGCGTCGATCTCCGACGCGCTGACGATCACGGCGGCCGGGCTGAACCAGATCGCCACCGAGGCGCAGATGCTAGACGCCGTGCCGGTTGCCTTCAAAGACCTCAAGGCGGCGCTCGTGGTCTTGCGCGACGGGGGCACGATCCAACTCCAGGCGCTTCCGGGCTTGGGCACGACCATCGACGGGCTTGCCGACATTCGTGACGGACTGCGCGTGATGAATACTGGGATGGCCGGCTCCAGCGATATGCTCGCCGATCTGGAGAGCGCGCCGGAACAACTCAAGCAGCTGTTCGACACTCTGGAGGCGCTCAAGTCCGGCGGCACACTGATGGGCACCCACGTGCCGGGCGTGAACACGACCGAGCAAGGCCTGACGATGCTCTCAGACGGCCTGGGCGAGGGCGTGGACGAGGCCCGCGCCGGCGAGAAGCTCCTCGACCTGATGAAGGCCTCCGCCGATAGCTACGACACCTTCCTCGGCAAACCGAAGGGCGCCTCCGGCAACGCCAACTTCATCCTCAAGCTCGAAGGCATCGAGAAGTAGAGGATCGTCTGCCGCACGGCGAGGCACAACACCGCGCGCTTCGTGCAATCCAAAGAAGACTAGACAAACGAGCGGTCTTAGGTAAACTTATGCACACCATAGGTATACTATATGGTTGCTGCTGAGCCTGCCTTGCCTGCGCCGACCACTGAGGCGCCGGCAACCTTTCGTAGAGCTCTCGGGGGAGAGCAGCACAGCTAACCTTATGCGAAAGGAGGTGGGCACATATGAGCAGAGTCCTCCGCATGACAGCTTTTGCCGCGGTCATCCTCGCTATTCTGGCCACGGCACTGATGGCGGGCTGCACCTCGACCGGCCAGAAGGCAACGACCGGTGAGGGGCAGAGCGCCGCTACGGCCTACGTCAACCCGCAGCTTCTGACGGAGACCGATGCGCTCGAGAAGGAGCTTGGCTCGGCCGATCTGGGAATCATCGACGTCAGGACTCCGGACCTCTACGCGGCGGGTCACATCAAGGGCGCGGTGAACATGCCGGGGCACAGCACCGACGAAACCGTGGGCGCAGTGCCAAGCATGCTGGCGTCGCCTGAGAAGATCGCCAAGATGCTCGGAGAGCGTGGAGTCTCCAACGATTCGAACATCGTGATCTATGACGATCAGATCACGCCTCCGGTAGGCCGGACGTTCTGGTTTCTGGAGTACCTCGGGCACAAGAAGGTCAGTGCGCTAAACGGCGGCCTCGCCAAGTGGAAGAAGGAAGGCAAAGAGGTCACCAAGGAAGCTACGACGGTCAAGCCGGCCACCTACACGCCGGCGCCTAACGACGCGGTCTACGCGACCAAGGACGACATCAGGGCGATGATGGGCAACAAAGGCGCCGTGCTGGTCGACACCAGGCCGGTCGTCGAGTACTTGGGCGGCCATCTCGAGGGCGCCAAGCGCATCGACTGGATTGAGTCGCTGAACAAGGACGGGACGATGAAGCCTGCCGGCGATCTCGAAAAGGTCTACGCGGACGCGGGCGTCACCAAAGACAAGGACGTCGGTCTGTACTGAAAGATCGGCTTCAGGTCGTCGGTGACGTACCTAGCGCTTCGTTTGCTCGGATATGAGAAGGCGGCGAACTACGACGGCTCCATGGCTGATGCCGGGACCGATCCGAAACTGCCGATCAAACTGGGTCCCTAGGGCCCTTTTTGTATGAGTCAAACGAAATCTGTGGAGGCCGCCCCTTGCGAAGGGGCGGCCTTCGCGTACCCTGGAACTGTGTCCGCTGCGTCAGAGCGTCACGCACAAGGCGAGGCGTCGCGGCCGAGGTGAAGCTCTGCGGCGGGTCCCCTGGGGGTACATACGGAGTCAA
>DYIV01000068.1 GCA_020723435.1 Slackia heliotrinireducens | reverse complement strand
CGCTGAGGCCGTGTAGCGAAGCGCCAGCTCGCGCAGCGCGTTGATGTTGCCGGGACGGAAGAACTTCTTCACGGCGCGCTCGGCCTGGTCAGGCACGTATACCTTGCCTTCCTCCAAGCGCTTGAGAAGCTCCTCCGAAGGGATGTCGACAAGGCGTATCTGGGCCCGGTCGATGAGGCTGTCAGGCACCGTCTCGCGCACCGGTACTTGGGTGATCTGCGCTACGACGTCGTTGAGGCTCTCCAGGTGCTGGATGTTGATCGTGGTGTACACGTCGATGCCGGCATCGAGTAGCTCCTCCACATCCTGGTACCGACGCTTGTGCCGGGAACCGACGATGTTGGTATGCGCCAGCTCATCTACCAGAACGAGCTTGGGACGACGCTGAAGCACCGCGTCGACGTCCATCTCATCGAATGCCTTGCCTCTGTACTCAAGACGCCGGGGCGCCACGGTTGGGAGGCCTTCCAGCAACGCCTCTGTCTCGACGCGCCCGTGCGTCTCGACCCAACCGATGACGACGTCGGTGCCTTCCGCGAGCACTTCCTGCGCCGCATCGAGCATCGTGTACGTCTTCCCCACGCCGGCGGCCGCACCGAGGAAGACCGTCAGCCGCCCCTTGCCCTCGAATTCAAGGCTCGCCAGGATGTCTTCGGGAGACGGTCGGCTGTCCTGCTCCATACCTTGACGCTCTCCTTTTCGTCTAGCGAGCCAGTCGGTCCAGCCCGAGGTTGAGCCGAAGCACGTTGACCCGTGCCTCACCGAGAATGCCAAGCTGCGGTCCCTCGACATTCCTGTCGACGAGAGCCTTCACCTTCGACCTCGATATTCCTCTCGCCGCGGCAACCCTGCCAACTTGAAGATAGGCCGATTCCGGGCTGATGTGCGGATCGAGCCCGCTGCCGGATGCCGTGACCAGATCGGCGGGCACGACCGCGTCCGGCGCAAGCCCGTTCTCGGCGCGGACCTTCGCCGCGCGCTCGGAGACACGAGCGATCAGCTCCTTGTTGGTGGGACCCAGGTTCGATCCGCCCGACGCCCGGGCATCGTAGCCGTCCTCGCCTGCTGCCGAGGGGCGAGAGTGAAAGTACTTCGGGCTGGCGAACGTCTGCCCGATCAACTCCGACCCGACGGCTGACCCGTTCCTCTCGAGAATGGAGCCGCCGGACTGCATCGGAAAAGCAACCTGCGCCACTCCAGTCATGAGCAACGGATAGACAATGCCGCACAAGACGGTCATGAGAACCAGGAACAAGACCGCGCTCTTGAGTTGCTTCATCATCCTAGACGGCCCCTTCTCATAGGATCCTCATCACCTAGGCGAGTCCGAGGGCCACTATCGACAGATCGATCAACTTGATGAAGATGAACGGGACGATCAGCCCGCCCGCACCATAGATCAGAATGTTGCGCCTCAGGACCGCGTCCGCGCTGATGGGACGATACGCCACACCACGGAGCGCGAGAGGCACAAGCGCGATGATTATCAGTGCGTTGAAGATGACGGCGGACAGAATCGCGCTCTGCGGCCTCGCGAGACGCATGACGTTGAGGACAGCGAGCTGCGGATACGCCGCGATGAAGATGGCCGGAATGATCGCGAAGTACTTGGCCACGTCGTTGGCGACCGAGAAGGTGGTGAGCGCGCCGCGCGTCATGAGAAGCTGCTTGCCGATCTCGACGATCTCCAAGAGCTTCGTCGGGTTGCTGTCGAGATCGACCATGTTGCCGGCTTCTTTGGCTGCCTGCGTGCCGCTGTGCATGGCCACGGCGACGTCGGCCTGGGCCAGAGCCGGCGCGTCGTTCGTGCCGTCGCCGGTCATCGCGACGAGACGGCCGTCCGCCTGGTAGTTGCGGATGAGCTCCAGCTTGTTCTCGGGATTGGCTTCGGCAAGGAAGTCATCGACGCCGGCCTCGGCGGCAATGGCGGCGGCGGTGAGCGGGTTGTCCCCGGTGACCATGATGGTCTTGATGCCGGCCTCCCTCATCTGGGCGAAACGCTCCTTCATGCCACCCTTGATGATGTCTTTGAGGTAGATGACGCCCAGCACATTGTGTGCGTCGGCCACCACCAGTGGAGTGCCGCCCTGCTTGGCGATCTTCTCCACGTCGGCCGTGACTTCCGGCGAGAAGGTCCCACCCTTCCCTTTGACATACTCCTCGATCGCGTCGGCCGCGCCCTTCCTGATCTCGCGACCCGGTAGGTCGACACCGCTCATGCGCGTGTGCGCGCTGAAGGGGATGAAGGCGGCGCCTATCCCGTGAATATCTCGCTCGCGAATCTGAAACCTGTTCTTGGCGAGCACGACGATGCTTCGACCCTCGGGTGTGTCGTCGGCCAGGGAGGACAGCTGCGCGGCATCAGCCAGTTCCTCCTCGCCGACGCCGGGCGAGGGCCTGAACTCCGTCGCCATGCGGTTGCCCAGCGTGATCGTGCCGGTCTTGTCCAGAAGCAGCGTGTCGACGTCACCGGCCGCCTCGACCGCGCGACCCGACATGGCGACCACGTTGTGCTTGAGCACGCGGTCCATGCCAGCGATGCCGATCGCCGACAGCAGACCGCCGATCGTCGTCGGTATCAGACAAACGAGGAGGGCGATGAGGACGGGAACGGAGACGACGGTCTTCGAGTACATGGCGAATGGCTCCAGGGTGACGACGGCTAGGAGAAAGATGATGGTGAGGCCTACCAGAAGGATCGTAAGGGCGATCTCGTTGGGCGTCTTCTGCCGCT
The DNA here is from genome assembly GCA_020723435.1 of Slackia heliotrinireducens. Taxonomy (GTDB): domain Bacteria; phylum Actinomycetota; class Aquicultoria; order DYIV01; family DYIV01; genus DYIV01. Next base: position 9,769 of record DYIV01000068.1, on the reverse strand, counting down.
TGGCGCCCTCCACCAGCCCGATCATGTGATCGAGGAACGACTCGCCGGGATCGGTCGTGATGCGAACCTTGATCCAGTCCGACAGCACACGAGTGCCGCCGACAACGTCGCGTCGCTCTTCGCTCGGCTCTCGAATGACCGGCGCCGACTCCCCCGTGACGGCGCTCTCGTCCACGGAGGCGATGCCCTCGATCACCTGACCGTCGCCCGGCATCGTGTCGCCCGCTTCGACCAGGGCCACATCGCCTTTCCGTAGATCGGCCGCAGGGACGATCCGCTGCTTGTCGCCGATGAGCTGCTTGGCCATCGTCTCAGTTCTGGACTTTCGCAACTGATCCGCCTGGGCCCTACCCCGGCCTTCCGCGACCGCCTCGGCGAAGTTGGCGAAGAGCACCGTCAGCCACAACCAAGCCGCGATCTGGAAGTTGAAGAAGACCGGCCGGTTCCCGCCGCCGGCCGCGTCGCGGATGATGAAGAGCGTCGTCAGAACCGCGCCCACCGCCACGACGAACATGACCGGATTGCGTATCTGGACTCTGGGATCCAGCTTCACGAAAGCGTCCTTTACGGCCGCAAGTATCAGATCGCGGCCAAGACCCGTCTTCCGAGTTGTGTGTCGATGCGCGTCTTGGCTCACGTGTTCGACTCCCTACCCTAAAAAGATGTGCCGGCCATCATCGCGAGCTGCTCCACGATCGGGCCGAGCGCGAGCGCCGGGAAGAACGTCAGGGCCCCTATGATCAGGATCACGCCGGCCAGAAGGCCGGCGAAGAGCCCGCTGTTGGTGTGGAACGTGCCGGGCCCGGCCGGCACTGCCTTCTTCTTGGCAAGGCTGCCGGCAATCGCCAAGACCGGCACGATGACGCCGAAGCGACCGATAAGCATCCCAAGGCCCGTCAGGATCGTATAGAAAGGTGTCGCCGCGTTTAGGCCGGCGAAGGCACTGCCGTTGTTGCCACCGGCTGATGAGAACGCGTACAAGACCTCGCTGAGACCGTGCGGACCGGGGTTCAGGATGGGGCTTGTGCCAGCACGAGTGATGACGGCGGTAGCGGCGCCCAGCAGGATGGTCGCCGAGGGAATAAGGACGGCCAGCACCGCCATCTTCACTTCCCAGGATTCGATCTTCTTGCCCAAGTACTCAGGAGTTCTGCCGACCATCAGGCCGACGATAAAGACCGTGAGGAAGACGAAGACGAGCATTCCGTACAGCCCCGCGCCCACGCCGCCGAAGACCACCTCACCAAGCTGGATGCTGAGCATAGGCACGAGGCCTCCCAGTGGCGTGAAGCTGTCGTGCATCGAGTTGACCGAGCCGCTGGAGGCGCCGGTCGTTGCGGTCGCCCACAGCGCCGAGTCGGCCACCCCGCACCTGACCTCCTTGCCCTCCATCGCCGTCGGTTGCGCCACGTGAACGGCGGCGATCTGCGGGTTGCCGTAGTGCTCGGCCGCGTACGTCACGCCAAGACCGGTCGCAAAGAGCAAGAGCATCGCGCCGAGTATGACGTAGCCTTGACGCAGATCGCCGACCATCTTGCCGTACGCAAAGACCAGCCCGGCCGGGATCAACAGAATCGCCACCAGCTCGAAGAAGGTTGTGAGAGGCGTGGGATTCTCAAACGGATGAGCGGAGTTGGCATTGAAGAATCCACCTCCGTTCGTGCCGAGCATCTTTATGGCTACTTGCGAAGCCGCGGGGCCCATCGCGATCGTCTGCTTGGCGCCCTCTAGCGTCGTGACCGTCTTGTACGCGCCGACGTTCTGGATGGCTCCTTGGGAGGCGAGGAAGATCGTGAATGCTACCGATAGCGGAATGAGCACCCAAAGCAGGCTTCGCGTGAGGTCAAACCAGAAGTTGCCTATCTCGTCGGTCGTCTTGCGCGTGAGGCCTCGGATCAGGGCCAGAAGGACGGCGATTCCGACGGCGGCCGAGAGGAAGTTCTGGACGGTCAGCCCTGCCATCTGCGTGAGATAGCTCATGGTGGACTCACCGCCGTAGGCCTGCCAGTTCGTGTTGGTCATGAAGCTTGCGGCCGTGTTGAATGCGACCGTCGGCTCGACACCGGCCAGATTCTGAGGGTTGAGCGGCAGAAGACCTTGCAGCAGCTGGATCAAGAAGAGGGCAACAAACCCAAACCCGTTGAAGATGAGCAGAACGAGCGCGTACTCCTTCCAGTTCATCTCCTTGTCCGCGTCGACGGCGCAGAGGCGGTAGATCAGCCGCTCGATGGGACACAGGACCGGGTCGAGGAAGGTCTTGTCGCGAGTGAAGACTCGTGCCATGTATATGCCCAGCGGTGCGGCGAGCACCAGCACGACGCCGACGTAGGAGGCCATCCGTAGTGTCTCTCCGGCAACCACTACAGACGCTCCGCTCTCATCAGCGCCACCGCGAGGTAGACGAGAAGACCGGCTGCGACCAGCCCACCGACCGCCAAGTCAAGCATCACAAACCCCCTACCGAGCACGGATCCCCGCCCGAGTTCACTTACAGCTCGTCGAGACTCGCGCCGGGAGAGGCGCCCACCCAAGCTTTTCCAACCGACGCCTCGTTGTGCTGGTACAAGCTTACCCCGGGGGCGGGTCAAACCGCCGTCAAGAATCGACGGCAGAGCATAAGAATCGCGTAAAGAAACGCGGCCTGGCCTGGTCGGACTTCGAAAGAGGGGATGGAGTGCGTTCTTGCGAGGCGGACGGCTAGTGGGAGCCGCCCGCTGCCGCCGTGTTTCCGCGGCGCGGCGGAAGGTCGCTGTTAGGCCTCTCTTCCACCGAAGAAGAGCGCGATCTCACGAGCGGCGCTCTCAGGTGAGTCGGAGCCATGAATTACGTTGGCCGAGATGTCGAGGGCGAAGTCGCCGCGTATCGTGCCGGGCGCGGCATCGGTAGGGTTGGTCGCGCCCATGAGTTTGCGCATGATCGCCTGCGCACCCGTTCCAGTGACGATCATCAGGACCACCGGCCCCGAGGTAACATAGGCCACGGTCGGCTCGAAGAACTCCTTGCCGCGATGCTCGGCGTAGTTCTCCTCGACGATCTCTTGCGACAGCCGCTCGAGCCGCATCTGTTCGACGCGCAGTCCCGTGGCTTCGATACGCGATACGATCTCCCCGACAAGGCCGCGGGAGACGCCGTCGGGCTTGATCATCACAAACGTTCTGTCACCTGAGTTGTTCACGATCGTGCCCTTCCATACTCGCGGCAGGCTGTGCTCGTTCTGGGCGCTACAGACTCGTCTTGCAGAACGGGCAGACGACCCAGCTCATGTTGAGCGGCTTGCTGCAGTTCGGACAGGACTTCTTCAGCTTCTTCTGGCAGTACGGGCAGATGAGGAAGTCGTCCTTGACCGGCTTCAAGCACGCCGGGCAGACGAGGTCGCTGCGAGCCAGCAGTGCTTCCTTTGTCTTTATCTCCAGCTCGCGTTCACGGGCGTCCTCTTCGTATTCCGGCGGCCGAACGATCAGATAGACGATCCATCCGGCGAAGTTGAAGAAGAAGACGACCGCCGCCCAATAGATGGCGAGCGATCCGCGCCGATCGGCGTCGCGATAAGTCCAGAAGATGAGTGCCAGCCAAACGATGACCGCAAACAAGAAGCAGAGTCTCGTGGTCAGCTGAAACCACGGAGAACCGGTGATGGGCTGCAGTATGTCCGCTGGCATGTATCACTCCTGTCACGAATCGGCGGGATTGCTTGGACAATAATATCCGCAGCGCCGTCAGGTCGCAACAGCGCAGCGTGACCGTGGTGAGCGTTGAGAGAGGGGGCTGCCGCGATAGTGCGGCGTGGCGCTAGGAGCTCGTAGAGGGCAGTCTGGCGATCATCGTCGTGCCCTCACCCGGCACGCTGCGCACGTCCATCGACCCGCCGTGCGCCTCCACCAGCCCCTTCGTGATCGTCAGTCCGATGCCGGAACCGCCGCCTGCTTCCCCGCCGCGGTAGAACCGCTCAAAGACGTAGGGCAGGTCCTCGGCCGCGATGCCGGACCCCGTATCGGCCACTGAGACCTCGACACGCTCGTCGGTCGCTGAAACCCGCATCGTAACGACGCCTCCCGCGTTCGAGTGCGCGATCGCGTTCTCCAGCAGATTCCTCAGCACCTGAACGAGCCTCCGAATGTCCGCCCGCACCGTTGGCACCTCACCCGCCACGTCGACGTCGAGCGTGATGTTCGCCTGCGCGAAGCGCGGCCCGAGCACTTTCGCCTCACGCCTTGCTACATCGCCCAGATCCACCGCCTCGAGGGTGAGCTTGAGCTGGCCGGCCTCCGCCGCCGACAGATCGCGCAGCTCGTTGACGAGCTCACCGAGGTGCAGCGTCTCACCGTGCAGAAGCTCGATCATCTCCTGATTCACCTCTACCGCTCCGTCCAGCGCGCCCTCCAGGTGGACCTGCATCGACGTGATCGGCGTGCGCAGCTCATGGGCAACGTCGGTCACCAGATTGCACCGCAGCTCTTCGGCGCGAGCCAGATTCGCCGCCATCGAGTTGAACGCACCCGCCAGGTCCTTGACCTCCTTGCTGCCGGAGACGTCGACACGCTGATCGAGATGGCCCGCCGCGATTCGCTGGGACGCGGTGGTTAGCTCCTTGAGCGGCCTCGTCAGATGCTGGGCCATCCCCGCCCCGAGAATCACGGCGACGAGAACGGAGAGCAACCCGCTAATCAGCAGGCTCTGATTCACGCCGGAGATGAAGCCCGTCTCGAGCACGGCGCGCGAGGATGATCTTGTCGGCGCCGTGAACGCGACGGTGCCGACCGTCTTGTCCTCGACGACGATGGGCGTGCGCGTGCCACCCATCATCCCCATCATTCCCATGCCGCCGAGCCCATGACCCTGCCCGGAAGTGCGTTCATCGGCAGTGGCCACGACGTTTCCCTGGCCGTCGGTGAGAACGATCCGGTTCTCATGCTTGAGCGCCATCTCGTCGACGGCGGCCTGAGCGTTTCCCCAGTCACCCGTACGCGCGTAGCTGTCCGCCAGACCTCTGACGATCTCGTCGGAGGCCTGCTTCCGGCCTTCAAGCATGAACTCCCTGAATTGCCTAACCGTCACAAGGCTCGACACCCCGGCAAGCAGCGCGATGATCACGAGCATCACAATAAGAAAGCCGGCGATCAGCCGGCTGCGCAGGCTACCGAGCATCCGGCTTCACCTCGAACTTGTATCCGGCGCCGATCACCGTATGAATCAGCGGCGTCCGAACCGCCTCGCGCAGCTTCTTGCGGATGTTGGCCACGTGCATGTCGATCGTCCGGTCATAGGCTCCAAACCCGTCCCCGCGCAGCTCTTCGACCAGCCGCTCGCGAGAGAAGACGCGGCCTGGATGACCGGCGAGCAGAGCCAGGATCATGAACTCCGAATGGGTGAGCACGACTTCCCTTCCTGCGACCTCTAGGGCGTGCCTCTCCATGTCGATGACGACCGGCCCCTCCTCGATGCGTCGCGGCGACTGCGTGGCGGCCGTCGTTCGCCGGAGAACCGCTCGTATGCGCGCGACCAGTTCCCGGGGCGAGAACGGCTTAGTTATGTAGTCGTCGGCGCCGACTTCCAGCCCGATCAGCTTGTCGGTCTCCTCGACCTTCGCCGTCAGCATGATGATCGGCACCGACAGCTCGCCGCGAAGCCGGCGACAGACCTCAAGTCCGTCCACCTTCGGCAGCATCAAGTCGAGCACGACAAGGTCGGGCTGCTCGGACAGGGCCAGGCGCAGCCCCTCCTCGCCGTCGCGCGCCACCATCGCCTCGTAGCCCTCGTTGGTGAGGTAGGCCCGCACGCCTTCGGCGATCTGCTCGTGGTCTTCTACTATCAGTATCCTGGTCATCGCACACTTCTTGGGCGCCGCGCGTCCAAATCCTCCTTCAGGCATCGGGTTCGGATAGGGCCAGGGGCCCGCGCACGGGCCCCTGGATGGACATCTCTGATTGGGCCGGTTGGCTGATTACAGCGCGGCTCGGCCACCGTCCGAGGTCCCGCGGAAACCCGCGCCTTGACCGGAACCCCTACCTCCGAATCCACCGCAGCCGCCACCGGCTCCGCCGAGGCCACAGCCTCCGGCTCCGCCGCGACCGGCGCCTGGCGTGCACGGCGCCGTGTTGGTGATTCGGGCATCTATCGCCTTCTCGTAGGCATCGAGGATCTTGTCGGCCTCCGCCTGCGTGAGGCGACCTGCCTTGACCGCCGCGTCGAGCCTAGCCTTCCGCGTCGCGATCATTGTCGCCGTCAGTTTCTCCCGATCGACGCCCTTGGCCTTCGCAATGTCGGCAAGGGACTTGCCGGCCATGCGCTGGCGCATGATGTCGGTGCGATCGAGTCCGAGAAGCTTCGCGATCGCGTCCATCGGCCGTGGGAGCGTCCCTGTCTGCGTTGCCGCGACCGCCAGAGTCCCGCCGACCAGAAGGGTACCCACGACAGCTGCCGCCACGATTGCCACGATGAGCCCTGCTTTCTTCCTATTCATTCGGTATCTACCTCCTTTCGTGGGTGCTTGACTAGGAGGAGTCTACCCGGGTGATGTCAAGACAACGTCAAGATGGAGCGTCGGTATCGTGAAGTAATCGTCGTCGCCTACTTGCCGGGACTGGAGGCACTGATGGAGATCGGCGGCAGTGTGGAGACTGTTGGGGCGGGTGGGGACCGGGCGGGCTGGTGGCGGTGCGCCTCTATCGTCTGGCCCGGGTGGGACCCTCGCGAAGAGCCGCCCTGGCCTCGCCCGCCGTGTAGAGCGATCCGGTTACGCAGATCAAGTCGCCCGAGCGCCACGCGTCGACGGCCGACTCGATCGCACCCGCAACGGAGGGATGGACGAACACCTCGGCTTCGCAGACGGCGCTGGCCCGAGCCGCGAGGTCGACGGCCTGAACCGCGCGGTCGCTGTCCGGCTGTGTGCAGATGATGACGTCCGCCAGCGGACAGACGGCCTGAAGGATGCCATCGACATCCTTGTCCGAGAGGATCCCCACGACAAGGACGAGCCGGCCCGAGCGCCTATTCTGGGCGAGCCACGCGGCAAGCTCTCGGGCGGCCGCCGGATTGTGCGCGCCGTCGATGTAGAGCGGCGGGATCTTGAGCAGTTGTTCGAGACGTCCGGGGATCGCCAGCGACGACAGAGTCCTTTGCACCGTCCGCGCCACCAGCCCGTGCCCCAGAAACGCCTCGCACGCCGCGATAGCCACGGCCGTGTTGGCGCCCTGATACGTGCCGAGCGCCGGCATGTCCAATTCCTCATAGACCCCCAGAGCGCCGTTAACACTCAGGCGGCCGTCCTTGAATCTGCAGTTGAAGTCCCGATTGAGCACAAGCAGCTCGGCCCCGACTTCCTGGGCCCTCGCCCCGATCACGCTCATTGCGGGCGGCTGCACATCCCCCACCACGGCGGTCGCACCCTTCTTGATCACCTGCGCCTTCTCGGCCGCTATGGCCTCGATCGTAGCGCCCAGACGATCGGTGTGTTCCAGGTCGATGTTCGTGATCGCCGCGACTTTGCTGTCACAGACGTTCGTCGCGTCCCATCTGCCGCCGAGGCCGACCTCGAGGACGGCAACGTCGATTCCGGCCTTCTCGAACGCGACAAAGGCGGCAGCCGTGAGCAGCTCGAATTCGGTGAGCGCCTGGCCCGTTTCCTCGCGCATCTTCTCCGCCTCGGGGATGACGCGCGAGAAAGCGGAGGCGAACTCCCCGGGATAGACCTTTCGTCCGCCGATCTCCATGCGCTCCGTGTAGCTCTCCAGGTGCGGCGACGTATACAGCCCGACTTTGCAGCCGTGTCCTTTGAGGATCGCCGCCGCCACGCGCGCGGTGGACGTCTTCCCGTTGGTGCCGCCCACGTGAATCGTCTCGAACGCCCGCTGGGGCCTGCCGAGGAGATCGGTGAGGCGAGTGATGTTGTCCAGGGAGGGATGGATTCCGAACTTCAGGGCGTCCTGGACGTAGGCAAGTGCCTGGTCAAAAGTCATGGGCCGAAGGCCCCCTATCCCTTGAGTTGTTCGATCTGAGAGGCAAGCAACGTGACCCGCTCGCTGAGCGCATCCCGCTTCTGTTTCTCCTTCGCGACGATCTGCGGAGCGGCCTTGGCGAGGAAGCCCTCGTTTGCCAGCTTCTTCTCCACCTTCTCCATCTCCTTGATCGCCGTGTCGAGTTCGCGGGCGAGCCGCCTCGACTCCTCGTCGAGGTCGATGACGCCTTCCAGCGGCACGAAGACCTCGAGCTCGCCGACGAGGCTCATGGCGGAATGCGGAGTCTTCTCCTGGGTCGCTTCCACGCTGGAAACCCCTGCCAGCTCTCTCATGTACACATCGTGGCCGAGGATGGTCTCGAGCAGAGCGGCATCGGCGCAGCGCAGCCGGACGCTCACCTCGTCCTTGGGAGGCACGTGGAACGCGGCGCGCAGGGCCCGCACGGCAACGATCACCCTCTGGATGAGCTCCATGTCGGCTTCGGAGCGGGCATCGACCAGAGCGTCGTCGACCGCCGGCCAGCTCGACACCATGACCGAGTCGCCGCTGCCGGGAATCCGCTGCCACACATCTTCCGTGATGAAAGGCATGATCGGGTGGAGCAGACGCATGACGCCCTCCAACACGTGCAGCAGAATCCGCTGCGTGCGAAGGCGCGCCGCCCGATCCTCCCCGTGCAAGTGCGACTTGGCCAGCTCGAGGTACGAGTCGCAGAAATCGCTCCAGAAGAAGTCGTAGATTCCCTTGCACGCCTCGGAGAACTGGTAGGTGTCCATCGCCGCGCTCACGTCTCCCGCCAATCGCGCATAGCGAGAGACGATCCACTTCTCGGCGACCGAGAGGATCTCGATCTCACCGGGCACATAGCCGTCGAGATTCATGAAGATCAGACGCGAGGCGTTCCAGATCTTGTTGCAGAAGTTGCGCGCCATCTCCAGCTTGTCCTCGGTGAAGCGCATATCCTGCACCGTCGAGGTCTGAATGATGATGCCGAAGCGCGTGGCGTCCGTGCCGTAGCTGTCGATCAGCTCCAGCGGGTCAACCCCGGTGCCCAAGGACTTGCTCATCCTGCGACCCTCGAAGTTGAGCACCGTTGGATGAATGATGACCGTGTGGTATGGGACGTCGTCCATGAACTTCAGTCCCATCATGATCATGCGCGCAACCCACAAGTAGAGGATGTCGCGAGCGGTCGACAGCACCGACGTGGGGTAGAAGTAGGCGAGGTCATCCGTCTGGTCGGGCCAGCCCATCGTCGCGAACGGCCACAGGGCCGAGCTGAACCACGTGTCCAGAACGTCGCTGTCCTGCTCCAGCTCGCTCGATCCGCACTTGGGACAAGACCGCGGCGCCTCCATGGCCACGATCATCTCGCCACAGCCGCAGTACCAGGCCGGAATCTGGTGGCCCCACCATATCTGACGGGAGATGCACCAGTCGCGGATATTCTCCATCCATTCGAAGTAGATGCGCGCCCAACGGTCGGGGACGAAGCGGACCTTGCCTTCGCGCACCACGTCGATCGCCGGCTGCGCCAGCGGCTTCATGTCGATGAACCACTGCTCCGACAGATACGGCTCGATCGTGGTATGGCACCGGTAGCAGTGGCCCACCGAGTGGACATAAGGAGCGACCTTGACCAGCAGCCCCTGTGCTTCCAGGTCGGCGACGACGGCCTTGCGGGCCTCGTAGCGGTCCATCCCAGCGTACTTGCCGCCATTCTCGTTGATCTTGGCCTCGGGGGTCATTACGTTGACGATGTCGAGCCCATGACGTTCGGCGATCTCGAAGTCGTACGGATCGTGAGCCGGCGT
>DYIV01000067.1 GCA_020723435.1 Slackia heliotrinireducens | reverse complement strand
CGATGACGTGACGATTGGCATACTGCTCTGAATCGCGTCGTCCGCGGTTTCGTTTCCCCCGCCGTTCGGCGCCGTCTGTTCGCCGAGCATCGAGCGCGTCGAGCCGGTGTCAATGACCTCCAGACCGTCGCGGGTCACGATGCGAAGGCGCACGCCCAGCATCGTCGCCCACCTGGGGATGGAGTGCACGAGCTGGGGAGTCCAGCCGCCGGCCGTCACGTAGGCCTGGGCAAGCGCGTTCGATATCTGCGCGTTGCGCGCCTCCTCGTTGGCGGTGATGTATTCGTCGAACTGCCGATTGACGAAGTAGTTTGAAACCAGGGCGGCGAGGAGAATCGAGCAGACGGCCACAGCCACGAAGTAGAGTCCGAATCGGAGGGTCAAGCTTCTATTCATCTTGATCCGGTCCGAACTTGTAGCCGACGCCGTAGACGGTGAGCACGAACTCGGGGTTCTTGGGGTCGGACTCGATCTTCGCGCGCAGGTTCTTGATGTGGGCATCCATCGTGCGCTCGTAGCCTTCGAAATCGTAGCCCTGCACCCGGTTGACCAGCTCGAAGCGCGAGTACACGCGCCCGGGGTATGTGGCCAAGGTGACCAGCAGCTTGAATTCGTTGGGAGTCAGTTGTACGGGCTCGCCGCCGACCGTGACCTCGTGACGCTCCGTGTCGATAAGCATCTTGCCGCCGGCGAAGCTCAGAGGCCGCTGGCCGTCTGGACCGCCGCCGCGCGCGCGACGCAGGATCGCGCCTATGCGAGCAACCAGCTCGCGCGGGCTGAAGGGCTTGGTCAGGTAGTCGTCGGCGCCGAGGGAGAGGCCGGCCACGCGCTCGTCTTCGGAGACCTTGGCCGTCAACATTAGAATCGGTACTTGACTCGTCTCTCGCAGCTGGCGGCAGACCTCTTCACCGTCCATGTCGGGCAGCATCAGATCGAGGACGATCAGGTCGGGATTGGCCTTGGCCGCCATCGAAAGCGCCGCCTCACCGCGCTCGGCGGTGAGGACGAAGTAGCCTTCCTTCTCAAGATACGCCTTGACGATCTCGAGGATCTTTCGTTCGTCATCGACGACGAGGATGGTGCCCTTCGACGCCACAAGTCGCTCCCATAGCCGGATATACTGCCGTTATTCTACGTCAAGAGTGTGAAAAAAGTGTGAACGGGCATGGTCGCGGTATGTGAGGGGCTCATCCGGCGCAGCACCTGGCGCGCATCGCCGTTCAGGCTGAAGCCATGGACCTGACCGTAACCAGCGCGGCCAGCGCCACCAGGCAGCCGACGACGACTACCCGGGTGACGTCCGGAGTCGGCAACCAGGCGACCTCTTCGTCGCTGACGACGATGACACCGAGCGGCTTCGCCTTGATGTTAAGCCCGCCGCCTCCGCCCGAGCCGCTGTCGCCGTCCTTCTCGTCGCCGCGGCCGAATCCACCGCCGCCTCCGTATCCGACCTGGGCAACCGGGATGACAACCCTGGATCCAATCTCGCGAGACGCGCCGAAGACGGTATCGCTGCTGACGTGCTCGCTGATCTCGCCGATCAGCTCTTTGACATAGTCACGGAAGTCCATGCCGGCTCCTTTCGTTCGAATCCTCTGTGAGCGTATTGTACCCCTCACGCGGCGCGGGCGTGTGGGTCCTCGACGATGGGCCGTTCCGCGGCCACGGGTTTGGAGAACATGGCGGCGGCGCGGAGCATTGCATCGGTGCCCCGAGACGGGACTGCTCCCAGGCGAATGGGCTGCAGGCGGCTGAGTCTCGAGGGCACCCAGAACCCAATCGCTCGATTGGCCACCCGCCAGAGATGTCCGGAGCCGACACGGTATGGAAAGCGAGCGTCGTCTCGCAGGCCGACCGTGCGTCGGGCATCGTCTGGGATCGCCATCGGAGTCTGCACGTATGTGGCCGTGCAAAGCTCCTCCATGATGCAGAAGGAGTTAGGCTCGAACGAAGCGTTGTATGGCTTCCCCCGGGTGCGCGCCACTATGTTGTCGGCCACCACGGAGGCCTGCGCCACCGCCATGACCGCCTGCTTGAGGGGAAGCTCGTTGCAGTCCCCCACGGCAAAGACGTCGGGATGCTCGCGGACCGCGCACGTGGCGGCATCGACCCTCAGGAAATGTCTCTCGTCACTGGGGAGCGACTCATACTTGGTTGACGCCACATGGGGCGGCATCGCGATAAGTAGGTCAAAGGGCAACCGTCGCCTGCTCCGCAGCACGACGCGGTCGTGGCGAACTCGATGAATGAAGCCGCCAAGGTGGGCGTCGATGCTTCGCTCCTCCAGCTCCCGGGCGACGCGCTCGTGCATCGCGGGCCCGAATTGCGCCAGGTGGGCGTCTTCATGCGTCGTAAGGGTGATTCCGACCAGACCTCTGAGTCGGTGACGACGGAGCCATGTGTCGAGCATGAAGGCTATCTCGTAGACGGGCCACGCGCACTGGGCTCCTTGAGCCACGGTGAGCACGACCTCCTGTCGATAGCCGTTGCCGGCGTCGACGCCGAGGCGGCGGAGCCGCTGGCCCAGTCTCACCATGTCGCCGAGAGTCCACAGATTGATGGCGTTGTTCGTCAAACCGTCGATCTCGCGCGGGCTCGAGCTCGCGCCGGTCGCCACGACGAGGTAGTCATAGTCGATCACGCGACCTCCGGTGACGACTATCTTGTGGGACGGTTCAATCTCGTATGCGCGCTCCTTCAGCAGCGAGACGTTTCGGCTTGCCGTTCTGGGGCGAATGCGCCGCGCGATGGCGTCCGGTCTAGATCCGAAAGGAATGTGGATCGCGGCCGGGCGGTAGGTAAACCTGTCGTCGTCGGAGACGATCGTGATGCCGGCGTCAGGCAGCGCGGCGCTGAGCAGCGCTGCGCAGTTGAGGCCGGCGAAGCCTCCTCCCAGGACGACCATTCTCGGTCGCGAGAAACCCAGCACGGTACGGCCCTGCCTTCTAGGCGGCACGTTTCTCCTCGGCCCTGGGTCTGCGACGTCTGGGGTGCGGCTCGATCACGTCAGGGCGAGTTGCGTCAAGAGTGAAGAAGAAGGTCGCGCCCTGTCCGGCTTCGGCCTCCGCCCAGAAATCGCCCCCGTGGCGGTGCACGATGCGCTCCGCTCCGGCGAGCCCGAGTCCGATGCCGCCGAACTCGCCGGCGGGGTGAAGTCGCTGGAAGGCGATGCCGAGACGGTCGGCGTCCGACATGTCGAAACCCACGCCGTCATCGGCGACGAAGTAGGTCAGCCTGCCGGCGCGGTGCGCCATCCCGAACTCGATGCGTGCCTCGCCGCGAGTAGACGTGAACTTCCAGGCGTTTCCGAGCAGATGGCGCAGGGCGATCTCGATCAGGCCGGCATCGGCCGTCTCGTGCGCGCCCGGCGTGACGACGAACGTCACCTCGCGCGTCGGATCGGACCTCAGGAGTTCGTCGGCGACCGAATCGACGATTCCCGACAGATCCACTTCCTCGAGTTTGAGATCGGCTTGGGCAAGACGCGCCAGCTCGAGGGCTCCGTCCGCCAGCGAGTGGTAGTAGGCGGCGCGGGACCGAACCCGCTTCAGGGATTCGCGAGTCTCGGTGTCGAGGACGTGCTTTCCATCTTCCAGCAGGTCCCGTGTGATCTCGTCGATGGCATTCACGGGCTCGCGTATGTCGTGCGACATCGTGAAACTCATGCTGGCGAGGGCCTCGTCCAGTGTCGCCTTCTGAGTGCGACAGGCGGCCAGGGTCGCCTCAGAGCGGCGCAGCCCTTCGCGCGTGACACGAGCATCGAACATCGCGCTGTCGTACGGGCACAGGCACTGCTCGAGGAAGGACTCGGCCAGTCGCGCACGGCGAAGGACCGACTCAACGTCCGGCGTGAGCGGCACGACGGCCGAGAGCGCCTCTCGGTGCGCGCGGATGACTCTCGTGACGGAGACGCCCGACTGCGCCGCCAGCTCACCGAGTCCGGCGGCATGCTCGCGTGCCTCGTCGGTCGGATCGCCCACGTACGCCTCGAGCGCAAGGCGGTATGCGCGAGGGAAGTCGCCGAACGACCGATCGATGAATCTGGGCTGCTCCACACGGTCTCCATTCGTTGGTGACACGCTCGGTGTTCCCGCCGTCTCGCTGTGCTAAACAGCGCGTGTACCAGCACGAATTGCCGTCCGGCTGCTCGGAAGCAGGCGTGGAAGCGCGATCGCCATCAGCAAGCCGAAAGAAGAGATGGCATATAATCGGACCGGTCCGCTGGAGAAGGAGCCCGCTCATGATTCGCATCGCCGCGACCGCAGATCTTCATAGCGGCGATAGGCCGCGAAAGGACGTGGCGGAAGCCTGTGCTGAAGCAGCCGCACGTGCCGACGTTCTGCTGCTCTGCGGCGATCTGACACGCCGCGGGAAGGCCTCCCAGGCACGGACGCTCCTCGCCGAGCTTGAGGAGGTCAAGGTCCCGATCGTGGCCGTTCTGGGCAATCATGATTTCCACAGCAGCGAGCAGGAGGCGATCGCGGCCGCCCTGCGGGCCGCCGGCATCAGCGTGCTCGACGGCGACTTCGCGACCCACACGCTGGATGGCGCTCGAGTCTCCATCTGCGGCACCAAGGGCTTCTGTGGTGGGTTCGGGATTCGGGCGCTGCCCGACTTCGGGGAGCCGTCGATGCGGCGCCTCCACGCGGAGATGATCGAAGAAGGCGTCAAGCTCGAGGCCGCCCTGCGATCGGCCAACGGCGACATCAAAGTCGCGGTGACACACTACGCACCGATCTCAGCGACGCTCCAAGGCGAGGATCAGCAAATATGGCCGTTCCTTGGGAGCTCTCGCCTGGCCGAGGCGATCGACGCCGGCGGCGCCGACATCGCGTTTCATGGCCATTCCCACTACGGGGTCGATCGGGGCACGACGCCCGGGGGTGTGCCGGTGCACAACGTGTCGATGCCGGTGATCAAGGGGTGCTGTCGCCTGTTCGAGCTGGAGGGCTGAGGCCGGTCGCCAGCGCCAGCTCTCCGAGCACCGCCTCCGGCACCTCGTCGTCGCAACCGGCGCTCTTGGCGAAAAGCAGGAGGCTGAGGAGTCGCTGCAGGTTGTCGTGGCAGCGCTCCATCATGTAGTCCCAGTCGAGCTTGCCGCCACTTCCCTTGATCACCGCCAGGGCGTCGAACCAGTCCCAGCACCGGTGGGCCGCGATAACAGCCATCTTGATGGCAACAAGGTCCTCCGGCGCGATGACGGTCATGTCGATGCCCTCGATGGTGGTCCGGCGTCGGCGCGCCAGCACCGCTTCACAGGGCACCTTGCCTCCGGCGACCTCGAAGATGATATCCACGTCCACCCCGTCCTTCGCCGCCTTGAACAACCAGGCCGGATCGGTTCGCTCCACGGCGAACCCGCGTGCCGCGAGTGCCTGCAGCGCCGGTTCGGCGTCGGCGGGCGCGATCAACAGGTCGATGTCCTTGGTGTCGCGTCGGACGCCGTACTCCCAGATGGCGATTCCGCCGAAGACGCCGTAGTCGATCCCCGCCTCTTCCATGGCATGGATCGAGTCGGCGAATACCCAGAGCGTGTCGGTCACGGCTCCACCTTTGACTGCTGGAGCTTCTGCGTCGCTTCGGCCTTCAGGCGCTCGTGCACGTCCTTGACGGACAGCCCCGTCTTCTTCGCCAGGCGGACGCAATCATCGTGTTCGGGGCTTACGCTGGTGATGCTCCCCCCGTACCTGCCGACCTTGATCCTTGCCATCCCCAGCGAGCTGCGGATCTTGACTACCTCGCGCGTGGCCACGGTCCTGGCGACGGTGTGCGTGCGCACGCCGAGCGTGTTCGTCTCATGCATGAGCAGGTCGACGAAGGGCCCTTCGGCGTCCGGATCGCACATTATTGACAGCATGGTGGCGCTGCGTCCCTTCTTCATGAAGATCGGAGTCTGCCACACATCGAGCGCGCCCATGGCAAGGGCCTGCTGCATCACGGTCCCGAGCAGCTCGGGCGACGTGTTGTCGATGTTGGTCTCCAAGACCACAACGCCCTCCTGCGCGGCGTGTTCGTGGACGGGCTCGCCTACGATCACGCGCAGCACGTTGGGAATCTGCAGGTCGCGCTTGGCGGCCCCGTAGCCGACGGCGTCCGGGACCATCAACGGCATCTCGCCGAAACGGGAGACGATCGCGCGCATGATCGCGGCGCCGGTAGGGGTCGTCAGCTCCGAGGGAATGGACGTGGAGTAGGTCGGGATGCCGCGCAACAGCTCCGCTGTGGCGGGGGCCGGGATCGGCAGGACGCCGTGCTCGGTTCGGACCATTCCCGTTCCGGTCGGCACCGGAGAGCTGTAACACTGGGATACGTCGAGATGGTCGAGCGCCACCACCGTGCCGACGATGTCGACGATCGAGTCGACAGCTCCGACCTCGTGGAAATGGACGTTGCCGATTGGCTTGGCGTGCAGCTTAGATTCGACCTCGGCGATGTCGGAGAAGATGGCCAGCGCCCGCTCCTTCGCCGTCTCGGGGAGGTCGCTGTCCTCGAGGATCTTGCGCACGCTCGTCCAGGTTCGAACGACCCTCTGATCGAAGACGTGAACCTTCACGCGCATCGAGGCGATCTCATTCTTCGTGACCGGAAAGGCCTCGAGCTCGTAGCCGCCCAGCGGCAGCTTGGCGAGCTCCTCCTCGACAATGCCGAGGGGAACGCCCAGGTCGATGAGGGCCCCAAGCGTCTTGTCGCCGCTGACACCGGAGAAGCAGTCGAAGTAGGCTATCTTCACCGGTCCTCCTCTCCCGCTTCGATCACGCCTGGCTCTTCATTCGTCGCGCCGGACATTCCGTTTATCATACTCGCCAGACACCCGGCGCCATACCCGTTGTCGATATTGACGACGGCGATACCGTTGGCGCAGGAGTTGAGCATCGTAAGAAGCGCCGCGATGCCGCCGAAACTGGCCCCGTAGCCGACGCTGGTCGGCACACCGATCACGGGACAGCTCACCAGGCCGGCGATGACGCTCGGTAGCGCCCCTTCCATGCCGGCGACGGCGACGATGACGCGCGCCTTCTCCAGTGCCTCCCTATGCGCGAGAAGCCGGTGGACTCCGGCGACTCCCACGTCGTAGATACGCTCCACGAAGCTGCCCATCGTCTCCGCCACGAGGGCGGCCTCTTCCGCGACGGGCAGATCGGCCGTTCCCGCGCTGGCGACGACGACGTGGCCTTTGCCGGGGGTCGCCTCTCGCCCGTCGGCGATGACGATACGTGCCGCGGCGTGGTAGGCGGCGCGCGGAAGCACCGATTTGATTTCGTCGTAGGCGGCCCGGTCGGCTCGGGTGGCGAGCAACACCCCTTCGTCGGCGATGCGTTCGGCGATCCCGCGCAGATGCGCCGGCGACTTGCCCTGACAATAGACGACTTCCGGAAAGCCGCACCGGTGCTCGCGACCCATGTCGATCTTTGCGTATCCGAGATCGGCGAAGGAGAAGCCGGCAAGCTCTTCGGCGGCCGCTTCCGGCGAGATAGCACCGGATGCCACGCGTTCGAGCAAGCTGTGAATATCGCCCCTCGCCGGCAAGTCCCACCGCCCCTAGTAGGTAGTCAGTGCGCCGCGCCTGCCTCCGGCGAATGCCGTCGGCTCGGCTGCCGGGGCCAAACATACCCCAATTACCAGCAAGGACGGCCTCCGGCAGCGGTGCATGGCA
This sequence comes from Slackia heliotrinireducens, assembly GCA_020723435.1. Taxonomy (GTDB): domain Bacteria; phylum Actinomycetota; class Aquicultoria; order DYIV01; family DYIV01; genus DYIV01. The sequence continues at coordinate 4,936 of DYIV01000067.1, read as the reverse complement.
GCGCACAAGTATTGTATAATCATCCAACCTAGGGTGCCAGAAAGGATCATGCTTGGTCGATCAAGTTCTCTTAGTCCTGTCTCTCGTCGCCATTGTCGTCTCATTCGTGGCTCTTGCCGTAGGGTTCTACGGCCTGATGCGTGCCCGTTCCATCTCTCGCGGGCAGGCGGAGATTGTGGCCGCCGTGGCGGAAGGCAACTTCGCCGCCGTCATCAGCAAGTTCGCCGACGAGGTCGAAGCCATCCACAAGACGGACGAGCGGTTGGACAAGGCCATCAAGAAGACGTGGCGTAAGACCGAACTATGCGTGCAAAGAGTCGGTCTCGTGCGCTACGACGCGCTTGAGGAGCTTGCCGGCCAACTGAGTTTCTCGGCGGCGCTGCTCAACGACGAGACCGACGGACTGGTCATCACGACGCTCAACGGCAGGAACGACACACGAACGTGGGCGAAGCCGATTGTGAAAGGCGAGAGCCCTTTCGCGCTGTCCGATGAAGAGCGGCAGGCCATCAAGAAGGCCATGAGTGAAGGCCCCGGTGTCACGTAGTGAAGCAGTCGAAGGGCGAGACGCTTTCGCAGCTCGACCGGACGTACATGATCTTGCGTCTGGTGCTATTGGCTGCCATGTGGGCCGGGTACGCGCTCGGCGAGGTGCCGGCGCCTGAGCCCTACGCGCGGCCTTATCTGATGCCCGTCCTCATCACGTTCACGGTCTACGGGATCCTTTTCGTTGTGGCGACGCTACTCCTGTCGGGGCGTTCGAAGCAGCTTCAGCTCTACGTCTTCGTCCCCGACCTCTTGACAATCGCCATCCTCGCGAGGATCACCGGCGGCATGAATACGCCTTTCTACCTCGGTTTTGTCCTTCTGGCCGTCGTCTACGCCCTCTTCTTCGACCGTGCCACGGCGATGACGGTCACGATCGTCTCCACGATCGTCTTTGTCGCCGCCAACTACGACACTCTTCTGAGCCCGTACTGGTTCGGCGTCTTGGCACGCGGGGCGATCGTAACCGGCGCCGGCTGGCTGATCATCTCGATCATGGAGGGAGAGCGGACGGAGAAGGCGCACATCAGCCAGCTCAACGCGGAGATATCCCGAACGAACGAGGAGCTGAATAAGCGCATCACCGAGCTGCACGCGATCAGTGAGATCGCAATGGTCATCCACTCGACGCTCGACCTCGACAACGTCGGGAAAGTCGTCATCGACATTCTGCAGAAGATACTGAACCTTCCGGCCTGCTCTCTCATGATCATAGATAAGAAGAACGGCGAGACGCTCTTCGCCGCGAGCCAGGGCGTGCCGGCGACGCTGCCGGAATCCGTTCAGTCCGACGGGATCGGATCGGGGGCGAACGTCAATCTCGAGATGACGGCAGAGGACGGGTCGTACTTGAAGTGCATACCGCTGCTGAATCGCGCCAAGATGGTGGCGGTGCTCTGCTCCGAGCGAGGCGCGATCGACACGCTGACGCCCGACGACATAGTGGTACTGTCGGCGATCGCCTCTGAGCTGGCTGTGGGCATTGAGAACGCCCAGTTGTACAAGTTGACAAAGAAGCTGTCGATAACGGATGAGCTGACGAATCTGTACAACTACCGCTACTTAACGCAGCGCCTGGAGCTCGAGCTCGACCGTGCCGCGCGCTACGTGCGCCCCCTGTCGCTGCTCTTCATCGACCTGGACGATTTCAAGCGCTACAACGACACGCACGGCCACCTCGCCGGCGATCGCGCGCTTACGGAGATGGCGCAGATCTTCAAGCAGCGCTGCCGCGACATCGACATCGTCGCCCGATACGGCGGCGAGGAATTCGCGGCGGTACTGCCCGAAACCGACATATCCGGCGCTTTCGTCGTCGCCGAGAAGATCCGCGAAGGGGCCGCGCAGCACCGCTTCATCGGCAAGGACTCTCGCCGCGACGAACAGATCACCATCTCTTGCGGGGTTGCGACTTACCCTGTCCACGCGACGACGGCCGACGAGCTCATCCGCCAGGCCGATGACGCGCTCTATTTTGCCAAGACGACGGGGCGAAACCGCGTCTGCGGGCCCCATCATGAGGAGGCGAAGGTTTGAAGATAGCGTTCCTGGGACCGGAAGGTACGTTCACGGAAGAGGCCGCGCTGGCCTTTGTCAAGGAGGCCAGGCTTGACGCCTCCGAAGAGGATATGATGGCCTACCCGACGATAAACGAGACGATCGAGGCGGCGGCGGAAGGTGTGACCGCCAAGGCCGTCGTGGCCATCGAGAATTCGATAGAGGGCTCGATCAACGCCACGCTGGACGCCCTCGCGTTCGACGCGGGCGACATAATCATCGAGCGTGAGATGGTGATGCCGATCCGCCACGCCCTCGTCGTGTCGCCCAAGACCGATCTGGCCAAAGTCAAGACGATCGTTTCCCACCCCCAGGCGACGGCGCAGTGCCGCAAGTATCTCAAGGAGCACTTCCCGAAGGTGACCGTGCGGGCCGCCAACAGCAAGGCCGAAGCGGTGGCGGAAGCAGCGAAGGATCCCACGGTTGCCGCGATCGGGACCAAGCTCGCGGCGGAGCTCTACGGCGCCGTATTCGCTGAGGTCAACATAGCCGACTACGAAGACAACAAGACGCGGTTCGTGTTGCTCGGCCGGAAGCAGCAGCTTCCAAGCGGCGACGACAAGACGTCGATAGTCTGCTTCCTGCACAAGGACCAGCCGGGCGCCCTGTTGTCGATCCTCCAAGAGTTCGCCTACCGAGGTATCAACCTGACGAAGATCCAGTCCCGCCCGACGAAGAAAGTGCTGGGCGAGTACTGTTTCTTCATTGACCTGCAAGGACATAAGGATGACGCGGGGCCCGCGCAGGCGCTGAAGTGCCTGGCGTGCAAGCTCAGAAGCGTCAAGATCCTGGGCTCATACCCCAGGGCCACATAGGGACACGGGCCGATCACGACGACGGGGATTGATTAGATGATCGACATCAAACTGCTTCGCGAAGATCTCGATGGCGTCAAGAAGGCCGTCGCCAACCGCGGCGGCACCTTTGATTTCGAGGCCGTGGCGAGGCTGGAGAAGCGCCGCCGCGAGTTGTTGGCCGCCGTCGAGAAGGACAAGGCCACGCGCAACACTGTGAGCGCGGAGATCGCGGAGTTGAAGAAGTCGGGCCGCGACGCGCAGGATACGATCGTCGAGATGCGCCAGCTCTCCGACCACATCAAGGAGTGCGACGGTCACGTCGCCGAGGTCGAGGCCGAGCTGCGGGAGATGGTGATGCGGCTTCCCAATATCCCCGACGCGTCGGTTCCCATCGGCGCCGGCGAAGAGGACAACCCGGAGGTTCGCCGCTGGGGCAGCGCGCCGGAGTTCGGTTTCGAGCCCAAGGCGCACTGGGACATCGGCAGCGATCTGGGCATCCTCGACTTCGAGCGCGCTGCCAAGATCGCCAAGAGTCGTTTCACGCTCTATCTCGGCGCGGGCGCCAAGCTCGAGCGGGCGCTCATCAATTTCATGCTCGATGCCCACGCCGAGCGCGGCTACACGGAGGTCTTCCCTCCCATCCTGGCAAGCGGAGAGTCGCTGACCGCCACGGGCCAGCTGCCCAAGTTCGAGGAGGAGCTCTTCCGCTGCCGGGACGACAACCTCTATCTGATTCCGACGGCCGAAGTCTCCGTCACCAACATCTATCGCGACGAGGTCATCGACGGGACGCTTCTGCCGTTGAAGTACTGCGCCTACACGCCGTGCTTTCGCCGGGAGGCGGGGGCCTATGGCAAGGAGACGCGGGGCCTCATCCGCCAACACCAATTCAACAAGGTCGAGCTGGTGAAGTTCGCCGCGCCGGAGACGAGCTACGATGAGCTTGAGGGCATGGTTGTCGACGCGACTCGAATTCTGGAGCTGCTCGACATCCACTATCGCGTGATCGAGCTGTGCACGGCCGATCTCGGGTTCGCCGCCGCCAAGACCTACGACGTCGAGGTGTGGCTGCCGGGCTTCGGCGGCTTCAAAGAGATATCATCCTGCTCGAACTGCGTCGATTTCCAGGCGCGCCGCGGCAACATGAAGTTCCGTCCGGACGGCAAGGGCAAGTCGCGGCTCGTCCACACACTCAACGGCTCGGGGCTGGCAATCGGCCGCACCGTCGCGGCGGTGCTGGAAAACTTCCAGCAGAAAGACGGCACCGTGGTAGTGCCCGAGAAGCTGCGGCCGTACATGGGCGGGCTGGAGATCATCGAGCCGCGGTAGCTACGGCCTCACCGACGCTCCACTCCGCGTCTGCAGGTTCTTCAGCACCTCACCGAGCGCCTTCGTCTCGCGTCCGTACGCGGCCCAGTCACCGCGCTTCGCCGCCTCCTGCGCCGCAGCGTAGTGTTTGGCGGCCTGCGTCACGAGACTCTTGACCGTCTCCGCCGGGGTGGGCGTCGGGGTCGGCGTCTTGCCGCCCGGGGTCTTCTCCGCCGGCACCGGCTTCTCCACCGGCGCGGCCTCGCCGAAGACGTTGGTGAGCGCCTCGGCGAAAGTCGGCTCCATCACGATCCTGTCGCCGTACGCTACAATCACCCGCTCCAGCTGCGGAAGCGCGCTCTGCTGCGCCTGGAGATACAGCGGCTGCACGTAGACCACGGAGTCCTTGATCGGAATCACGAGCAGGTTGCCGCGAATGACCGTCGAGCCGGCCTGGCTCCACAGCGTCAGCTGCTGCGAAATGTCAGGCTCCTGGTTGATACGTGCGTCGACCTGCGCCGGGCCGAAAGTAAGTCGCTGCTTGGGGAACTCGAAGGCGAAGAGCTTGCCGTAGTCGGCTGGGTCGCAGGAGGCGGCCATCCAGGAGATCATGTTGTTCTTGCCGTTGGGCGTGAACGGGATGAAGAGGATGAACTTCTCCGCGGCGGAGCCGGGCGGGCGCATGAGAACGTAGTACGGTTCCATCTGCTGCTGAGAGCCGCTCTCGG
>DYIV01000066.1 GCA_020723435.1 Slackia heliotrinireducens | reverse complement strand
TCGGAGCTCATTCCAGGTCTGAGCTGCACCGACTGCCACGACAGCGTCGCGGTCCAACCGAAGTCGAACAAGAAGGTCGTGCACGTCGTCAACGTCGCGTTCTGCAAGAAGTGCCACAGCCCGTTTCCGGCGAGCAACGATCGCAACTCGGCGATGAAGCCGGAAGACAGCCAGGCTGACTGCCGAACGTGCCACTCAGGCAGGCACGCCTTCCGGCATGCGCAGCCCTATCTCTCGCAGATCATCGGTAGCAGGGAGTGCATGGTCTGTCACGGGGGCTCCATCCTGCCGTGGACTCCCAAACACGAGCGGGCCGACTGGATCGGTGAGCACGGGAAGACGGCGCTTGGCAACGTGCCGCGTTGCATGAAATGCCACGAGTACGGCCTCGCATTCTGCACGGAGTGCCATCGCAGCAAGCCGCCATCGCATCAGCCGCGCCAGCGCTGGCTCTCGGTGCACGAGGACGCCGCACGAAGCGATACCCGAGCCTGTTTCACCTGTCACAAGACGAAGTACTGCAAGCGCTGCCACATCAATCACGCTACGGGATGGCTCAAGACCCATCCCGAGTTCGTGGTCAGCGGGGGTGCGGAGCCCTGTCTGAAATGTCACAGCGCCAGCTTCTGCGACGGATGTCACCTGAGCCCGCCGGGCGCGCGCAAGAAAGCGGGGACCGGGTAGAGCTACTGCTTTCCCGCACTGAAGAGAATGCGCATGAAGATGATGCCGCCGATGATGACAGCCAGCATCACGACGACTCCGAGGAATCGCGAGGCAGCCCCGATAACCAGTCCGACGACGACGGCCGCCAAGACCGTAACCAGGCAGCCGAAGGTGAAGACCCGCTGAGCGTATTCGTCGCGAACGCGAACCCGCTGCGTGGGGCGCTGGGTCACGGGGGTGCCGCATTCCTGGCAGAACTTGCTGTCTGTCGGCACGGCGGCGCCGCATTGATCGCAAGTCAACGCGCCCAGCCGTCCCGTCGATCTAGTGTGACGTCCCATCATTCCTCGATGGTCAATCTACATGGTTGCTTTTTTGGTTGTCAACCAAGCGAGCGCCGTGCGCACCGTGCCGATGACGGAGCAGCAGGAGCTGCGGGGACGAAGAGCGAAACTTAGTCACGGCAGCGGTTGGGTCCGGTTTCTGGGGGAAGAAAGATCGTTGGTCGGCGCTGCGCCGCGCGTCGTTCCCCATGTGTGAGCTGGGCGCACGTATCGAAGGGAGTAATTGAGCATGGACGTCCGGTCAGCAATCGACACCAGACGATCGGTGAGAGAGTACCTCCAGGAGTCCATCGATCACGAGACGCTCCAGAAGCTCATAGACGCCGCGTCGATGGCTCCGTCGCACATGAATATCCAGCCATGGCACTTTCACATCGTCGCGGGGCCCAAGCGGGACGAACTCGTCAGGATACTGAACCGGTCCACGCTGATGCTCGCCGATCTCTTCGCGGAGATGGATGAGGTCAGCGTCGAGAAAGCCACACGCTTCTTCTCCGACATCGGCGGGGCGCCGGTGGTCATAGCCGTCTCGACGCCCGACTGCGGCGACGATCCCTATCGGCGGGTCGTTGACGCGCTCAGCTGCGGCTGCGCGCTTCAGAACCTCCAGCTGGCAGCGCACGCCGAGGGGCTGGCGACGTGTGTCCTGTCTATCTCCTTCTGGGTGAAAGAGGACATCGCCAAGTTCCTTGAGATGGAGGGGCGCGACATCGTCTGCTGCGTGATCGTCGGAAAGCCGGCGGGGAAGACGGATGCTCCCGCCCGCCGGGCCGATATCGTGACCTGGGTGGGCGCGTAGTCCGCTGTCAGGTGTCGGTGCCTCGTGCTAGACTCCTGACTCATGAAAGCTGTCTTCTTCGACGCCGGAAACACGCTGCTTCATCCATCCCCTTCCGTTGCGGAGGTCTGTCGCACCGTACTCGACGCGCACGGCCATGAGGTCGACGTTGAACGCATCGAGGCGGAGCTGCCGCATGCCGACGACGTCTACGAGGCTCAGTACAGAGCGGACGACACGTTCTGGATGAGCGAACAGCGAGCGAGCGAGCTCTGGTCGCAGATGTATGCGACCGTGCTGCGACGGCTTGGTCTCAACGGTAGGGCGGACCGGCTCGGCAGGGACGTCTACGAGGCATTCGGCGATCCCCGCTGGTGGGCAACGTACGCCGACGTCATCCCCGGTCTCGCCCGCCTGAAGGATCTTGGTCTGACGCTTGGGATGATCTCAAACTGGGACAGCCGCCTGCCCGACATCTGCCGAGGCCTAGGCCTCTCAGACTACTTCGATTTCGTGATATCCTCGGCCAACCTCGGTCTTCACAAACCGAATCCCCGCATCTTCGAGCTTGCGCTGGAGCGTGCCGGTGTTGGGGCCACCGAGGCGTGCCACGTCGGCGACCACTACTATGCCGACGTCCTCGGTGCGCGGGCCGCGGGACTGGTGCCGGTGCTGATGAACAGAACTGGCACGCAGCTCAAGGCCGACTGCGTCGTTGTGACAGAGCTGGGAGAGCTTGCCGACAGGATGGAGGAGAGTCCGTGCCGTTTGACGATCTGAGGCAGTTCATCTCGCTACTCGATGAGCGTGGCGAGCTGAAGCGCATCGATGTCGAAGTCGATCCGGACCTGGAGATCACGGAGATAGCCGATCGCGTCAGCAAGGCGCTCGGCCCGGCGCTCCTCTTCTCCAACGTCAAGGGCTCGAAGATGCCTCTCGTCATCAACACCTTCGGGTCGTTCGAGCGCATGAGCGCCGCACTCGATGTCGACAGGCTGGATGATGTCGCGGCGCGGATCGAAAGCCTCGTCCCGGCCGACTTCCCGGCGACGATACGCGAGAAGATATCTATGCTGCTCAGGCTGAAGGATGTCGCCGGGCTCAAGCCCCGCGTCGTAAAAGAGGCGCCCTGCCAGGAGGTCGTGCGCCGGAAGGGCGACTTCAGTCTCGACGAGCTGCCCGTGCTGAAGTGCTGGCCGCACGACGGCGGGAAGTTCATCACCCTGCCATTGGTCGTCACGAAGAATCCGGACACCGGCAGGCAGAACCTTGGCATGTACCGGCTGCAGCTCTTCGACGATTCGACGACCGGCATGCATTGGCACCGGCATCACGACGGGGCAGCGAACTGGCGGCGTGCCATGGAGAAAGGCCAGGAGTTCGAAGTGGCGGTGGCCCTTGGTGGCGACCCGGCGAGCATCTACTCGGCCACGGCGCCGCTGCCCGGTGGCTTCGACGAGCTGCTCTTCGCCGGATTCCTGCGCGGAAAGGCCGTCGAGGTCGTCAAGGCGGCGACGGTCGATCTGCTCGTTCCGGCTCACGCCGAGATTGTGCTAGAGGGTCACGTCGGAACCGAGACGCGGCGGGAAGGGCCGTTCGGCGATCACACCGGCTACTACTCGCTCGCCGACGAGTATCCCGTATTCCACGTAACGGCGATGACCCATCGGCACGATCCCATCTACCCGACTACGATAGTCGGCAAGCCCCCAATGGAAGACTGCTTCATGGCCAAGGCGACGGAGCGCATCTTCCTGCCGCTGATCAAGGCCCAGTTGCCCGAGATCGTCGATCTGAACCTGCCGCTCGAAGGCGTCTTTCACAACTGCGCCCTGATCTCGATCAACAAGGAGTACCCCGGCCACGCCTTCAAGATCGCCAACGCGGCGTGGAGTCTGGGGCAGATGATGTTCACCAAGTTCGTCGTCGTTGTGGATGGAAACGTCGACGTTCAGAATACGAGCGAAGTCGCCTGGAAGGTCTTCAACAACGTCTCGCCCGAGCGAGATCTGCTCCTGTCCAAGGGGCCGCTCGACGTCCTCGACCACTCGTCAAACCTCGCGAACTACGGTGCGAAGATGGCGATCGACGCCACCAAGAAATGGCCTGAGGAAGGGCACACGCGTGAGTGGCCCGACGACATCCGCATGACTGACGATGTCATTGACCTGGTCACCAAGAAGTGGCGGGAGTATGGTTTCTAAGGTCCGCGTCTTCCTGGAGATGGTCAAGTTCGAGCACACCATCTTCGCCCTGCCCTTCGCCTACATGGGCGCCGTGCTGGCGCTGCCGGGCGCGTGGCCGACCTGGGCCCAGATGGGCTGGATCACATTGGCGATGGCCGGCGCGCGCAGCCTGGCCTTCAGTGCCAACAGAGTCGTCGACAAGGAGATCGACGCCCGCAATCCCCGCACCGCCGGGCGCGCGCTGCCCCGAGGACTCCTGTCCTCTCTCGACATGGTGATCTTCAGCGCCGTCTCCCTCGGCGCGTTCTTCATCGCGGTCTTCAATCTCGCGCCGGTCACCAGACTGCTGTGGCCGCTCGTGCTCGTGCCGATGCTGGTGTACCCCTACACGAAACGCTTCACGTGGCTGTGCCACTTCGTTCTCGGCGTCTCTTTGGGCCTTGCTCCGGCGGGAGCGTGGGTGGCCGTCACAAATACCGTGCCGCTCGAGCCGTGGTTGCTGGTGGGAGCGGTGCTGTGCTGGGTCACGGGCTTCGACATCATCTATGCCTGTCAAGACTATGAGGTCGATGTGAGGGAGGGGCTCCACTCGATCCCGGCGCGTTTCGGGATCAGGAGGGCGCTCATGGTGACGGCGATGCTGCACACGCTGGCCGTTCTGCTCTTCCTCGTCTTCGGCAGAATCATCGGGGCGGGGCCCCTCTACTACACCGGGATCCTAGCGACGGCTGGGCTGCTGTACTACGAAAACAGCCTGGTCTCGCCGAACGACCTGACCAGGATCAACGTAGCGTTCTTCACGACCAACGGGGTAATCTCTGTTCTGACGTTTGCTTTCAGTGCCGCCGACAAGGCGGTTCGCATGCGGATGGGATAGCGGATGGACTGCGTCGTCGCGATAACCGGAGCCAGCGGCTCCGTGTACGGGATGCGGATAGCGGGTGAGCTGCTGGCCCGGGGTCATTCGGTTGTGTTCATAGCGAGTGACGCGGGTAGGCAGGTGCTCGCTCACGAGCTTGGCCTCGAGGTCCCGGAGCGCGACGCGAGCCAACAACTCCTTGCCTGGCTTGGTCTCGATGCGGACTTGAGGTTGCGTCATGTCTCAGACGCCGACCTGTTCGATGCGGTCTGCAGCGGCACACGAGCTCCCGACGCCACCGTGGTGGCTCCGTGCTCCATGGGCACGCTCGGCGCGATCGCGGCCGGAACGGCGTCTTCGCTCATTGAGCGAGTGGCGGACGTCGCGTTGAAAGAGCGGAAGAAGCTGATCCTGCTGCCGCGCGAGACGCCCCTGAACCTGATTCATCTGCGCAACATGGTGACGGTCACGGAGGCGGGCGCTATCGTGCTTCCACCGATGCCGGGCTTCTACCAGAAGCCTGAGACTCTCGACGATCTCGTCGACTTCGTGGTGGGTAAGGTGCTCGACCAGCTCGGAATCGAGCACGATCTCGTGGCGCGCTGGGGCGAGAAAGACTAGTTGGGGCCTCGCGCCAGGGAAGCGTCCAGGCTCAGACGCCTGTCCGAGGCGGCGAGTCTGTCCCGTCAAGAGAGACGGCTCTGCGCCCGCTGACTATCTTCAGCACCTCGAACCACAAGATGCTCACGGCCCCCGCCGCGAGCGCGATCCCCAGATCCATCGGGTGCAGCGGCCCGAAATGGAACAGCTCTCGCAGGTATGGAACGTAGAGCACACACCCCAGTGTCACCACGGCGCCGACGACAATCCACCACAAGGCTCTGTTCGGCCTGCGCAACGTGAGGAGAATCACTTGCGACCAGGAGCGATTGACGAGGATCAGGCCGAGGTTGGCCACGATCAGCGTCGTGAACGTCAAGGCGCGGGCCGAGTCGATAGGCTCGCCCAGCCGGCGGGCGACGGCGTAGACCGCCAGTACGATCGCGAGTACCGCGAAGCCCTGCATGAGGCTGATAGCGACCGTGCGACGGCCGAAGAGCGGCGCCTTCGGATCGCGAGGAGGCCGTCTCATGACATCCTTCTCCTCCGGCTCCGCCTCGAAGACGATCGAGCAGGCCGGATCGATGATCAGCTCGAGGAAGACAACGTGAACGGGGAGCAAGATGAGCTGCCACTGCAGCAGTACAGGTATGAGCGACAGCCCGGCTATGGGTACGTGGATGGCGAAGACGTAGGCGATCGCCTTGCGCAGATTGTCATAGATGCGCCGGCCCATTCTCACGGCCGTGACGATCGATGAGAAATCGTCGTCCAGCAGAACCAGCGCGGATGCCTCGCGGGCGACGTCCGTACCGCGCCCGCCCATGGCCACGCCGATATGCGCCGACTTCAGCGCGGGAGCGTCGTTCACGCCGTCGCCGGTCATGGCGACGACCTCACCGTTTCTCTTCAGTGCTTCGACAAGGCGCAACTTCTGCTCGGGTACCACTCGCGCGAAGACGTTGACGGTGCGAATTCGCTCGGCGAGTTCGTCTTCGTCCATCACCTCGAGATCGGGTCCGGTGATGACGGCGTCGGGGTTGTCCAGGCCGATCTGCTTGGCGATGTGCTGGGCCGTGACTGCATAGTCGCCGGTGATCATGATGGTACGAACGCCCGCCGTGTAGCACTCCTGGACCGCCGCCGGCACGCTGGGTCGTATCGGATCGGACAGGCCGACAAGGCCGACGTATTCATAGGTGAAGTCGTGCTGCTCGCCCGGCAGCTCGACCAGCTCGAAGCTGGCCTTGGCCACGGCCAGCACCCGCAACCCGTCGGCACCCATCGCCCTGACGCGCTCGTGCATGAGCGCAAGGCGATCCTCGTCGAAATGGCACAAGTCCCCGATTGCCTCCGGGGCGCCCTTGGCCGCCACGACGTACTCATTGCCGTCGGGCGATTTCCAGACGTGAGCCTCGACGAGCATCTCCCGTGACAATGGATACTCGTGGACCAGTTCCCAGTCGTCATGAAGATGCTCAGTGTAGGCGAGGTAGTGGTCGCCGAAGCGCCGAAACGCCTTTTCCATAGGATCGAAAGGATCGGTCTCACTGGCCAGGATGCTGAACTCCACGACTTCGTGGAAGACCTCCGGCAGAAACTGCGGGGCGTCGCCGTAGGTGACGTCATAGAACCGGCCACCGGCAAACAGCCTGCTGACCGACATCTCGTTTTCGGTGAGAGTGCCGGTCTTATCGACACATAGCACGGTCGCGGAACCCAACGTTTCGACCGCGGGCATCCGACGAGTCAGCACGCGGCTGCGGGAGATCCGCCACGCCCCCAAGGCCAGGAAGATCGTGAGTATGACGGGGAACTCCTCGGGAAGCATGGCCATTGCCAGGGTTATGCCCGCGAGCAGACCGTCGGTCCAGTTGTCTCTGGTCAACCCGTAGACCACGACGACGATTGTGCAGAGCGAGAGGCCAAAGAGGGCGAGGCGCGTGACCAGCCGGCCCGTCTCTCGCTGCAGAGGAGTCTGCTCTTGGGCTACACTCTCGAGCGCCTTTCCGATCTTGCCTATCTGCGTCCGGGCGCCGATCGCCAGCACGCGCGCGATCCCTTGGCCCGCCACGACCAGGGTGCCCGAGAAGACAAACGGCGTGTCGTCGCCGCCCGGTGGCCCGAGGGCTTCGCCGTCGCCGTCGCACTTCCTGACCGGCACGGATTCGCCCGTGAGCAGCGACTCGTCAACGGACAGATTCGCGCACCAGATCACAGAGGCGTCGGCGGGGACGCGATCTCCCTCCGCCAGAACGATCAAGTCGTCCTCGACCACGTGCCGGCCGGCGATACGCTTGTGGAGGCCTCCGCGAATCACGAGGGCACGCGGGCTCGACAGGTCGCGCAGAGCGTCGAGAGCGCGCTCGGTCTTCCGTTCCTGGTAGAGCGTGATTCCCATGACGACGAAGACGAAGCCGAGGAGCATCGTCGCGTCTCTGATTTCACCGAGGAAGAGGTAGATGGAGCCGGAGCCGATAAGCAGCAGAAACATCGGCTCGCGGGCGACGTCGAGGGCGATTCGCACGACGCTGCGCGGCTTTGCCTGGGGCAGCTCGTTGTGGCCGTCCGAGGCCAGGCGTCGCTGGGCTTCCTCCTCAGAAAGACCCTGAAGGCCTGCTATGTCGAGCTGTTCGGCCACCGGAGCCTCCCCCAACCCGTGCGCATAGATACCGAGTGTCGGGCTTCGGACGGCGCTTGGCAAGCGTCAAGCCGTGGCTGTGCGGGACTTGTGGTAGCGACACACTGATGGGGTGGGAGCGTGGCTCGCGTTCGGGCTGCCGGCGTGCGACGTGCCGCTATCGCGCCATCGGCGCTTCGACATCGTCGATCCGATCGATGCCGACCATTGGATCCATCCCTACCTCTAGTTGGTAGAGACCGCGCCGAACCTGCCGTTCGTTTGGGATGTTGTCGACAGCCCATCGAACGATGTTGTCGGGCACGGATGGATACTGCCTTTTTGCCTGCTCGTAGGTCACCTGTGTCCTCCCTCAACTTCGAGTGTTGCTGCGACTAAGCTGCGACTAGTATCAAGAAGTGATCTGCGTGCATGAGCCGTTCTGTCAGGCAGCCCGAGCGCCGCATCCCACCCCACCAATGTATCTAGTGGTATGCGAGCGACTCAACCACTACATATTCTGTTTCGTGGGTGGGGTTCCTCTTTTTCGCGGAAGGGCCGTGGGATGTGTGGACCGCGTGGGATGCATGGAACTGCGGACAGAAGCGAGGATGCGCAGGAGTAGGTGTCTCGGTCGTGATTCGAGGCGGCACCCGGATTCGAACCGGGGATGGAGGTTTTGCAGACCTCTGCCTTGCCACTTGGCTATGCCGCCGTCAGCCCCCAGCTCCTCACGCACGTGAAGCTGGGAGGGTCAATCCTCGCCAGCTTCAGCGTAGGTGATTCGTGGGTGTTCGAGCGGATGACGGGACTTGAACCCGCGACCCTCACCTTGGCAAGGTGATGCTCTACCAACTGAGCCACATCCGCAGGTCAAACTTGTGTCGGTATTCTAGCATGTAGCGTGAAAACGGCGCAACACAGCGGACGACGCGCACAAGAGGCTTGGCGTTGTCGCCGTGCGTGCCGCGGTTTGGGCAGCTTCGCAGGTTGGCATAGAATACGTTGAGCAAACGAGCCAAGGAAGAAGCATGCAGCCTGCACCTGCGCAATACCCCGTACCTGAAGAGCACACAATCGGCTATCCGGCCATCACGGCCGGCCTGATCTGTGCGGCTATCGTGCTCATCGCGGACGTGCTCGTGCCGGAGGCCTTCCGCATCTTCGTCGAGCGCCAGTACCTCTTTGTCCACGTGGCGCTGGAGTTCGCGAGTATCGTTGTGGCGTTCTCGGTCTTTGCGGTCGGCTGGTATGGCTACAAGCAGAACCACAACACCCAGGACCTGTATATCGCCCTCGCCTTCATGGTCACAGGGTCCATCGACTTCGCGCACACTCTCTCCTACGAAGGCATGCCCGCCCTCTTCACGGCGAACACCGTGTCGAAAGGCTCGACGTACTGGGTCGCGGCGCGGCTCTTCACAGCGTTGTCGCTGCTCATTGCCGCCTTTGTGAAGCAGGACTCGGCGAAGCCGTGGATGAAGCCGCGGGCGCTCTTCCCGGCGGCCATCGCCACCGCCGCAGCCGTCATTGTTCCGATCGGCTACTTCCATGCGTACCTGCCGCCCATGTTCGTTACCGGACAGGGCCAGACGGCACTCAAGATCGCGGCGGAGTATGTCATCATCATGCTGCTCGTGCTTGCTACGCTCGCCTTTGGCAAGTACGCCAAGCGCGAGCGTTCGTCCGTCGATCTCATGCAGGTTGCGCTGGTTGTGAGTATCTTCAGCGAACTTGCCTTTACGCTCTATGCGAGCGCGTTCGATTCGCTGAACCTGATCGGACATCTGCTGAAGGTGGCCGCATACTACTTCATCCTTCGGGCCCTGTTCGTCTCGTCGCTGCAGAGACCGTACGCGGAGCTCGTCGAGGCGCGGGAGGAGCTGGCCGGCTTGGTGCGCGAGACGGGCGAGCTCTACGACCAGGCGGACAAGCAGCGTGAGCGACTGGAGCGCTCGTTTGCCCAGATCGGCTCGGCGTTGGGCGCAAGTCTGGAGCTGGACGCCACGCTGGAGCTCATCGCCGACTTGGCCGCGGACATGATGGGCGCCGATGCCGTGGCGGTGGCCGTTCCCGACGAGGAGCGGCCGGTCTACAGGATTCGGGCCAGTCGTGGCCTGGCCCGCGGTCAACGCAGCATTCCCGTGCATGACAGCGTCGCATCGGAGGCCGTTCAGAAGGCGAGGGCGCAAAGAGTCAGTGACATATCGGCCGCGCCACGTCTGTGGCGTCCCCGATTGGCCGCCGGGGAGGCGCGGTCCGTGCTCAGCGCGCCGATCATGCTGGAGGGCGACGTAACCGGAGTACTCACGATGTACTCCTCGGAGCTGGGCGCCTTCTCGCAACACGACGAGGAGCTCATCATGACCTTTGCGACGCAGGCGGCAGTCGCGGTGGACAACGCCGCCCGGTTCGAGCGCGAGCGCCGGATCGCGCAGACCTTCCAGCGAAGGCTGCTCCCGCTCGTCCCGAGGGTCAAAGGGATTGAGTTGGCCGCGCGCTACGAGCCGGCCTCACCCTCCGCCGAGGTCGGCGGCGATCTCTACGACGCGATCGTGCTGGACTCGCGACGTCTGGCCCTGGCCATCGGCGATGTCTCCGGAAAGGGACTTGACGCCGCGACCATCATGGCGTCGACCCAGTACATGATGCGCGGATTCCTATTCCAAGGCATGCAACCGGGCGAAGTGCTGTCGAGCCTGCAGTCGGCGATGGCCAAAGAGCTCGATCCGGCGCAGTTCGTGACGGTCTTCGTCTCCGTTCTCGACCTGGAGACGTACGAGCTATCTTATGCCAACGCCGGGCATCCGTTCCCGATCGTGATCACGTCGGAGGGCTGTGACTCGATGATCGGTCACAACAGCGGCCCGGTAGGTGTGTCGATGTCTCTGTCGGCCGCGGGTGGCCGCAAGGCCGAAGACGTGCACTGGGCGATCGCCGAACCTCAAGGCTACATGACCGATCGCATGACCCTTCCCAGGGACTTCGGCCTGGTCATGTATACCGACGGCATGCTGGACGCGCGATCCGACGGGGAATTCTTTGGCGTCGGGCGCATACTTGACATCTGCCGGCAGTCGCACGAGGCCTCCAGCGACGAAATCGTCGAGCGATTGCTCGCCGCGGCGAGGGAGTTCACCGGAGGCAATCTCCCGGACGACATTGCCTTGTTGGCGGCCAGATCGCCGAGACTTCCGGCCGGACCTGTCACCTGGGACATCTGATCGGACGTGCCAAAGGCGACCGGCCAGTGATAGACTATTGAGCCGTCGTCTGCAAGGAGAGTGCACACGTGGAACTGATTGCATGCATGTCGGTGTATAACGACGCGGATCTGATCGCCGGAGCCGCAAAGACGCTCGCGGACGTGGACCGGATCGTGATCGTCGACGGAGCAACGGAAGGCGAGGATGGAGACGGACCGTCGACCGATGGGACCGTTGAGTACTTGAGGCAGCTTGCCGCCGAGGACGAGCGAGTGACGTTCATCGAGTGTGGCCAACCGTGGCCGGACAAGATTGCGAAGAGGAATCAGTATCTCGTCGGTGCGGAAGGGGACTGGTACTTCGTCATCGAGCCGTTCGAGCGGGCCTACGGGATCAGCGAGCTGAAGACATTCCTTGAGCGGGCCACGGGGGATCACTTCGGTTTGCCGCTGCTGCCGCAACCCTGGGCCGAGCAGTCGGTCCTCGCGCGACGTGTCTTCAAGCACGTGCCGGGCGTGCGCTACGAAGGCGGTCCGGAGCGGGTAGTGTGCGATGAGAAGGTGCTCATTGAGCCCACGGAGCCGGGTCCATACCTGACCGATCAGGACCCGATGATCGCCCCGCGTCTGGTGTCGGTGATACACAAGCGGCTAAAGGACAAGTCGGCGTCGTCTGCCACGTAGATTTGGTATAATGCGCAAGTCCCGGGCGCGAGACGCCTTGGGGACGACGGGCGCTTAGCTCAGGGGGAGAGCGCTTCCTTGACGCGGAAGAGGCCACAGGTTCAAATCCTGTAGCGCCCACCAATCGCTTCGTATTCGAACTTCTCGAAAAGAGAACCGCAAAAAGCTCAGTGTACTGGGCTTTTTGTATTTCTCGGTCCTTCACATGTATCGCTTCGAAGAACGCCTGATTGAAGAGCCGTCTTGTCTCGGGCTTCGCCTTGAGATAGGCCTCGTGACACTGGCTGGCCATCTTCATGGCCATGTCGAGGACCTTCTCGGCTTGTTCCGCTCTTGCATCCAGCCTCCTCAGACGCTCCTCATGAAGCATGATCTCTGAGGTAAGCCTAGTCTGCTCAGCCTTGAACATGTCTAGCGTTAATGCCTCGGCATAGTACGCCTCGATGAGCTTGTATCTCTTGCCGGTCAGGTCATCGACCTTCTTGGTTAGTCTCTTGCGTTCAGAGATGGCCGACGCGGACCGGGCAATGAACTCCTGTTCCAGGTTCTTCTCGATCTTGGCTTTCCATTCAGGCGGGATTCTCATCTTCTTGTAGATATCCTCAATGGCCGCTTCGGCCTTGCCTATGTCGATGTAGCGCTGCTTGCAGCCCTTCCGCTTCTTCTGCCCAATGCAGTAGAAGTAAGGATACTTGCCCTTGGAGATGTCTACCGACATTCTCGAACCGCATTCTCCACAGATGAGCGTTCCTTTGAGGTAATGCGGGTGCTTACGCCGTCTCTCGCCAGCCACATCTCTTGACCTAATGACGTCCTGGACTCTCATGAAGAGGTTTTGCTCGACGATCGGATCGTGCAGACCGGGGTACTCGACGCCTTTGAAGGTCACTACACCGATGTAGAACTTGTTTTGGAGCATGTTGCAGATATTGGACTTGGATAGCGGCTGCGGTGGCTTGCTCTTGATCGGCTGGACCCTGAAACCTCTCTCGGTCAGAATCTCGTGGATTCGCTCGATGGAATATTCGCCAGTTGCATAAAGCCGAAAGGCCAGTTGAACAAGTGGGGCTGTTTCGTCGTCGACGACGACCGATGAAATGCTCTTGCTTCCCAATAGCTCGCGGACGTTCTTGTAGCCGGCAGGCGCACGATTCACGCAGCCACCGCCCTTGGCTTTCTGGAGCAT
>DYIV01000065.1 GCA_020723435.1 Slackia heliotrinireducens | reverse complement strand
GGCGAACGTCTCGCCCGATCCGCACGAGCCATACGTCGGCGAGAACGCCTTCGCGCACAAGGGAGGCGTGCACATCTCGGCGACGCTGAGGCAGAAGGGGACCTACGAGCACGTCGATCCGGAGCTGGTCGGCAACATGCAGCGGTTCGCGATATCTGAGCAGGCGGGCGTGGCGACAATCGTCGAGCGTGCGCGCCAGGCCGGCATCGATCTATCCGAGAAGCCCGAGCAGGCCAAGGCCGTGCTCGACAAGATGAAGAAGCTCGAACATCGCGGCTACCACTTCGAGGCGGCCGACGCCTCGTTCGAGATACTGCTGCGCAAGTCGACCGGACGTTACCGACCGCTGTTTGAGCTGGAGGAGTACAGAGTCGACATCGGAAAGCGCGCCTCGAAGGGGACGCCGATCGCCGACGCCGTGGTGAAGATTCTGTGCGGCGGGCGGCGGTACGTGGAGCACTCGGAAGGGGACGGCCCGGTCAACGCGCTCGATACAGCCCTGCGGAAGGCGATGTCGCACGTCTACCCCGACGTTCAGGGCATCAGGCTGACCGACTACAAGGTGCGCATCGTCAACGCCAAGCGTGGAACGGCGGCGATGACGCGCGTGCTGATCGAATCGACCGACGGCGAGGCCGCGTGGGGCACCGTCGGCGTCAGCGAGAACATCATCGAGGCGAGCTGGGAAGCGCTCGTCGAGTCGATCGAGTACGGGCTGACGCGAAAGAGCGCCACGACTCAGTAGCGGCGCCGAGGACGTCTGGCCTACGGCGTCGTGGGTTGCCGTCTCACCTTGGGCACGTTCGCGGCATCCCAAGCCACAACTGAAGATGTCTGCGCATGCTCGCTCATCACCCCGGCTCGCTGCCGACCCTCGGCGTCCTGCGTCTACTCCTCGACGATCGTGACCTTGGTCATCACGTCGCCCGGGCGGATCGTATGCACGACATCCATCCCGTTGACAACCTGGCCGAAGACGGTGTGGACGCCGTCGAGGTGCGGCTGCGGCGAGTGAGTGATGAAGAACTGGCTCCCACCGGTGTCCTTGCCGGCGTGGGCCATCGACAGTGCGCCGACGCCGTGCTTGCGGGGGTTGATCTCGCAGTCGATCGTATAGCCGGGTCCACCCGTGCCGTCACCCTTGGGACAGCCGCCTTGGATGACGAAGTCAGGGATGACCCGGTGGAACGTCAGCCCGTCGTAGAAGCCGTCAGTCGCGAGCTTCACGAAGTTCTCCACGGTGTTCGGTGCATTCTCGTCGAACAGCTCCAGCTCGATGTTGCCCTTCTGGGTTTCGATAATCGCCTTCTTCATATGGCTCTCCTCTCGGCCGTGCCAAAGATGAGCGCCAGTCTAGCACAGCGTCCATTATCTTGCAGGAGAGAGCGGCCTAAGCGTACAATTCATCGGCCAGGTGGTCGCTGCGTCCGGTCGCCTTTGCCCCGCGGCCGGCGGAACAGGGTGAGGAATCTGATGATGAAACGTCTCCGCAACGCGCTTGCTGTCCTGCTCGTCATTGCGCTCGTCGCGACGGCCGCGACCGGCTGTGGCGCCAAGGAAGAGCCCAAGAAGCCGAAGCCGAAACCCATCCCATCCAAGACCGTCGGTCTGCGCCGGCCGATCACCGTCGGGTCCTTCACATACGAGCTACTCGCTTCGGAGGAGGCGACGATCATCGGCAGGAAGGACGTCATCACCTCAGCCAGGGCGAAGGGGCGCTTCGTGATTCTGCACATGCGCGCGGAGCTGGTGGCAAGCAGGCCTCGGACGCTCGATCGGCGAGAGATAACCGTCGTCGATTCGAAGAAGAAATCGTACAGGAGCAGCCAAGACGCGCAAGGAGCGCTGACGGCGGCGAAGAAACCGAACATCTTCAAGCAAGACACGACCTATCGCGGCATTCCCGTCGCAGGATGGGTCGCCTTCGATGTCGACAAGAAGGCCAAAGGGCTGCGCGTGCGGATCACGAACTTGGTCGATCCGAACAGCTTCGAAGGGTATATCACCCTGCCCGAGTGATGCCGCTGCTGGCGTATCTCCCTACGCTCAGGCGTCATCCCCTCCGTAGCCGGGGTCTCGACGGGCACGGCCCTCACCGTCGCGCTCTGTCGTTTGGCCCGCCCTCATGCTGGGAAAGAAGCAGGCACACCCCACCGCGTCCGAGAGGAGAGTGACATCTATGACGATAACGGCCAAGGACGTTAAGCCCGCCGGGGAGCTGACCGGCATATCCCGGCGTCAGATCGACGAGCACTTCGACGTTCTGTACATGGGCTACGTGAAGAAGCTGAACGAGATTGGCGAGAAGGCGGGCGGCGCCGATCTTGAGACCGCGAACGCCACCTACAGCCAACTGCGCGAATTGAAGCGCGAAGAGGTATTCACGGCCAACGCGATACGCCTTCACGAGGCGTACTTCGAGAACCTCGCGCCGGGACAGACGTGCTCCGGCCCGATCCTCGATCTGATCAACGAGGATTTCGGTACCTACGAGCAGTGGGAGCGGGAGTTTGGGGCGCTTGGAATGTGCGCGCGCGGATGGGTGGTTCTGGCCTTCGACTGGACGGACGGCAAGCTCCACAACTATCTGTCCGACATTCACTCCGACGGGGTATGGGCGGCTTCGCCGCTGCTCGTTCTCGATGTCTACGAGCATGCCTACATGATCGACTACGGAACTGCGCGGGCCAAGTATCTCAGCGCGTTCATGGACAACGTCAAGTGGGATGTCGTCAACCAGCGCGCGAAGTACCTGCGTGTGAGCGAGATGCGGGAAGTCGCGTAAGCCGGCTAGTGAGAGACTCAGAGGAAGGCGGCGGCCACGGACTGACTCCGTGGTCGCCCGCTATTTGGGCTGCGTCATCGGCTGGGGCGCCGGTGCTGAGCCGGAACCCGGCTTGGACTTGGGCGCGGGCTTCGCGTGCCAGCCTTCGGCGGTCGTGGGAATCGTCGCGAAATCGCCGGTCAGGAGCCAGACCTGCTTGCTGCCGCCAACCGTCGCGTAGAAGTTGTTCGGTACCTGAGTCTGGCTGCCGACGATCAGCTGGACCTTCTTCTTCGAGCCTTCGTAGAAGGTTAGGGTCCTTGCGCCGGGGCCGGTCGTGCCAAAGTCGTCCTGGTTCTTCGGGTTGCTCGAAACCATCTCCGCCCACGCGGCGCCTTCCAATGTCTTGAACAGCTTACTCGCTGTTGCCGTGTCCGCCGCCGAGCCGTCGATGCTCCACCCGGCCGAGGACTTCGTGATTGTCACGGAGCCCTCCGCGCTGGACAGCTCGATCTTGTCGACGGAGTCCTTCAGAGCTTTGAGATCGGCGGGAGGCTGGAACGTGGTCTCGGGCCGGGACGCGTTCCATCTAACAAGTGCGATCAGCGCCACCAGGACGATGAGGACCGCCCCCAGCGCCTTGAGTTGCCGGTCGCTCATGAGGACTCGCTCTCCCTCGTGATGCGCCGGCGGCGAAGCAGATGCCAGATGCCGACGAGGGCGATGAGGATGGGGATGCCGACCATGTTGCCGTACTTGACAGCCTGCTGCGACAGCTCGGATCCGAAGGCCAGCTCCCGCGGCTGGGAGCGCTTGGAGCGTATGCCGGATAGGGACTCCTGCTGCGCGAGCCAGTCGATCGCGTTGAGCGTGAAGGAGATATTCTCCGGCGCGTTCTTGGCGAACTCCTCGGTTGCGAAGTCGCAGTCCCCGATAACGACCAGGCGACCCTTTCTTGATGCGCCGGCCTTGTCCAATGCCGCAGCCAGCAGGCGCTTCTTCAGATTCTTCTGCGAGAACTCCTGGTCGGGAGCGATGTTGAACTGGCCGGTTTGCACGCCGGCGTCAGCCGACGTGGTGAGCACATCGATCGTCTTGACGCCTCGCGTGGCCTCCACCGAGCTCGGCCAGGGCAGCACGATCGAACGAATATTGCCGGCCACCGCCGACGACGCGGCGCCGGCTCGGGGCCAGAGCGGGTACGGCACCGACACCTGCATGCCCTCGCTCGTCGGGAAGGTCACGGTCTCATTGGCGCTAAGGTCATAGACCATATCGGGATTGACTCGAATGCCAAGCCTCTCGACGAAATCGGCGAAACTGTCAGGGTTGGCCATGCCGAAGCCGAACTGCTGGTTCATCGTCACCGCTTCGATCAAGAAGAGCACGGGACCGCCGCCCTCCATGAACCGGGTGATGCGGGCCCGTTCCGCCTCGCCGATCTTCTGGCTCGGCCCGGCGACCACCAGCGCGTCGACGCCCTTGAGGTCGAGACCCTGCTTGCCCTTTGCCGAGACCTCCTTCGTTTCGTATTGCTTCTGCATCTCGCGATTGAGCGAGACGAGGTCCTTGTTCGGACTCTTCTCACCGTGGCCGGACAGGAACGCCACGGTTTTGCGCTCCCTGACGGTCAGCTTGCGGATCAGGCTCGTGAGCTGGTACTCGAGATCGTCGGTGCGCTGGATGAAGGGGATCGCCTCGGTCTTGCCCCCGTACTGCACGGCGATACCCAGGTAACCCTTCTTCACCTGCAGTTCGTCCTGGGCCATCACGTTGAATTGGACCGGCTGCACGCCCGCTGTCTGCGCCTCCTGGGCGGTCTTGTCCATCCCGCTTGGGTAGAGTGTCTGGACTTGGACTTTGCCGCGCGACGTGCTCGCATAGTCGCCGAGCAGGTCTTTGGTGTCGCGGAAGGTGAGGGCGAGCTGTCCCGGTAGATCCGACGAGGCGAACAGCTTGACGGTCACGACGTCGTCCAGGTTCTCCAGTATCTTGTCGGTCGCCGGGCTGAGCGTGAAAAGCCTGCTCTCCGTGAGGTCGAGCCGGCCCGTGACGTATCCACCGAGGACGTTGACGGCTATGCAGATGCCTACGATGATCGCGACGCCCACCTGGAGGTTGTAGTAATTGGGCGAGGTGCGGCTGATCCGCTTGTGCTTCAGTGTGAGATAGGCCAGCGAGCCGAAGGCCACGATCACACTGAGGAAGTAGAGCACGTCGCGCAAGTCGATGACGCCACGGCCCATGTTCTCGAAGTGAGTCAGCGGGCTGATGAGCTGCATTACCTGACCGACGGCGGCTGGCGCAGCCAGCAACACAACGTCGAACCCAAGCACGACCAAGACGAAGTTGATCGTAATGGCGATGACGGAGGCCACGACCTGGTTGCGCGTCATGCCCGACGCGAAGATGCCGGTGGCGACGAAGACGCCCGAGAGCAGCGCCGCGCCGACGTACTGGGCGAAGACAACGCCGGAGTCCATGGCGCCGCCTATGCGCATGGTGATGGCGACCGGTAGCGTCATCGCGATGGCCAGCAGCACAAAGAGGTATGCCCCGAGGAACTTGCCTACCAGCACGTCCAGATCGCTGATCGGCTGTGTGAGGAGAAGCTCGGTCGTCCCCTGCTTGTCCTCCTCCGCGAACAGCCGCATGGTAATCGGCGGCACGAAGAAGAGCAGTATCCATGGCAAGACGTTGAAGAGGGGCCGCATGCTCGCCTCGCCGGCAAGGAAGACGGACCTGAAATACAGAAAGAGGCTCACGGCGGCGAAGATGACAAGCAAGATGTAGGCCGTCGGCTTGTCGACGTAGCCCTTGAGCTCCTTCTTTGCGATCGTCCACGCTGCTTTGGTGATCATCTGGGTCCTTCTACTTCGTCAGATCGCGGAAGACTTCTTCCAGCGTCGCGCTTTCCTGATGCAGCTCCCACAGTTGCCAGTCGCTCTCTTTGGCCAAGTCGAAGATGGCCGGGCGCAAATCGTCCTCGCCGGAGACGGTAAGCACGAGACGCGTGCGGCGGCCTTCAGCGGTCTCCTTGTCGACGCGCTCGACGCCGTCCAGCGCGGAGAGCTTGCGCTGCAGATGGGTTCCCTTTGCCTCCACGGTAATCTTCCGACGGGCGCCGCCGCCTCGCGCTATCTCGTCGACCGGACCGTCCGCCACGAGCTTGCCTTTGTTGATGAGCAGGATCCGCGAGCACGTATTCTGGACCTCGCCCAGCACGTGCGTGGAGAGCAGAACGGTGCGCTTCTTGCCGATGGTGAGGATGAGGTTCCTGATGTCGACGCGCTGGTTCGGGTCGAGGCCCTCCGTCGGCTCGTCCAACACGAGAATCTCAGGCTGGTGCAGGATCGCCTGGGCCAGCCCAACTCGCTGCCGGTATCCCTTCGAGAGCTCGCCGATCGGTTTGTACATCACGTCGGTGATGCCGGTTTCCCGACTCGTTCGCTTGATCGCCGAGGCGGTTTGGTCGGAAGTCATCCCTCGCAGCTGTGAGATGAACGTCAAGTACTCGGAGACGAACATGTCTTCGTAGAGAGGATTGTTCTCGGGCAGATACCCGATCTTGCGACGGGTCGCGATGTCGTCTTGCTGCGTGTTCACGCCCGCAACCTCGATGGAGCCGTCGTCCGCCGGATAGAAGCCCGTGAGCAGGCGCATCGTCGTGGTCTTGCCCGCGCCGTTCGGGCCAAGGAGGCCGACGACCTCACCCTTGCCGATATCGAATGAGACGTCGTCGACCGCGGTAACCGTATCGAATCTCTTGGTGACTCCGTGGACGGATATCATCGAGCGAGAGATTATCACACTTCGTCAATTGGCTAAAGGCCGTGGATGCGCCGCGCGGATCGAGTGTTGCCGCCGGGCCCGCCGCCGCGAGTCTTGTAGCGTCGCGCCTAGCCCCAGTCCGAGTCGCGGAGGATACCCATTCTCGCGCGCGCGACCCGCTCGGCGTGGTTCTTGTCGGCCAACCGGCGTCGCTGCTCGGCGAGCTGCTCAGGGGTGAGCTCGAGGATGCGACCGTAGAGTTGCTCGTCTCCTCGTCGCGCGCGTGGAGTCGTGCACTTGAGTGGATCGCGTCCAAGCATGCAGGTGCGTTTGAGCGGGTGGCAGAACTTGCAGTCCACGCATCCCGCGATGGACTTGAGATCATCTCCCATGCGTGCGACACTCCCCGGCCGCGAGTCTCAACTATCTGCTTAATATATCGGAGGGGAAGGCCGGAAGATTAGGGATAGAATCAGTCTGCTTGTCTTGCGGTCCCGAAGCGCCGCCGGGGAACGGGCTACTCAAGCTTCCCGCGAAACAGCGTGAGTGCAGGCCCGTCGGAATAGTGATGGTGGGCGAGCACGTGGCCGACCACGACGCGGTGGTCGCCGGTCGGCACTATCTGATGAACGCTGCATTCCAGCGCGGCGAGGCAGCCCTCGATCAGTGGGGCGCCGACAATCTCGGCGGGCTTGGTGGGGATGTCGTACTGGGCGAACTTGTTGACGTCGCGCCCCTTGCTGCGACCGACGTGCCTGACCAAGTCGATCTGGTCGGCGGCGACGACGTTGAGAGCGAACTCACCCGAGGCCGCGACAAGCTCGTAGGTGTAGTGCGACGGGCTGATCGCGACGGCAACGAGTGGAGGCTCGTACGACAACAGGACGACCTGGGTGGCTGCCATCACGTTGCGCCGGTCGCCGTCGAGGGCCGTTATCAGGGCAACCGGAAAGCTGAAGTCAGCCTCAACCTTGCGTGCGTCGATCTTCGTCATGGGATCTCCGTGCGGCTGGCTCGAACACGTGGCGCCAGTGTATCACATCCTCTTCTTGAATGATGCGTCCTACCTCTGGTAACGTCGTCGGAGTTCAGGAGTGCGCGGGAGGCGGAATGCTCTTTCCTTGGACCTCGCGCGGCGCGCTCAAGAAGCGCCGCGACGAGCTCGAAAACGAACTGGATGAACTACGCGAGCAGATCTCCAAAAAGAAGAAGAGTATCCGGCGTCTCGAGAAGGATCTGTACTGGGGGAAGATCTCCCTGGCCGAGATGAAGGCACAGCGAAAAGTCTTCACCGGGATGCAGAGTCGCATCCGAAAGGCGAAGAAGGGTCTGGCCGCGATTGAACGCCGGCTGGAGGGGGACAACTCAACTGCAACGTCAGACGCCAACGGCAGCGACCAAGAGACGAACGGTCAGGAGCAGGATGAGTGAGGCGAAACCGTTGGCCCTCAGTCTTCATGTCGCTCACGCTGGTGAGTGACCGCTCGCCCCTACTCGGATGTTGGGCGGATGACGCTGGGCTAGAATGTCATCTGCTGGCAAGGCTTGTCTATTCGGGGGAAGGATAAGCTCTGTTTACCCATGGAGGTGGGACTATGTCTCAAATGGTAATCGAGCAAGTCGAGGAGATCGAAGTCATCGAGAAGCCGAACATCGAGCTCCTCAGGGTACGACCGTTTCTGACGGACTACGATACGGCCTACAAGACGTTTCCCGGCTGGGACGCCTACGAGGGCGAGATCGCGTACTTCGACGATGGAACCCTCAACGTCGCCTACAACGCGGTCGACAAGCATCTTGGGACACCAATCGAGAACAAGATCGCCGTCCATTTCGAGGCGGCCGACGGCAGTCACCAGCCGTTCACCTACAAGGACCTATCGGAAGCTTCGAACAAGTTCGCCAACATGCTTGGGGAGCTTGGGATCGCCCGAGGCGATCGCGTCTTCCTCTATCTTCCGCGGATTCCGGAGGTCTACCACAGTTTCCTCGGCACTCTGAAAGCGGGGTGCATCGCCGGGACGATGTTCGCAGCCTTCGGCACCGATGCGATTCAGGATCGCCTGAGCGACAGCGGAGCGCGGGTCTGTGTAACGACGCCCGATCTGAAGCCCCGGCTCGACCAGGTCCGCGCCGAGCTTCCCGCGCTTGAGTATGTGATAGTCGTCGACACGCGCAGCGAGGATTTCGTGCCCGCGGAGGGCGAAGTGAGCTGGCGGCAGATGTTCGAGAAGCAGCCAGCCGCCTTCGACGCCTCGCACATGAAGCCCGACGACTACTCCTTCATGCTCTACACCTCGGGCACGACCGGCAAGAGCAAGGGCGTCGTGCACGCCCACGGGGACGCGCTGCAGGAGCACTTGACGACCAAGTGGGTGCTCGACCTGCACGACGACGATATCTACTTCTGTACCGCGGATCACGGCTGGGTGACCGGAGTCATCTACGGCATCCTCGGTCCGTTCTCAAACGGCATTACCCAGATCATGTATGAGGGGCGCTTCGACGCCGACGGTTGGTACAAGACGATCGAGAAGCACCGGGTGACCGTCTGGTACACGGCGCCTACGGCGATCCGGATGCTGATGCGCGCCGGCGACGAGGTGCCGAAGAAGTACGATCACTCGAGTCTTCGCTATCTCAACAGCGTAGGCGAGCCGCTGAATCCGGAGGCCATCCGCTGGTCGATGAAGATATGGGGCCTGCCCTTCCACGACAATTGGTGGCAGACGGAGACAGGTTCGATCCTCATTGCGAACTACCAGTGCATGGATATCAAGCTGGGGTCGATGGGCAAGCCCTTCCCGGGCGTCGAGGCGGCGGTCGTCGACGATGAGGGGAACGTTCTGAATCCGGGAGAGCACGGTAACCTGGCCATCCGGCCCGGCTGGCCCGCCATGCTCAGGACGGTCTGGCAGAACGAGCCGAAGTTCCAGGAGTACTTCAAGCACGGCTGGTACATGCCGGGCGACAAGGCATACCTCGATACCGACGGCTACTTCTGGTTCATCGGCCGCGCCGACGACGTCATCATGACATCCGGCGAGCGCGTCGGCCCGTTCGAGGTCGAGAGCGCGCTCGTGGCGCATCCGGGTATCGCTGAAGCCGGAGTCATCGGCAAGCCGGATATGCTGCGCGGCGAGATCATCAAGGCCTTCATCACGCTGGCCGATGGATATAGTGCCTCCGATGATCTGATGGAGGACATAAAGCAGTTCGTCAAGAAGAACCTCGCCGGGCATGCGTACCCGAGAGAGATAGAGGTCGCGGATCACCTTCCGAAGACGCAGAGCGGCAAGATCATGCGACGCGTCCTGAAGGCCCGCGAGATGGGTCTTCCCGTGGGCGACACGGCGACCATGGAGGACTAGGAGACACCGCGTGTGTCAGCATCTCGTCGGCAGCGCGCTGTGTCGGCGGGATGCTTCGTTTTTTGGCACGAAGAAGGGGGAAGCCGTGGGCGCGAAGATCCTCATAGTCGACGACACGCAGCTCGTGCGCATGATGTATACGGACAAGCTGACGGCCGAGGGCTACGAGGTCGAAGCGGTCGAAGACGGGTGGGAGGGTGTCCAGAAGGCCCAGAGCTGGCTGCCCGATCTGATTCTGTTGGACATGGTTATGCCGAAGATGAATGGGCTCGAGGCTCTCAAACATCTGAAGGCCGACCCGCGCACCAAGGACGCGATCGTCATTGTGCTGTCCAACCGTGACGACGATGAAGACATCAAGCGCGGAATCGCTCTCGGCGCCGACGACTACTTCCGCAAGGTCGGCACATCTCCAGCTCAAGTGGCGGCCAAGATCAAGGAGCTTCTCTATGAGAGCAAGCCCGTGGAGGCGCCGCCGGCCCGGGCATATCGCATGGTCGTGCGCGATCGGGAGCACGATGCCGACGAGCTGCTCGAGCACACGGGCTTTCCCCGGCGCTACTGGTGCCAAGCTTGCGAAGAGGAAATGGTCCTGGAGATGGTACCCGATCCGTCCGGTCCGTCCGGGCACTGGTTCAAAGCACACTTCATATGCCCCAAGTGCGGCAGGGAATTCTAGCTGCCGTGACTCAAACAGGCCAAAGAGTTAGGAGTAGACCTCAGTAGTCGTCTCCGGACCGCCTCGGCGCGCGGTCTTGAGTTTCTTGGAGGAGCATGCAGCCGAACATCCGCGTCAAACGGTATGCGGCGCGCAGCAAGCACGTCCGACGCAAACCGCCGCGGCGGGGCAGCATCGCCACTGCGGTCCTAATCATCCTCATCTTCGTCGTTGCGGGCCTGGCCGTCAGCGTCGCGCTTGCTCCGCAGGAGCCCGAGTCGAGCCGGAAGGCGTCGACTCCCTCGCGGGACGAGCCGGCGGCGCTTGGCGGCGAAGAAACGCAGACGGCCGAGTCAACGAGCGCGATAGCCCCGCCGGCCGAGCCGGCGACCGCTTCTTCCCGCACGCCCGTGAGCATCTCGTCCGTTTCCGTGGACCCCGAGCTCGTTACCCCGAGCGCGCTGCCCAACTGCACCGGGGACGACGATCTGTATCCGTCCACGTCGATAGCCGTCGAGATGAGCCAACCGGCGACCATTGCCGTTTCGGTGCGAGATCAGTACGGAACGACCGTCGCGCGTCTGTTCACCGGACGGCTTGGCGAAGATGGCGGCTCCTACGAGTGGGACGGCAAGTACGCCAATGGCGACCCGGTCGCGTCGGGGGACTACACGGTACGCGCCCAGGTGCTCGATTCCGAGGAGGCGTCCGAGCAGGGAGCCTGCATCGACGCGCGTCTCGCCGCGGCGCAGTTCATCATGCGCGGCAACAAGGCGCGCAAGGCGGTGGCTCTGACGATTGACGACGGCTGGAACGCCGACCCGGGGATCGTCGCCTACCTGAGGAAGAACAAGGTGCCGGCGACGGCCTTTCTCATCGGCGGGAGAGGTGTCGTCGAGGCGAAGCCGGAATTCGTGCGCTCGCTTGCGTCGGCCGGTGTCGAGATCGCCAACCACACCTACGACCACGAGTGGCTGACGAAGCTCTCCGACGACGAGGTTCGCGACGACATCGAGAAGGCCCAGCGCCTTATCACGAAGATCACAGGCCACAACAATCACTGGGTAAGGGCATCGGGCGGAGCGATCAGCGCCGACGTGCTCAAGGCTGCCCGCAAGGATGGGTACTACCTGGTTCAGTGGACTATCGACAGCGGTGACGCCAGAGGGGGCGCCGACGCCGACGAGACCCTGAACTCGGTGTCGAACGGCGCCATCATCCTGACTCACTTCGGCGGAGACGGGACGCTCGACTATCTCAAGCGCATCGTCCCGGCGCTACGCGAACGCGGCTTCGTTTTAGTGACCCTCTCGGACCTGATGAAGGGGATGCGCATCGACCAGAAGCTGGACGTGCCGCCGACGATGCCGGTTCTGCGCGGGCTGGACTTGCCGCCAACCGGCGAGTTGGCGCCATTGAAGTAGTCGTCTGCGGCGTCGCCCTGTGGCACGGTTCCTGCTCGCCACAGATGCGGGTAGACGAAAAGCGCGCGCATCCCGGCCGCGAGCGCGCGCCGGACGTCGGAAGAAAGGCATCTGCGAGTGACCGATCGGCGCCATATCCCCATTCCCGTGAGACAGGCCGTCGGCTACGCTCTGGCCGCGGTCGCGGGGGCGCTCTTCACGGTCGTCGTGTTCTTGCTCGCATCCAACGCCGGCGGTCCGGTCGCCGGGCACAACTTGTCGCGCTGCATCGCCGGCGGCTCCTACGGATGGATCGGGGCCGGTCTCATCGTAGTCGTGGTTGGTGGTCTGGCTCTATACCTTGGCCGCCTGGGTGACAGGGCAGACGAGGGCGCGACGGAAAGCGTTCAGGCTCGCTGCGTATCATGCGGCCACGTAGTCAGCCCGGACTGGAAGATATGCCCGCACTGCGGCGGTCTGGCCGGCAGGACCCGCCACGCGGCAGGAAGTAGCTCGGGCCGGGGAGAATGACTCAAGAACGAACATCCAAGCAGTGGAATGAAGTGGGGGCGCGCCAGAGGTGAACATCCATCTAAACCAACTCCGTGCGTTCGTCGCGGTCGTGGAGAAGAAATCGTTCTCGGCCAGCGCTAAGGCACTTGGTATTTCGCAACCGGCGATCACGCTGCAGATTCAGTCGTTGGAGGCGCAGTTCGGCGCCTCGCTCATCGACCGGCGGTACAAGAACGTCAGCCTGACCGAGGCGGGCAAGATACTCTATCCGGCGGCAACAACCGTGCTGGCGAAGCTCGACGGCGCGGCCAACGAGATCGAGCGTCTGTCCGAGACGATCTCCGGCAGTTTGGTGATCGGCGGAAGCACCACGCCGGGGCAGTATCTGCTCCCAAAGCTCGTGGGGCAGTTCCGCAAGCACTACCCCGACGTGACGGTTCGCCTGGAGATCGGCGACACCGCCGCCGTTCTGGAGATGCTGGAGAGCGGCGCCGTCAACGCGGCGATCGTCGGCGCGCCGACAAAGGGGAGGAAGTTCTCCATCAGCGAATGCGCCTCAGACGAGCTGATTCTCATCGTACCGCCGGGACACCGCCTGACCAAGTCCAGAGGGCTGTCTCTGGTCGATCTGGGGGGAGAAGAGCTTATCTTCCGTGAAAGAGGCTCCGGGACACGGAAGATGATAGAAGCGCACCTCAAAGCCAACGGCATCTCGGCCGACGATCTGCACGTGGCGATGGAGCTAGGTACTAGTGAGGCGGTCGTCAACGCCGTCGAGCAGGGGCTGGGCGTCTCGATCGTGTCGCGTTGGGCGGCGGAGAAGGCCCTCCGGCTGG
>DYIV01000064.1:6521-13875 GCA_020723435.1 Slackia heliotrinireducens | reverse complement strand
CCGCCGAGCACCTGTGCAGTCTGTACTGGCAGAACTACGGCCTGCCGACTGTTTCGCTGAGGTACTTCACGGTGTATGGACCGAGGCAGCGGCCCGACATGGCCTTCAACCGCTTCATCTCCGCGGCCCTCGCCGGTGAGACGATCACGGTCTACGGCGATGGCGAGCAGCAGCGGGACTTTACCTTCATCGACGACGCGGTCGCGGCGAACGTGGCCGCGATGGAGGTCGAGGCCGCGGCCGGTGGGGTCTTCAACGTCGGCGGTGGATCGGTGACCACGGTCAACGAGGTGCTGGCGATCGTGGAGGCGGAAGTCGGCGCGCCTCTGAAGATCGAGCACGCCGAGACGCAGAAGGGCGACGTGGTCCGCACGTCAGCCGATACCACGCGGGCTCGCGAAGTGCTCGGGTTCAGACCGTCGGTGTCGCTGGAAGAGGGACTTGCCAGGCAGGTCACCTGGCACCGCTAGATCGCTGGGAGGGTCTAGTTCTCGGACTTCTCCATGTACCGCCGAACGTGATCCATGAAGGTCTCAAACTGCGCGGGCGCCTTTTGAAGGAATTCATGCAGCCGTTCGATGTCAATCTTGAGGTACTCATGCGCGAGTAGGTTGCGAAAGCCGGCCAACTCACGAATCTCGCGCGCGAACTCCTCAGGCAAGACTCCTCGTTGGCCCAAGAGATCTATGACCTCGGTATAGTCGCCGGGGCGTCCCAACCTGTCTGAGGCGACGATATGTCCGCCGATATCCAGGACGCATTCCGCACTGATCTCCAGGCCACGCTCGACGCTCCACCGGTGCTCGAGGCTCGCGCGAAGCGCCTGGACGTCGTATTTCTGAAGATCACGAAGCGCACTCACGTAGTCATCGAGCGCTTGCAGCCTTCCCTGCACCAACTGCTGGTTGACCATGGCGGCTTCACCCCTCCCCCGCCGCGGCGCGTCTGGCGTCCATCCGCTCATCGAACGCTTCGGCCAGTTGCCGACGGAGCGGAGCCGTGTCCACGTACCGTCGTAGCGCCTGCTTCTCGAATTCAACGCGGACGATCTCATCCGTGCAGTAGATAACGTCGCCCCCCGCCACCTCATGGGCGAGGAGCGGCGTGGCACGATTGAGGACTGCGACATCTACATCGTTTCGGCGGAGCAAGGCGATGAAGTCGGCGATCATCGCCACCTGCCGATCGAAGTACTCTCTGGACGGGACATCGGGCCTGAACAGCACGGCGATGTCGACATCGGACAGCGGCGTCGTTGCACCGGAAGCTTGAGAGCCGAACAGATACGCGAGGACGACGCCATTGCGATCGAAGATCTCCGCCGCTTCAGAACGATCAAGATCGAGCTCTGTGGACATGGCGACCGGCCCTCCTTCTATCGCCTGCTTACGTGAACATGCATCCGTCGTCTTCAGCGGCAAGCCTAGCACGAGTGCCCCAAGGCCTACACCCGTTGGGTGCTGAACGCGGCCCGGACCGATTCGGCAACGTGCGAGGCGTCTTCGTCGGTCAAACCGACGGCCGAGGGCAGACTTAGACCTGTTGCGGCCAGTCGCTCGGCCACCGGCAGACTCTGTCCGGTCGCATAGATCGGCTGGGTGTGAAGCGGCGGAAAGAGTGGTCTGGTCTCGACGCCAGCCGATTGCAGCGCCTCCATCAGCGCGTCGCGCCCGATGCCGGCGACCGACTCATCAACCAGAATCGAGTAGAGCCAGAAGACGTTGTGCGCCCAGTCCATCTCCGGCGGCAGCGTTATGCCGGGGAGGTCCTTCAAGTACTCGGTGTAGGTCCGGGCGATGCGCCTCTTGGCCGCCAGGATCGGCTCGATCTTATCCATCTGGGCGACGCCCACCGCGGCCTGGAGATTGGTCAGGCGATAGTTGTATCCCAGCGTCTCATGCCAGTAGCGGCGCTCGGGCCGCATGCCGTGATTGCGCAGAATCGCCATCGCCTCGGCGACATCCTTGCGATTGGTGACGATCATCCCACCCTCGCCCGTCGTGACTATCTTGTTGCCGTAGAAGCTGAAGACACCGAGGTCTCCGATGCCGCCGACGCGCCTGCCCTTGTACAGCGCGCCGTGAGCCTCGGCGGCGTCTTCGATCACGGCCAGGTTGTGGCGGGAGGCGATCTCGGCGATCGGATCCATGTTCGCCGGATGGCCGTATAGATGGACGGGAACGATCGCCTTGGTCCGCGGCGTGATGGCCGCCTCGACAAAGACCGGATCGATATTCCACGAGTCGGGCTCGCTGTCGACGAAGACGGGCGTCGCGCCGCAGTATGCGACGGCGTTGGCGGTGGCGATGAAGGTCAGGCTCGGGACGATGACCTCATCCCCCCGGCCGATGCCCAGCGCGAGCAGCGCCAGGTGCAGCGCGGCGGTGCCGGTGTTGACCGCCACGGCGTACTTGCAGCCGCAGAAGTCGGCGAAGCGCTCTTCCAGCATCGTCACGAATCTGCCGCCCGAGGAGACCCAGTTGGTCAGGACGCATTCGGTGACGTTGATCAGCTCTTCCTCGCCCATCGACGGCTCGGCGACCTGGAGATGAACGCGCTTGTCGAAGACGATGACGTCGACGATGCGGTCTGTGTCGTCAAGAACGGGGACGAGGCGCACTCGCTCGCTGAAGAGCTCGGCGATCTCGGCGGCGGACATCCCGACCCGGGCCTTCCTGGCTTCGGGCCGCGAGATCTCGGAGGCGGGCGTCTCCAGCCCGTGGCCGCCAAGGAGCGCTCGGCGCACGTCGCCGTCGGAGACGAGTCCGGCGAATCTGCCGTCGTCGGTGACGAGGAAGGCTGTGCCCAAGGCGCCACGATCGATGGCTTTCATCGCCTCGCGAATGGTGCCACCGGCCGGCACGCTCATCGACTTGATTCTGTCTCTAGTCTCCATCTGACGGCCTCCCCCCGGCCAGCACGTCTCTCTCCAGCCAGCCCACGTGCGCGAGCAGGCTGTCCATGCCGTCGAATCTAGCCTCCACGACGACCGGGACGTCGGCCAGCGGCGGGGTACCCAGTATCCGCGCCGCCCAGCTGCCCGGGCCGATCGGCCCGTGCGTGTCGACAAGACCGTCGTTGTCGTGGATGTGAACCACCTTAACATAGGGTCCCAGCGCGTCAACGAAGTCGGCGCATTCGAATCCGAACGTGCGCGCGGCGACCTTGAGGTGCCCGGTGTCGAGCAGGACTCCGAGACTCTCGGACGGGCAGGCATCAAGCAGCTCGTGAAACTCCTCCGGCGTCTGAAGCAGCAGCTTTCCGCGCAGGTCAGCCGGGCAGACGTTATTCTCGACCAGCAGGCCGACGCCGACCTCCTCCGCATGCGCTAAGGCCGGCCCGATGGTTGCCACGAAGCGCTCCATGGCGCGACGCGGCTCGTCCGGCGACGGCAGAGGCGGGAAGCGGAAGCTCGTCGGTCCCATCTCCACCGGATCGACGACGAAGCCGGCGTGTACCGAGTAGTAGGGAGCGTCCAGGCACGCGGCCAGATCGAGCGCGGCCAGGACGAAATCCATGCTGCGGCGGCGGATGGCCTCGTCGGGCGAGGAGAGATTCAGAATGAACGACTCGCGCGGCGGCGGGAAGTAGTTGTGGATGAGGAAGCGGCGCGCCCCGGCCTTGAGCGCGGGCAGGTTCTTTGGCCTGAGGGTCTCCTGGCTGTCGATGGAGACTCCGGCGCCCAACTCGACCGCGTGGAGCCCCCGTGCTTCGTAGGCGGCCAGGCGCACAAGCAGGTCTTCCGTCGGCGACAGACAGGCCGTGGAGACGTAGAGCCTGCTCATCGTAGATCGATGAAGCCGACCATCTGCCCGCACTCCTCGCCCTCGAACGTATACCCAAGACCCTCGTACAGGCCGATCGCGGCGGTATTGTCGGGGTAGACCCTCAGCCTGACCCGTGGGGCGCCCTTGTCACGCGCCGCTCGATGGAGGAATGCCGTCAGGCGTGTCGCCAGTCCCTGTCCGCGTGCGTCGGGACGCACGTAGACGCCCAGGCTCGGTATTCGATATCCCTCATCCCAGCCGCGAAGCATCCCGTAGGCGAGGACCTCGTCGCCTTGGACCGCCACGTAGTAGAGGTCCTGGCCGTCGTAGCGAGTCAACGCGTCGGCCTGCTGCGAGGTGAACGGATGAGGATGGAACCATCTGTCGTCGACGTCGGCCGTGATCGTGTCGAAGAGCTGCGCGAGCGCTTCGGCTGGTACCTGTTGAACCGGCAAGAACCGGATGCCGCTGGTGGCGGCTTCCTGCGAGACACGGTCCTCATCTGCCCTACTCACAACCGCCACTCCTCATCCCAGTCCGATTACTCCTCATCCCAGTCGACATCCGATAACGTCAGGGTCCTATTCTTCCCAATATCGCGCGCGGCCCGCTTGCCGACGACGCGGCCGAGCCACGACGGCGCCAGTCCCGTGCCGGGCCGCTTCGCCGTCAGATCGTCCGCGACGATCTCATCCCCCGCCGCGATGGCTCGTGAGGCCACGAGGCTTTTCTGCATCACGTCCTTGTTCGGCCGCTCCGAGGCGACGATGCGCTTGATGCCGTCGCCCAGCGCGTCTTCGACGTCCCGAACCGTCCGGACAAGCTCGGCGAGCTGCGCCGGCTCGACGGAGGCCTTGTGATCGGGCCCTCTCATCGCGCGATTGAGCGTGAAGTGCTTCTCGAGCATGTGTGCGCCCAGCGCCACCGCCCATGGGCCGGCGCCGACCCCGGGAGTGTGATCGGAGAATCCAACGGGATGGCCGAAGGCCCTCTCGAGCGTGTGCATCGCGCGCAGATTCAGCTCGTCGAACGGCGCCGGGTACTCGGAGGTGCAGTGCAGGATGACGATCTTGTTGGCCAGTCCGGCGCCTTCCAGCGCATCGACCGCCTCCTCCACCTCGCCCAGCGTCGACATCCCGGTGGAGAGAATGACCGGCCGCCCTTTGGCGGCCATGTAGCCGAGGAACGGGACGTTCGTCGTGTCGGTTGAGGCCACCTTGAACGCGGCGACGCCCAGCTCGTCGAGCATGTCGACACTCGCCTTTTCGTACGGCGTGCACAAGTAGATGATCCGGCGCTCGTCGCAGTGAGCCTTCAGCTCGGCGTGATCATCGGCGCCAAGCTCCAGCGCCTTGAGCATGTCGTACTGGCTGCCGGCCTGCCCCGTCGATTCGACCTGGTAGCCGGCCTTCATCGCATCCGGCGTGATCAGCTCCTCGGTGATGAAGCTTTGGAACTTGACGGCGTCCGCGCCGGCCTCAGCCGCCTTGTCGATGAGTTCCTTGGCGATCTTCATGTCGCCGTTGTGATTGACTCCCGCCTCAGCGATGACGAAGCAGGGGTATCCCGGACCGACGGCGCGCCCGCCGATTTCAACCGGCTTCATTGTCCTCCGTCTCCTTCAACAGCAGCTCCGCCAGGTGCAGGTCCCAGGCCGTATCGATATCCAAAGAGCGCTCTCTCGGCATAACGTATGCGTAGGTGTCGCGCGCGTAGTACGTGCGTTCCTGAAGCAGCATTTGAGCTCGCGCGAGATAGATTGCGCCGTTGAGCACGTAGGCGGGCGGCAGGTCCTGGCGTCGTGGATACTCGCGATCGAGCGACAGGAAGTCGGAGAGGCGTCCGTCGGGCTCGACGCGCTTGGTCCAATAGGGATGATCGTGCGCCTCGCAGACGCTGACGACCGCATCCGCACTCGATTCCTGGAGGATTCGCACGGCGGCCTGAACGTCGTCGGCCGTACGAAACGGCGAGGTGGGCTGCAACACCATAAGGTACTGGGGCCGGTAGCCTTCTTCGGCGGCGAGCCACTCCAGCGCGTGGATGGGCGGCTCGATTCCGGGCGTGTCATCTCGCGCCAGCTCCACGGGCCTCATGAACGGCACCTCGGCGCCGAACGAGCGTGCCGCGTCGGCGATCTGCGGCGAATCCGTCGATACAATCAGCCGGTCGAGCACCTCCGACTCGAGCGCCGCTTCGATCGTGTAATAGATGAGGGGCTTGCCGGCCAGCATCGCGATATTCTTCATCGGCACGGACTTCGATCCCCCACGTGCCGGGATCAGGCCCAGTACTCTGGGTCGTTCCCTGCCGGACCGCTCTTTGGTCATTCTCCGAACACCGTCCTTCGAGGCGCCTCCGGAAGCGCCACCCTGCGACACGCCTCACTTCGGCGGGCCGCTCGTGCAAGATTCATCACGCTGCCGGTTTGTTTTCGCGTGGGCGCCGTTTCTCCTGCGAGCGCGGCAGACGCGTGAAGGGATATTGCGGAATAGGACAGCCTAGACGGCGACCTCCGCCCCCCGCACCGCCTCGTGCCCGCCGTACGAGTAGTAGCCGTAGGACGACCCGGCTTCGGTCTTGTTCAGCACGACACCGAGCAGGCGCACGCGATCGTTGGCCAGCGTCTCTACGACTCGTTTCGCGTCCTCGCGCGTCGTCACTCCCGCCTCGGCCACGACGAGTACGCCATCGACCTTGGGCGCGAGAACGGCGCAGTCCGTGACGGCCAGCACGGGCGCCGAGTCGATCAGCACGAAGTCGGTCGTCTGCCTGGCCTGCTCGATGAGATTCTGCATGCGCGCGGAGTTGAGCAGTTCGGATGGGTTCGGCGGCATTGGCCCGCACGTAATGACCTTGAGCCCGTCGTCACCGCTGGGCTGCATCACCTGCTCCGCCTCGGCCCGGCCGACCAGCACGTCGGTCAGACCTCCCGAGTCCTTCACACCGAGCACGCCGTGAAGACGCGGATTGCGCAGGTCGGCGTCGATCGCGACAACACCATAGCCGGCGTTGGCCAGCGCAGCCGACAGGTTGGCCGTTACGCTGGTCTTGCCCTCCCCGGGATTGGCGCTCGTGATGAGGATGGTCCTCACCTGACCGTCATGGTTGAGATAGGAGAGGCTGGTGCGCAGAGCGCGGTAGGCCTCCGCAACCGGCGTCCTTGCCGTTGGAGTCACGGCAAGCTTCGGAATGGGACTGGCGGTGTGGCCGTTCCCACCGCCATGCTCATCCCTTGGAACGTTGCCGAGCACGGACAGCCCGAAGGCCCGCTCGCACTCGTCCGACCTCTTGAGCGTGTTGTCGAGATACTCGCTGGTGAACGCCACCGCGGTGCCGAGTGACATTCCGAGCAGCAGACCCAGCAAGGCGTTGCGCAGTGGTCTCGGCCTGACGGGTGCGTCGGGCGTCTGAGCCGGCTGGACGACCGTCGCCTCACCCGGCTCGATCGACTCGCTGATCTTGAGCTGCTCCTGTTTGTCCGCAAGCATCTGATAGACGCCGAGCGCCATCTTCAGGCGGGCCTTGGTATTCCTTCGGGCCGACGCCGGGAGTTTGGGGGACTTGCGGTCGAGCAGGCCCTGCAG
>DYIV01000064.1:638-6511 GCA_020723435.1 Slackia heliotrinireducens | reverse complement strand
AAGTTCGCGAGGCTCGAGAGCAGCTGGCCGACCTTGATGAACAGGCCCTGCAGCGCGAGGATGTCCTCTTGCGTGTCGCGGAGCCTGTACGACAGCTCGCGGCCGGCGTTCTGAATCTCCGCGGCGTTGATTTCGCGGTTGACCCGCGCGTACTGAGTCGCCATCGCGTTGGCCATCTCGGCCGCCCTCTTGGGGTCGGCGTCTTCGATCGCCAGGTAGAGCAGGTTCGTCTGCGGATCCGCGTCGCCCGTCAGAGCGGAGCGGATGTCGTCGTGGCTCAGGCTGTCGTAGGCGCCCGCCGAATCGAGAGGATCCTTACCACGCAGCCGGCGAAGGGCCGCGTCGATGACTCCAGGCATCTGCGCGAGGCGAACGTGAGTCTGAATCGAGCGCTCCGGCTGCGTTGAGATCCCGGGCAGCATCTCATTCAAGACGCTGTAGGCATTGCGCTCCCGGACGAGCATCACGGATTGCGCTTCGTAGACCGGCGTCTGCAAGAGCGACGCGGCGATCGCCGTGCCGGTGACGACAGCGACCGCGCCGACGATGAGCCACCGGCGCGCACTGACGACGCGCATGTAATCACGCAGCTCGATATCGACCCCGCGGACCATAGGCAGAGCTCCTCGGGACACGTGCACAGGCGCAGGGCGCTACGTGCTCGTCCCCCACTCCAAGATGTACCAGTAGCCGTTCACATAGCGCATCTCGATGGTGGCGTTGGTCGTACCGCCTCCCCGGTAGTGGATCACGCACGCAAGGGTCGACCGGTCGACGCCTCTATCCGCGCTGGTAATCTCGATGCGCGCGACCTTGCCCGAGACCAGCGCCCCCATGAACTGGCGGTACCGGTACTGCCGCATCAGGATGCTTCGGCCCAGCGCCTCTTCCTCGGGCCCAATGTCGCTGACGGAGGCCGGCGCGCTACCGCGCGTAGTTCCGACGATCAGATACGCGCCCCGATAGCGTTGAAGCAGCAGCACGAAATCCTCGTCTCCCAGATCGCCGATGTCGGCGCGCATGCTGATGCGGATGATCGTCCCGCGCCGTGCCACTCCGAGGATTGTAAGCTCCCTGATCTGCCCCTCGGCGAGCCTGCGGTAGAATTCGCGGCTCTCTTGCTGTTCGGCGATGACGTATCGGCTGAGGTAGGAGCTCGGGCTCCAATTTGACTGAGCCGTCGGTGAGGCGACCGTGCTGGTTCGTGCCGGCGGAGTCTTGCCGCCCAGCGCAAGCGATCGGACGGCGCTGCAGCCCGCCACGCCGGCGATCAACAGGCCGATAACCGCAACCGCCGCCAAGCCCTGCGCCACACGCTTGTTTGCCCTGCTGTCTGGTATTCTCATCCCGACCTCCTCCTGCGCACCCCGGCGCATCTCGGGCTCAACAGTGCCACGATTACCCAATCGCAACGTTCCTAAGCACCGATTGGTAGCTTGAGCTGGCCGTTTGCTGCCACGAGGAGTTCGCGGAGTCGGTCTGAGACCGACCCGACCCGGACGTCTGCGCGCTCGCCGTGTCCGGGTACTCGCCACGGCCGCGCACTCGCCATGTCCGCGCACTCGCCATTGCCCGAGCCGTCGCCAATCCCTACACTCGCCTCAACTCGTATGTCAGCCGTCGACGGCACCCAGCGGGAAGCTGGGTGCTTCTTTGTTTGTGTCGTTTCGGCTCGCCGGTCGCATCATCCGGCATGTGACGGGGCCGTCTGTGGAGACGCTCTATGGATCGCAGCTCTTTGGCTCGCACCTTGGTTGATCGCAACAGCGTACCGCTCGTGGTCGAGCTCGACCCGGACGTCGACGCCGCGGAGGTCTTTCGAGCCGTGGCGCGGCGGCCGCACCCGTTCTTCCTCGATAGCGCGGCAGGTCCGGCCCGCGGCGACTCCCGCACCGTTACGGCGTTTCCCGGCGGGGCGGCGGACTTCTCGATTGTGGGCTGCGATCCGTTTCTGATCGTTACGGCCCATGGAGACGCCCTCGTCGTGCGCGATGAGGATGGGACCGCCTCCGCGACGACCGGGGACCCCCTCGCGCGCCTGGATGAGCTTCTGTGGCAGCACCGGATTCCCGCCGCCGGCGACCTCCCTTTCTCGGGCGGCGCTGTCGGATACCTTGGATACGATCTGTGCCACTTCGTGGAGCAGCTGCCGCGCACGACCGGCCGCGATGTGGCGATGCCCGACACGTTCTTCGCCTTCTACGATGTGGCGGCCGTCTTCGACCACCGTTCGGGCCGAGGCTTTGTCGTATCGAGCGGGATGCCGCAGCGGGGTGGAGCCGGCCGTGCCAGAGCCGAGTCGCGAGCGGAGTGGTTCGCCGGCGTCGTCTCCGGCCGTGAGACCGAGGACGGGACCGCCGTCCAACCCCGGCAGTCCCCAATGGGTGCCGCAGCATCCGGCCTGCGCTCCAACTTCACGCGTGACCAATACCTCCGTGCCGTGGAGCGCGCGCGCGAGTACATCTTCGCCGGCGACATCTACCAAGTGAACCTCTCGCAGCGATTCGAGGCTCCGCTGGCAGCCGATCCGATCCTGCTCTATGAGGCCCTGCGCTCCACCAGTCCGGCGCCGTTCGGCGCCTATCTCGATACCGGCGCCATCCAGATCCTGTCCAACTCGCCGGAGCGCTTCCTGCGGCGCCGCCGCGATCGAGTCGAGACGCGACCGATCAAGGGCACCCGACCCCGGCAGACCGAGCGCCGCGCCGATCGCGAGGCCGCCGCCCGGCTGCAGGCCAGCGAGAAGGACGCGGCCGAGCATCTGATGATCGTAGATTTGGAGCGCAACGACCTCGGGCGGGTCTGCGAGTACGGCAGCGTCGTCGTCGACGAGCTCGCTCGGCTGGAGAGCTACTGGAATGTCCATCACCTGGTCTCCACGGTGTCGGGCAGATTGCGTCCGGGGGTTCGGACGGCCGAGCTGCTGCGCGCGACATTCCCGGGAGGGTCGATAACCGGAGCGCCGAAGGTTCGTGCCATGGAGATCATCGACGAGCTGGAGCCGACGTCGCGCGGCGTCTACACGGGGGCGATAGGGTACCTCAGCGCCTGCGGCCGCATCGATCTCAACATCGCCATCCGCACCCTCGTCTATGACGGAGCGAAAGCGTATTTCCAGGTAGGAGGGGGCATAGTGGCCGATTCCGATGCCGCGTCGGAATACGACGAGACCCTCGACAAGGCGACGGCGTTCTTTGCTCTCCTCGGCGCGCGGCGGCCAAGGGAGGTTCATACGTGACGGCAGGTGGATTCATACTGCGAAACGGCGCAATTGAGCCGGCGCCCGATCTGGCGTTGGGCGGAGTCGTGCACGGCCATGGCGTCTTCGAGACGCTTCGCGCCTACGACGGTTGCCTCTTCGAGTTTGCCGCGCACATGGCCCGCATGCGCATGGGCACGGAGGTGCTTCGGCTGGAAGGCCCGCCGCCGGACCCTCAGGTCGAGAGCGCGTCGCCTCGGTTGGCGGCTCGCGTCTGTGGACTGACGGAGATCCGCTGCCCAGCACGACCATCATCCAGGTGGGCACGGTCGAGCCGCAGCTTGCCCAATTGCGAGAGGCCGGCACCCGGGCGATCACGAGCTCGCACCGGGTCAATGAAGGGTCGATCGTCGCGGGAGTCAAGACAATCGGATACGCGGGTCACATCCTGGCGAAGCGCCAGGCGATCGATGCCGGTGCGTGGGAGGCCATCATCCTCAACTGCAAGGGCGACGTGGTGGAGGGATCGATGAGCAACATCTTCGTCGTGTGGGATGACGAGGTCTACACGCCGCCGCTGGAGAGCGGCCCCTTGGCCGGCGTCACGCGCCAGACCGTCCTTGACCTGGCGCGATCGGAAGGCATCGTCTGCAACGAGGTGCGGTTCGGGCTCGACGCCATGAGAGTGGCTGATGAGTGCTTCCTGACCAGTTCCGTCGCGGAGATAGTGCCGGTCACGGTGCTCGACGGCCGGCCCGTCGGCGACAGCGGCGTCGGCGAGATTACCTGCAGGCTGCAGGGCGCCTACGCGCGGTTACGGGGACACCACACCTAGTTCCGATCTGAGCAAGACGCGTGGATAGAAGGCGGGCCGGTCGGTCCGGTCGGCGAATTAGGTGTGGCGTCCCCCTATTTCTACTGGTAACGGTCATGCGACCGTCGCGGTAGGTTGCGCGCCCGATCGTCTCATCCAGCAGCGCAAAGATGATGCCGCCGTGGCAGGTGCCGGGATAGCCCTGGTGCTCGGGGCGAGGGACAAACTCGGTTGCGACTTCCCCCTGGTCGCTGGTGTGGAATCTGGCCGCCAGACCCTGAGGATTACCCTTGCCGCACACGAAGCAGCGTGAGTAGTGCGGCGTAGCGTTCGGTTCGGCTTCCTCTTCGGTCATCGACCGCGGCGCTAGGAGGGCATCTCCTCGCTGGGCATCTCGACGGGCGGCGGCGCCTCTTCGTAGGTCGGCGCGCCTTCCTCGGCGGGCTCGTAGCCACCCTCCGGCGGCGCCTCGGCCTCTCCGGAGTCGATCTTGACGACGGGAATCGTCTCGACGTGGAAGCCGACCTGCTCCATTGTGAAGATCTTGATGTCCTCGGGGCGGGCCTGATTCATGTGCAGG
Source organism: Slackia heliotrinireducens (assembly GCA_020723435.1). Classification (GTDB taxonomy): domain Bacteria; phylum Actinomycetota; class Aquicultoria; order DYIV01; family DYIV01; genus DYIV01. The sequence continues at coordinate 1,918 of DYIV01000064.1, read as the reverse complement.
AGCTGCTCGACGAAGCCCGACACCATCTGCGCGCTCTCGAAGATCTCCTTCTGCTCGTTGCCCTTGTCGTTGACGTAGGATACCAGGTAGTTCACTTCAACAACCTCCCTCCCGAGGAACGGAAGCTAGAGACGGATCGGTGATCGCCCCATAGATTACTACAGCTTCTTGCCGTAGAAAAGCACCTCGGAAATGTCGACTCTGTAGCGGTCGCCTGACGGGTTCGGCGCCAGGCTGGTAATCCAGAGCAGGACGTACCGATACTTGGCACGCGTGAGCCCGACATTGAACTTGTCCGCCACGTCCTTGCGGCTGGCCAGCTCGGTCCACTTGGCAATATCATCGGGCGCGTCGTTGGATCCTTTGATGCTGATGTCCCAGCCGCTCTCCAGCGACACGATACGCACTCTGTCCACCTGCACTTGACTGCCCAAGTCAAAATAGACGCCGACCCCGTCCTTCAGGTTGCCGAATGACTCCGTGTTGTAGGTGTCGGTGTGCCACGCGGTCTTGAGATCCACGTCGATTGCGTCACCCGTCAGGTCCGGGCTCTCGCTCCCGTCGCTACCTTGCGGATCGAAGTCCTTGACGTTGGTGACCGGCAGCTTCACCAGTTTCGGCGCGACCGGAGCCGGCTTTGCGCTCGACTGCGCCTTGCGCACGAGGGGCGGCACAACCTTGACGGCGGCGTAGCCGAGAAGCGCGACGATGATCACCAGCACGGCCAGGACGGACCACGCCACGAGCGGGCTGCCTTGCGACCCCGCCTGCTCGGGCGCCACCGGCGCGACGGCAACCGGCGGCTGTGGCGTCGGCTTTGGCTTGGGCGATCGCTTCGGCTTGCGCACAGCCTTCAGAACTCGCGTGCGCTCGCTATCCTCTGATATCGGCTCGGCGCCGGGCGCGGCCAGCATGGCGGAGAGCGCCTCGACGAGTTGGTCCGCCGTAGCGTACCGGTCCGACTTCTCCTTCGCCGTCGCCCTTGTCACGATCTGCTCGACCCTGGGATCGACGGGCTCGCCATGACGCGTCATGGGCGGCAGCTCGTCGCGCACGTGCTTGAGGGCAACCTCCACCGGATTGTCCCCGCGGAACGGTTGCAGCCCGGTGATCATCTCGTAGAGACAGATGCCCAGCGCGTATATGTCGGATTGAGCGTCGGATATCTCCCCCCGCGCCTGCTCCGGCGCGATATACTGCACCGTCCCCAGAACCGTGCCGTCCTGGGTGATTCCGGGCTGTGAGCGGGCCTTGGCGATGCCGAAATCGGTGATTAGCAC
>DYIV01000064.1:0-628 GCA_020723435.1 Slackia heliotrinireducens | reverse complement strand
CCGGACGCGCCGGCGCGCCGCCTCGGCCGTGACCTTACCGGTCTGCGTGTCGACCACGTGGATCCCGTTGCCCTCGCTGCCGACCACGAGCACGCGCCCGTCCTTCGAGAGCATGAGGTTGTGTGGCTTGATGTCGCGGTGGACGACCTCGCGGCGGTGCGCGTAGGAGAGCGCCTGGCCCGCCTGCTTGGCGATATCGAGCGCCATCTCCACAGGCAGCGGCCCGCGTTCGCGGATCAGCTCCTTGACCTGCTGGCCCTCGATGTACTCCAGGATGATGTAGTGCGTCCCGTCTTCTTCACCGGTGTCGTAGACGGTGACTATGTTGGGGTGAATGAGCGAGGCGGCGGACCGCGCTTCCCGCTTGAAGCGGGTGAGGAACTCGTGATCCTGCGAGTACTGCCGGTGCAGAACCTTAACGGCGACGTAGCGACCTAGAACCGCATCTTTGGCTTTGTAGACCGTGGACATGCCGCCTTGGCCAACCACATCGAGGATCTCGTAGCGGTTCCCGAGGCTCGCGCCTACCTGTACTGTCACGTTAGTCGCCAGGCTCCCGCTTCTTCGTGTAACCGTATGTACCGATCTTCTCGCCTATTGACCAGTACTCATCAGGATTGTAACAGAA
>DYIV01000063.1 GCA_020723435.1 Slackia heliotrinireducens | reverse complement strand
GACATTTCCGACTCAGTTCGGATGGGCTTGGAAAACTCGATGCTGACCCTCGGAGGCGGGAACTGTAGCGACGCTCCGTAGGGTGGGTTCGTCTGCACGAGATCTGGAGGGCGAAGCATCGCGGGGAAGCCCGTCACGAAGACTTCCGCACTCTGCCGGCCGCATCCGGCCAGGAGCGCGAGGGCTATTGTGACGACGGCTGCATTGGTTGCCAGAGAATGAGGTGGTCCCGGGCGCACGGGCAAACCCTTCGACGACGCTCTACGCCTTCGAGTCCTCGAACTTGATCGACTTGGTGATCGCCTTGAACGTTGCGAGGTTCTTCTCCCAGTCCTTCGGCGGACTGAAGCCCATGATCCGGATGATCTTCTTGTCGGCGCCGCCCATCGCGATGAAGACCTTCACCTGCTCGCCGGAGTTGGAGGACATCAGCACCGAGGCGAACGCGCCGGAAGATCCAGAGATGGTGATCGGCTCGACCTTGCCTCGAATGGCGGCGGGCTTCGCCTCCAACAGCGCGTCCACCGACTCATCCACAAGCTGGCCGAAGTCGAGCTGCTTCCCCGACGACGGAGCCTCCACTATCTCGACGGTCGGAACGCTGACGTCTCGCTCGCCGCGCATCGTCGTGTTGGCTCTCTTGGAACTGATCTCAACCGCCTGATCGGACGCCCCGTTCGCGTACCACGCGGCCGGGTATTTGAGGGTGAAGACACCCTTCGGATCCTTGAACGTGCGCATCCCGTCCTTGTCGACGTCCTTCCGGGCGGTCGCCGTACCCTCCCTGGAACGGCCCTTGCCACTATTAGTGGTCCCACCATTGCATCCGAAGGCAACGACGGCAAGCAGAGCCAGCAGGGCTAGGACTAGGGACTTGCGCATTGAGTGTCTCCTTCCGATGTGCACTCCGGCCATTATAGCCGGAAGGAGACCTCATTCGATAGGAGCAAGCTACGGGTAGACCTGATTGCCCTCGTCGTCCTGGAGCGTGATCGCCTGCACCGGACAGGCCTCAGCGGCCTGCATCAGAGTGTCCTCGTCGGCGCCGTCGGGATCGACGACCGTCGACTTGAACTCCTCGTCGAGTTGGAAGACGTCCGGGGCAACCCCCACGCAACTGGCGGCGCCGATGCACGTGTCTCTGTCAACAACCGGCTTCACCCTGGTCCACCTCCCTCCAAGCGGCGTTGCGGGTGATTATTCCCCAACCGGCGCCGGCGCAACAGTATTGCCTGCCTGCGTTTGGCCGCCACTGTGAATGGCTACAAGGAAGGAACTGGAGGTGAGACCATGACCAACGACAGAATCGTCTGGAAGATCGCCGGCCAGGCAGGATTCGGCATCAAGGTGGCGGGCCAGATCTTTGCGCGCACGTTCGCCCGCGCTGGCTACCACGTATTCGACTACGTTGAGTACCCTTCTCTTATTAGAGGAGGCCACAACGTAATCACGGCCCGGGTCGATCGTGACCCGTTCTACTCGCACATGCTGCCGGTCGACGTCTGCGTGGCGCTCGACCGAGCCTCAATCGAGATCCACACCTCCGACATGCGATCGGGGGGCACGATCATCCACGATCCGGCTGCGACGAGATTCCTCCCGGACCAGCTGGCCAGAGATGACGTCTGCCTCTGCGACGTACCGCTCGTCGAGATCGCCGAGACCAACGGGAGCAAGATCATGGCGAACTCGGTCGCGCTCGGCGCCACGATCGGGATGGTCGGATTCGACTTCGACGTGCTCGCCGGCGTGCTCACCGATACGTACGGGCGAAAGGGCTCCGCTGTTGTCGAGGCGAACATCGCCGCGGCTCGCGCCGGGCACGATCACGTCAAATCCAACTGCCTGGAGTGCGGTCACACGCTCTCCGGAGTAAAGGAGGCACAGCCTGAGCGGATAGTCATCGACGGCAACGAAGCGACGGCGATGGGCGCCGTGCGCGCCGGCTGCAAGCTCTACGCCGCCTATCCCATGACTCCCGCATCGAGCGTCCTGCACTTCATGGCCGCAAACGAACGTGACTACGGGCTCGTCGTCAAACACACAGAGGACGAGATTGCCGCCGTCAACATGACCATCGGCGCCGCGTTCGCCGGAGTCCGGGCGATGTGCGCCACATCCGGCGGCGGCTTCTCCTTGATGGTTGAGGGTCTCGGTCTGGCGGGCGTATCCGAGAGCCCCATCGTGATCGGGCTCTTTCAGCGGCCCGGACCCGGCACGGGCCTGCCGACGTGGACGGCGCAAGGCGACCTTCGCTTCGCTATTCATGCCGCTCAGGGAGAGTTCCCTCGGATAGTCCTCGCGCCGGGCGACAAGCAGGAGTGCTTCGCCTTCGCAGCCGAGGCTTTCAACCTGGCCGAACGCTTCCAGACGCCCGTTATCATCATTTCGGACATGTTCTTGCAGGAAAGCCACTCCACAGTCGACCCGTCCGAGCTTGACGACGTGGCGATCGATCGGGGCAAGCTCGTTCGCGATCCCCGAGCCGTTCCATCCGACGGCGAGTACCTCAAGTACGAGATCACGGACGATGGTGTCTCGCCACGCGTGCCGCCCGGCATGGGAGCCACGCTCATCGCCAACAGCTACGAACACGACGAGTACGGTTGGGCGACCGAGGACGCGGCCACGGTCCGGCGGATGATGGATAAGAGGGCGCGCAAGCTCGATGCCGCCGCGTCCGTTGTGCCGCAGTCGAAGCTGCACGGCCCGCCGGATTCCGACGTGACGATCATAAGCTGGGGATCGCCGAAGGGGCCGATACTAGAGGCCATGCGATGGCTCGAGCAGGAGTCCGTGTCCGTGAACTTTCTGCAGGTGACCACGGTCCATCCGTTTCCCGCGGAGCGCGTCTCGCAGATCCTGGAGGGCGCCGGCGTCACGATCTGCATCGAAACCAACCAGACGGGCCAGCTCGCCGGCCTCATCCGCGAGCATTGCCTGTTCGATGTGGACCATCGCCTGGGCAAGTACGACGGCAGGCCCTTCTTCCCCGAAGAGATCGTCCAGCGAGTAATGGAGGTGACGGGCAGTGGTAGACGCCAAGCTGCAGCCGGCTGATTTCAATACGACCGTCAGGCCCACCTGGTGCCCCGGATGCGGCAACTTCTCAATCTGGGGAGCCACCAAGAACGCCCTCGCCGGGCTGGAGCTCGAGCCTGCCGACTTCGCCGTCGTGTGGGGCATCGGTTGCCATGGCAACGGCGCCGACTTCTTGAAAGCGGCGGGCTTCCACGGCCTGCACGGCCGCGCGCTGCCCGTCGCGACCGGCATCCGGCTCGCCAACCATCGACTCAAGGTGATCGTCGACGTCGGCGACGGCGACGGGTATGGCATCGGCGGCAATCATTTCATCCACTCGATGCGGCGAAACCTCGACTTGACGCTGCTCGGCCATAACAACCAGGTCTATGGTCTGACGACCGGCCAAACCTCGCCAACGTCCGACCAGGGTTTCGCGACCCCCTCGACGCCCTCAGGCGTTATCGAAAAGCCGGTCAATCCAATCGCGCTCGCGCTCGCCTCCGACTGCACGTTCGTCGCGCGAGGATTCGCCGGAGACATCGCGCACTTGTCCGATCTCATCGCCCAGGGCATCACGCACAGCGGTTTCGCGCTCATCGATATCCTTCAACCTTGCGTGACGTTCAATAAGCGGAATACGTATCAATGGTTCCGGGAGCGTGTCTACAAGTTGGATGATGATGGACACGATTCGACGGACAAGAGAGCCGCGTTCGACCGAGCTCTGGAGATGGAGACGGAGGAACGTATCGGACTAGGCGTCTTCTACCGCGAGCAGCGCCCCACCTATGAGGACGGCCTGCCGCAGCTGGCGGCGGGGCCGCTCGTCGACCAGTCCATCGAGGACGTCGATATCAGCGGCCTCATCGAGCACTACGCGTAGCATTCGGTCGTACGCGTGGCATTCGGTCGTACGCGTAGAGGCGAGCTGGGGCCGGTTTCCCCTTGAGCCGCGCTAAAGCAGGCAACCTGATTAGCCGATGGCTACGGAGCTACCTGCGAGACGTTTGAAGCCGGGGCCACTCGGGAAGAACGAGAGTACCTGGGCAAGGAGGTTCAGATGGCCGTGATTGTCATCACGCAGACGCCAAAGGAACCCCCCGAACCACACCCGATTATCATGTTAGGGGCATCGGGAGGGAAAGAGAAGTAGGCGGCCGAGAGGTCGCACCAACGGAATCGCCAGGTGAGCAAGCTGCCTGGCGATTTGCCGTTCACCGGGGATTCCCCGACGCTCTACACCGTTACGACCTCGTGTGACATGAACAGCTCGGCCGTGGTTTCCATGTTCCCCACCTCGCCGACGGCGAGCCGCTCTTTCACACCGAAGAAGTCCAGGCAAGTGCCGCAAGCGTAGACCCTTGTGCCGGCCGTCGCCAAAGCCTCGAGATGCTCCACGGCCGATGAGCCTTCCACGGCAAGCCTGACGCCGCTGTTCATCAAGACGACGGCATCCGGCTTGGGCTCGGTCTGGCCCAGAGAGTACAGAAACATGCCGGCAAGCTTCGACCCCAGCTCGTCGTCTCCGTGACCCAGGTTCTCGGAGTTGATGAAGATGACTTTGCCCACTGCGATGCCCTCCCGCGTCGAACTGCCTATATGATTCTTCTATCAGAAGCATAGGCCACATTCAACTTGGCGCCTCGCTCGCACGCGCGGCAAGCGCCCACGCCGTCCCGCCGTGTGACAACCTACGCCGTGTCTCCTGGACCGGGATCCCTCATACTCAGCGGCCGTTCGAGACGACTTGCGTCCAGCAGCGCGTCGTCTGAGAAGATCTCCGCCGTCGGCCCGTCGGCGGTTATGGCGCCGTCTTTCATTACGATCGTGCGATCGCAAAGGTCGAGCGCCATGTCCAGATCGTGAGTCGCGATCAACTTGCTGTGCTCAAATGTCCTTAGCAACTCAATCAGGTCCCGGCGGGCGCGCGGATCGAGGTTCGACGTCGGTTCATCCATGACGAGAATGCTGGGCCACATGGCAAGCACGGTGGCGATGGCAACCGCTCGCTTCTCACCGCCGGACAACCGGTACGGCGGCCTGTTCTTGAGCCTCGACGCATTGACACGTTCCAGGGCGTCATCGACCCGAGTCTCGATCTCCTCCACCGGAAGACCCAGGTTCATCGGACCGAAGGCGACATCTTCATGAACGGTGGGCATGAACAACTGATCGTCCGGGTCCTGAAAGACCATTCCGACGGTCTTGCGGACGTCTCGTAGCGTCTCTTTCGTCACGGGGGCGTCACCGACACGCACGGCTCCGCTCGTCGGCATCAAGAAGCCGTTCAGATGCATGAGCAGCGTTGACTTCCCCGCGCCGTTGGCGCCTACTATCGCAACCGATTCGCCGTGGGTGATCGTGAAAGAGACACCCTCCAGCGCCGGAGTGCCATCCGGATAGGAGAAGTCCACGTCACGCATTTCGATGGTGTGATGGCTCATGCGATCACCCTCGTGGCGACTCGGCCAAGCAGGAGTGGCACGTTGTTGAAGCGGAAAAAGAGAAAGGCGACCGACCACCCTACCATGAAGGCGACGTCGCGCCCGGTCATGTGCGGCGCCTTGATCACCCGTACCTGACCGTCGAACCCCCGGCACAGCATGGCGAGATAGACTCGCTGCGCCCGGTCGTAGGTGCGCAGCAACAGGTGTCCGAGGATGTGACCGTAGACCCGCAGCCCCATCCCTCGTCCATCAAACGACCGAAGGGCTCGCGCGCGGGCCATCCGCATGGCATCCTCCCCCAGCACAAATATGTACCGGTAAAGGAAGAGGAGCTGTGTCGCGAAGACATCGGGCGCCCCCAGGCGCTCGATTGCCATGCAGACGCTGTAGAAACTGGTAGTGCCGACGAGCACCAGCGCCGCGACCGTGGTGAGACCGAACCGAATCATGATCGACGTGAACGAAATCCAGCCGCCGGAGACACCCAGTCCGCCGAGCTGCACCACGACAGCCCGGTCGAGCAGCGGGTTAAACATCCCCACGACAACGGCGAACGGAGCCACGATGAGAAGCCGGCGCGCCAGGAAGTCCAGAGGTAGATTGCCCTGGCCGGCCATGACGATCGGGAAGATGGCGAACGGCAGCATGGATAGGATCTCGTACTTACCGAAGGAGACGACGCAAATCAGAAAGACAAGCGTCGTGACGACCTTGGCCCGCGGATCCAGCCGGTGGACAGATGTGTCCTGGCCCGCGAGTTCGTCGAGGCGGCCAAGCTGGTAGAGCCCTTGTTCGATAGATGGCATGGCAATCCGCCGTCCTCAGACTATGCCTTCGCCGGTCGCCGTCGCCACGAACTTGCCGTGCTTGACGCCCTTGGTCCCGATCAGTTCTTCGGCAAGTCGCTTGATGTCGTTCGCTCTGCCCTTGAGGACAACGACCTCCAGACAGTGGTGAGCATCCAAGTGGATGTGTAGTGAAGATAGGATGGCCTCGTGGTGCGAGTGCTGGTGCTCGGTGAGCTTGTCCGACAGATCCGTGAAGTGATGATCGTACACGAGCGTCACGGTCCCGACCGCTTCTTCCTCGCCCACGTTCCACTGCTCCTCGACAAGGGCGTTCCTGATCAGGTCCCGTATCGCTTCGGACCGATTGACGTAGCCCTTCTCGGCAATGAGCGCGTCAAACCGCTCCAAGAGGCGCTCGTCGGTGGAGATGCCGAATCGCACGACTTCGGGCATAATCGCAGCTCCTTCTTCTCCGCCGTGTATACGATACGCCAAATGGTAGCACGACACGCACCATGCTCGCCACCCGTCTCCGCCGCCGGCCTACACTTCGGCGAATAACACTGAAGCTGCCTGCCACTGAAAGAGCTGTTGACAGCCTGGGCGGAAGACGGTACTGTGTTGCCAGTGGTAGCACGAAGTGCTGATTCATGCTACTGCCTGAGGACTTCACTGTCGGCCATGCCAAGGGGAGGCAGACCAATGCACATGGCAGATGCGCTCATATCACCCGCTGTCGGAGCGGCGATGTGGACGGCGGCAGGCGCGACGACCGTCTACTGCGCCAAGAAGGTCCGCGAGGACCCAGATCAGAGCAAGATCCCACTCATGGGAGTCACGGGAGCATTCATATTCGCGTCTCAGATGCTCAACTTCACGATTCCGGGGACCGGATCGAGCGGACATCTTGGCGGGGGGCTGATTCTGGCGATCCTGCTCGGGCCGGAAGCGGCCTTCTTAGTGATGGCGTCGGTGCTCACCGTGCAGGCGTTGTTCTTCGCCGACGGCGGCCTACTCGCGCTCGGGTGCAACATCTTCAACCTCGGCTTCTTCCCGGCATTTGTGGCCTTTCCGCTGATATATCGGAAGATCGTGAGAGACGATCCGACGCCCCGTCGCATCGTGGCGGGATCGATTCTGGGAGCCGCTGTCGGCCTGCAACTGGGCGCGCTGGGCGTTGTGGCGGAGACCGCACTCTCCGGCATCAGCGAGCTGCCCTTCGGCACATTCGTCGTCATGATGCTCCCGATTCACCTCGCAATCGGGCTCGTGGAGGGCCTGGCGACGGCGGCGGTGATCTTGTTCGTACGCCAAGCGCGGCCGGAGCTCTTGGGCAGGGTCGCGGCAAGCAAGCCGCTTCGAGGCGTCGACATCAGGCCGGTGCTCATCGGGCTCACAGTCGCCGCCGTAGTCGCGGGCGCCGCTTTCTCCTGGTTCGCCTCCGCCAACCCCGACGGCCTTGAGTGGTCAATCGCCAAGGTCACCGGCAAAGGGGAAGTTGAGGGCATCTCGGCCACCGTGCACAGGACGCTGGCATCGATTCAGGAGAAGACGGCCTTCCTGCCCGACTACGCTTTTCCCACGGCAGAACCGCCGGCAGGTGGCGAAACGGCGGAGGATACTCCGTCCTGGCCCGCGGTCGACGCTGGCACGAGCACGGCGGGTCTGGTTGGCGCGGCAATTACGCTGCTTGTCGCCGTGGGGGCGGGGTTTGTGCTCCAGCGGCGCAGCGCCAAGAGACTGGCCTCCGACCACAGAGGCGAGACCGATCGGGATTGAGTGTGGTGTCCCCTTATTTCTAGGACACGATGACCGACAGAGCCTCCGGCACGATCTCGAAGCGCGCCGGCAGGCGGCCAGCGACCTCTCCGTCTAGCTGCACCCATACTTCGTCGTCGGATACAGCCTCGACGGTGCCGCCTCGCATGGCCGTGCCGCTTGTGGTTTCGGGTCCGTCGCGCCGGCACCTCAGCAACTCGCCGAGGTAGGCCAGGTTGCGCTCCTGAACGGGCAAGGCAAAGACCTCGAACGAGCCCTCCTCCAGCCGCGCCTCAGGGGTCAGAACCACGGGCGCGCCATAGCGCGCCCCGTTCGCCACCACAGCAAAGGCCGCTTCGACCGTTCGATCCCCGACGGTGAGCCTGAACGGCGTCTGCCGCCACACGGCGAGGTGTTTCGTCGCCGAGACGCCGAATGCGAACTTCCCGCTGAGCCGCTTAAGCGAGGGGCTAACCTCGCGGCAGACCGAGGCGTCCAGACCGATGCCGGCAACCATGATGAAGTACCGCGTGATGAAATCGCCTCGGTCGGATGGGCCCGCCAAGGTGGCGCGCCCCAGGGATATCCGCACCGATCGACCCGCCCCTATGATGGGCGCGAGCTCCTCCTTCCTCCACGGGAGGCCGAGCTCGCGCGCGACGATGTTCGCGGTCCCTCCGGACCACACGGCCAGCGTAGCCGCGCCGCCCACCATGCCCTGGATGACCTCATTGACCGTGCCGTCGCCACCATGGCTGATGACGATATCGGTCCCCCGCGTGACCGCTCGGCGAGCGATGTCGGCTCCTTCACTGGGGCTCGATGTCGGGCAGGCCTCCGCCTCGACGCCGTTTGCCCGGAGCAACTCGATCATGGTGGCGACGTAACCGGACTTGTGACGAACGAATCCAGATGTCGGATTGTAGATGATGACAGCGCGTGTCGGCGCCACTGACTCAGTTCCCTGCTTTCGTTCTCACGGCCCGGCCGCGACAAGACCGGAGCCGGACCTCCCTCTCGGCCGGCCCTCGGCTTGCTTCTCCGAACGCGCGCTCTTCCCTGCCACGCTGAGGGCAGCCGACTCCTCCAATCAGGGACGTTGAGTGTGCTACGTGCCGTTCAGGTCGACGGCGACGTTGTCGAAGCCGAGAGCGCTCACTTCCTTCGCCAACTCGGCAGTGAGTCCGTTCTGGAAGATGACCCCGATCTCGCCGGCCGGCACTTTGATTCGCGCCAGTCCGTCCGAGTGCAGTCGCACGATTGCCTCCGAAAACCCTCTCTGCTCGATCAGCGTCTCGGCGCGCTCGATTCGCTCAAGCAGCTCGCCCGTGAGAGGAATGCCCGCGGAGACTCTGCTCGCCAGGCAGTGCGTCTTGCGCCGTGAGACCGGCAGGTCTTCAGCCTCGATAATCCGCCGCACATCGCGTCGGGTCAGGCCCGCGTCGGCCAGCGGCGACGCAATGCCAAGCTCGGCGGGCGTCAGCAGCAGCTCGTCTCGTTCCTCGCGCTCGGTGCTGTTTAGACCGTCGACCACGTGCCCGATCGACTCGGCGCCGGCCATCCGACGCAGGATGCCAAAGAGGTGGGCCTTGCAGACTCGGCAGCGCTCGGGTCCATTGGCCCGGAACGATCCCATCGACAGCTCGTGCGTCTCTATCGTGGTCAGCTCGACGCCGAAGGCGTCCGCGACCTGACGCGCCACCTCCAGCTCCGCCTTCGGCCGAATCCGAGAAGAGGCCGTCACGACCCACACGTTCTCGGCGCCGAGCGCGGTCAACGCTTCATGCAGCAGCAGCACGCTGTCTCTTCCACCGGAGAAGGCGACAAGAACCCTTCTCATCGCCGCGTATTCCTCTCGAAGCTTGCGGCGTTTGCGCTCCAAGATCGCATCCGGCCTGTCTATCGCCGCTTCCATGCTCGTCTCTTTCCCAAATCGGCACCTCACGACACGAACCCGGCCGTCCTTCCGGCAGGCCCCTGCCCTCATCAAGCAAGCGCGCGGTGACGATAATGTATGTAGCAGACGGCCCTGGCGGCACAGGAGGGTTTCGTGTATACTCCTTATCGGTGCCATAAGCATACCTAATGCCTCGAAGGATGGGTTGTCCCCGTGAGAGCACGAACACATGTCTGGATCGCAGATCAAGCAGCGAATCTCCTGGAGGGAGATGCCCACACTGCGGTCCTTGCCACGCTGCTGCGCACACATCCCAAGGAGATGTGGCTTGGGAGTTCGTGGCTGCCCGACGTTTGCTTCGGCGACGTCAACACCGCGCACGTGTGCCGCAGCGAGCGCGTGACGGTGCATGACATCCTGCCGCTGCGCATACGCGGCCTATACGACGACGCGATCGCCCACCTCGGCCGCATTGACGGCCCATTCCCAGACTCGCAGGCGGCGCTCGCATTCTTCATCCTCGGGCACTATGTCGCCGACGCAAACTGCCCTCTTCACGTCGATCCTCGCGTGGGCGCCGAAAACCTGACTGGACGCATCCCGTCCGCGTTCCATCACGAGCTCGAGGCGGCATGGGAGGAGTGGTTCGTTTTGGCCGGCAACGAAATGCCGGTTCTAGGCGCCGACGAGGATTCACCACTCTCCGTTATCTCGGCGACGGCCATGACGCGTTTCGCCGCATCGCCACGCGCTGTGGCGGCACCGGTCCGCGAGGCGATCCACATCGTTGAGCGGGCGCGTCGGCTGGCACGGACGCACATCCCAGAGGGATGCGCGAGTCTGCAGCACCTGCAACGGGCGCTCGGCCCGCAAGGATTCGAGATGCTGGCGACGGAAGTCTTCTCCTGCGCGATCGCCGACCTCGCCGGTTTCTGGCGCGCCGCCTGGCTCAGAGCCGCGGGCGGCAAGGATGCGCCGATAGAGACTGAAACGCAGGCTCCCTAGGCCAGCCCGCCCTCCAGCGCGGCCGCCAGCTCCGTCAGCTCCGTCCGATCGCCCGAGGGCAGATGCAGCCACAAGACTCGTCGGCCGTGACGCGATAGCGCCTGGAAGTCGCCGTACGCCTGAGCAAGCTGGAGCTCGCCCATCGTATAGTCCTCTTCCGGCACCTGCTGATCGATGCCGGGCCTCCGAGTGACTATTAGGTATACGCCGCTGTTCGGCCCGCCTTTGTGCGCTTGGCCGGTCGAGTGCAGATAGCGGGGACCGTACTGGAGGCAGGTGGCCACCCTCAGGCGGTCACGCAGGGAGATGCGGACGCGCTCGAGCGGAGCCTCGACGCGACCGTCCATCGGCAGATAGGCAAGAATCGCGAAGTAGTCGCCGCGAGCGATCGTTCCCGCAAGCGTCGACAAGGCCCCCCTGGGGCTCGACAGCTCGGCCCCGGCGGTGGCCATGCGCACGGGCGGGCTAGCGAACGCCTTCGTCTCGTCGAAGCGCCCGTCCGGTTCCGGCAAGGCGACTCCGGCGCCCAGCAGCTCCTGGGTCAGCTCCTTGGCCTCGGTTACGTTCGGCTCGTCGAACGGATTGACGCCGAGGATGGCCCCCGCCACCGCCGTCGCGATCATCCAGCGGATGAACTCGCCCCCCAAGTCGTAGCTGTCTTTGAGGACTATCTCCTCAACCGGATGGCCCGCATCGCGCATCTCGTCCGCCCAGTGACCCAGGGCGTCATCCGCCGCAAGGCGCATCACGACGAAGAGGCGATCGTCGCCGTAGACCCCCGCCACACCAGGTTTCTCGTTGACGATGGGAATGACGCCTTTGCCCTGCTTGCCGGTCGACTCCGCGACGAGCTGTTCTATCCACAAAGAAAACGCCGCGATCTGTTCGCTCACGACGAGCGACAACTTGTCGCGTCCGCCGCGAGCGCCCTCGGCGAGCAGTGCCCCCAACGCGGCCCCAGGGTTTTCCGTCTCCCCGACGTCAGGGCCGCAGGCGCGCTCCATTGCGGCCGCGCGCGAGACGATCTCGCCGATGTCAACACCGAGCAGCGCGGCCGGCGCCATCCCGAAGTACGTGAGGGCCGAGTAGCGGCCGCCCACGTCCGGCGGGGTCGAGAAGAGCCGCCTAAAGCCGTTCTTCCCGGCCGCCGTCTCCAGAGGGGTGCCCGGATCTGTGAGCGATACGAAATGCTCCGCGATATCCTCGCCTGATTCGGCCAGCTCGCCGCCGAAGATGGCTATCTGCGAGAGCGGCTCGATCGTCTTCCCGGACTTACTGGCCGCCAGGAAGACGGTGCCGGCCAAGTCGACGTCGGCCAGAAACGTCGCGATCATGTCGGGGTCCGTGGTGTCTAGGACGTGCAGACGCAAATAGCCCGGTGCCGCCCCGAAGACCTCAGAGAAGACATGTGGCGCGAGACTCGATCCTCCCATCCCGAGAAGAGCCGCGTCGGTGAACCCGTCACCCGCCAGCGCCTTGGCAAATCGCCGCAGCTCCTCTACTTCCGGCGCCATCGCCTGAGCGCTCCCCAGCCAGCCAAGTCGATCGGCGATCCGCGCCTTGGTCTCGTTGTCCGCCTGCCAGATGGACAGATCCTTGTTCCACAGTGAACGGACGGTCTGGTCGGCCGCGAGCCTCTTCAAACGAGCGGCGACCGCCTCGCGAAGCCGGGCGGCCGAGACACCGGAGCGCCTCTCGCGCGTCGAGATCTTGCCGAGACGACGTTCGTGCCGCTCGGCGTGGGAGAAAGGCGTGTCGAGGAAGGCGTCCACTATAGCAAGCGCCTCACCTTCGTCGGTCTCGTTGGCGCCGATGCACAGCACGTTCGCATCCTCGTCATTGCGCGCTCGCTGCGCCACCTCGACATTGTAGGCGAGCGCCGCCAGCACGCCGGGCACCTTGTTCGCGGCGATGCAGGTGCCGATGCCCGTGTGGCACAGCAGAATACCCCGGTCCTCGTCTTGCCCCGCCACGACTCGATCCGCCACGGCAAACGCGTAGTCCGGATAGTCCGCGCTCTCGGTCGAGAACGTCCCGATATCCTCGTAGTCCAAGCCCCTCTCGTCCAGATGTCTCCTCACCGCTTCTTTCAGCGAGTATCCCGCGTGATCCGCGCCTAGGTAGATCATCCAACTCTCCTGTCACTTGACCCGCCAGCCACTCCCAGGTGTCCTGAGATATACCCGACCCGCACGCAAACCTCCAGAGCCCTCAATCCTTGCGCACCGACGCCTCCTCGCGGACGCCGAACCATCCGAAGGCGATCCCACCGACGAACAGCGGCAGATAGTACATTACGCCCCGCCACAGCAGCACCGCCGGCGCCATCACCTCGGGCCTGACCAGGCCCTGCCCCACGACAAAGAAACCCACCTCGGCCGTTCCGGCCGATCCCGGAGTTGGCGACATCGGAATGACCATGAACAGCGCGAGAACCCGCAGCGAGACGATCCAGAGCGGTCCCTCATATCCCAGCGCCATCAAGACCAAGGGCCCGACGATGACTATCAGGACCCAGGAACACACTTCGCACGCCCCGGCGGCGGCAAGAGCCGCCGGCCGACGTGACACGGCACGCAGCGCCTGCCGGAAGAAGTCCGTCTGTGAGGCGAGGCCTTGCCAGAGACGCGCGGTCAGCCTGTGCTTGGCCCGGTCCGCCTTGACGGCGACCCAGCGACCCGGTCGTTCGGAGACAACGAGCAGCGTCGCGACGCCGAGGAGAACGGCTACCACGCCCAGTGAGGCACGGGCGGCCGTCCCCGCCGTGCCCGGCGGCAGCCATCCGGACGCTCCGACGAGAGCGACCGCGGCCGCGACGGCGACGATCGTGCTCGACAGCAGCCCGCGGGCCGCGGCCTCGCCGACCAGATCGTGATAGACCTGAACCCCCGCCGCGTGGTAACGCTCGAAGTAGGCTGAGTTGATCTTGACGATCGGCACCGTCTCGTGAATCGCCCGGATGGTCCGCCAGCCGTATTCCCAGAGCAAGCCGGCGATGTCGCCAGGATCGGACGGCGGCTCGGCCGGTTTGCCGTGCATCAGCTCCGGCGGCAGTCGC